>DATEOK010000175.1:0-4311 GCA_035274225.1 Dongiaceae bacterium
TAACGATCCGGCAGGTGCCGTGATCCCACCGAGCGACGACATTCCGCTTGATGTCCGGACGAACCGCGCGGAGCAGGAAGCGCGCAAGTTCATCGCCGAGCAGCACAAGCTGATGCGTGAGGCGGAGAAGCTGCGCGCCGACATGAAGTGGGAGGCGCGCAAGTTCGTCGTCACGGCGATAGCTGCGGCTGCCGGCCTGATCGGTGCAGGCGTGTTGCTGGGCCGGTTCATCGCCTTCTGAGGAGACTGCCGTGAGCGACAAGACCGAGGCCGAGAAGTGGGCGGAGTGGGATGCCAGGATGGCCAAACGCCATGCCGAACGCGATCGTCCATGGAGCACAAAGGATTCGCTCTTTACATTCCTCTACTGGGGCCTGCTCATCGGCTTCAGCTGGGGGACGGTCGCGCTCGGCGCCCACATCATTCATCGCCTGGCCGAATAGCGGCAGCGTTCCCGCAGAATCCGCTTCTCCTCCGCGATCTTGGCGGCGGCCCTCGCCTCAAAACCGGGCGGCAGGCCGATTGGATTTGCTGCGGTAGACAAGCTGTCCTTGGAACAAGACTCAAGTATTTTAGCTCTTGAGGCAGGACGCTGAGCCGGCGGAGGCGCCTCTGCCTCGCCTGGGATGATCAGCTCGTAAGCGTTGGATGTCTGCTCGGTCCGCCAGCCACGTCGCACCAGCCTTCGCTGCTTCCGCAGCAGCGACAGACCTTCGAGTCTTTCGACGGCGCGTTCCGCGGTTTTGGAGCAAAAGTCGCCAGTGCTCGCTATCCGCTCGTAGGACGGGTCACAGCGCCCGTCGGTTCCCAGGTGGTCGAGCAGCTCCTCCGCCACCCACTCGGCCTTGGGCGTGATCCTTGAGGCCCTGGCGGCGACACGCACCAGCCATCGCCAGCGGGCCTTGCCGTTCCTGTCCAGCGGGCGCCTCGGCCCGGGTCCGAACAGGCTTCCCTTGTGCCAACGTCGCATCCTGCCTCCCTCCGCAGAGGGCAGCCGGCAAGGCGCAGATCCCCATCAGCCCGAGGGCTTGCTTTTCGGCGCTGAATATGCGGAACTGGATTTGCAAGATCCTTCAGTTCCGCTTTGGGCTGCCCTTTGCCGGGTGGCCCTTTGCTTTTTTTAGGTCATCGGTTCATCTCCGTTTGGCATTGAGCCACGGCTCGCAGAGTCGCGCTAGTCCTGCATGAGCGGGTTTCTCAGCCCTGCCTCCAGGGCAGCAACGGTGCCAGTCTGCAGCGCCTTTTGCCAGCGATCGCCAAACCCCGGCGCAGTTCCAAGAGCATTCTCGATCAAGCGGTTCGTCGTCGCGCCGCTGCGCAGATAACTGCCGGCAGCTCGATTGGCCGCCAGGACGCTGCCGATCGTCAGCGCCGTTTCTGGCGTGAACGGAGCCAGCGCAGCAAGATTGCCGGTAGCCGCCAGATTGACCACGGCACGGTCAGCGGTTCCCGAGTCTGGCGCCTTGCGCATGAGATTGCCGATCTTCGCCAGCTCGCCAATGTTCCCGCCGCCGGTATAGGCCATGCCGCCGGTCGGCGAGTCGAAACGCCGGGATGCCGTCTTGACCTGTTGCATGAACCCGGCCGGCGTGATGTTGCCATCGCGCGAGCCGGCGACCAGAGGGTCAACCGTCCGCATGATGCGATACTGATACCGTAGCTTCGACAATGCATCCTGATCCGCTGGCGTGGCCGAACGCTGGAAAGCGTCGTCGATGTAGTCGCGCACCTTGCCCGCGAAATGCCTGACGTTCGGATCAGAGCTTCGCTCCAGCAGATCAAGCGGCGCCTTTGCCCGCGTCAGCGCCTGGTATGCCGCGCCGCTTATCTCGCCGTTATTCTGACCGATCAGCGCCGTGATGTCGCGGATCTGCTCCTGTAGTGGCGCGATCTCGTTGGGGCCGAGGACCTTGCGCGCCTCCGGCACGACGGTCGCCAGGTCATCGACCAGCCGAGATGTTTCCGTCTGGCCGATCGTTGTGCGGGCCGCAGCGTCGTCAAACCCCTGGCCTAAGCGGGTAGCCGTCCGTTCCATGACATGCGGTTGAAAGGCCGTGGCATCGTCACCCATCTCCTTGATGATGGCGCCCTGCCAGGCTGCGTGCTCCTTCTGCGCCGCCCCTCGGGCCCCGGAGAATGGCAGCTTGCCGCCCTGGTCGATCATCGTGCGCTGCATCTGATTGTCTGTCAGGTCAGGCGCCCCGATCGGGATCTTGTATTTGTCGATTGCCAGCCGGCCGAGATCGGCATCCGGTGCCGATACGTTGCCGATGATGGCGTTCTCCACAGCCCTGCCGGTCGCACGAACGGCCTGACCAGCGAGCGGCGTCACCACGCTGGTCGCGAGCCCGAGATATGGGTTGTCGGTCGCATGTTCTACCGCGCCACCAGCGCCCGCTGCGACGGCCTGGGAAACCGGCTGCGCCTTGAGCGTCTCCCCGACCGTGCGGGTAACCGGGCTGGAAGCGCCCCGCATGGCGCCGCCGGTGGCCACGGTTGCGGCTACATTAGCGACAGGCCGCTGGACTGCTGAGATCCCGCGCTCAACCTCCGTCTCGGATTGCGGAAAGCCCCACCGGGTCAGGTTCTCGGCGAGCGGATTGATGCGCGGCAGCAGTCCGGTTGCGTTGATGCCCTTGGCGATCAGGGCGTAAGGACCGCCAAACACGCCCTCGATCATGTCGCGCGCGCCCAGCCCGGTGCCTCGCTCAACAGCGGGTACCACTCCCTGCGGGTTCGGCCGCATGTAGGCCGGCTGATCGAACGCCGGCTGCGCCTCCTCCGCCGCTGCCTTTGGCGCCGGGATTGGCTTCCACTCTCCACCGTCGCGCACCGACTTGCCGTCTGGCGACATCTCGGCTGGTTTCCACTCGCCAGCGGCATCTTTGGTGAAGTAATTGCCCTTGGCATCGACTGCGGTTGTCATGGGATCACCACAGTCATGCCAGGAGGCGGACCCTGGTCTCGGGCGAGAGAGACCGCGACAGAGTCCGGATCAAGGCCGAATTTTTCCGCCAACTGACGATATGCGCCCAGCTCTTTCTCGTAACCCTTCTTTCGCACGTCATAAAATTTGCGCCCCATCTCAGCAAACTGCTGGCGCACAGCGGGCGTCAGGGACTCACCCTTGGTGACCCTGGCTAGCCAGCCGGAGACGTATTCTGCCAGTCCACCAGCCTTCATGCCGCGTTTGACTTCCTCCTCGTGAACGGTGGCCGGGTCCAGCAGGCGAGTGTAGGTGTAGATCAGCGCCAGATCGCCCAGACTGTTTCCGGCGGCGGCGGCTGCGCCGATGCGTTCGTATGATTCCTGCACCGGGCGGAATGTCTCGGTGATCTTGGTGGCTTCGTCGCGCAGCGTGTTGGATTGATCGAACCGGGTTTTACTCTCCAGCGCCTTGGCTGCCAGCGCCTTGGCCTCGTCCTCCCGCCCCGCGCGCAGTGCAGCCTCCTGATCGGCCTTGAGCTTTATCTGCCGGTCTTCTTCCTTGATGCGCCGGTCCTCCGCAGCCAGGATCTCCTTCTTTGCATCCTGGGCGCGGTTGTAATTCGTTTGCTCCGCCGCCGCGGCGTCCTGTTGCGCCAGCCGTGTGTCGGCCTGAGCCTGCCGCGTGGCCGCCGCCGCGTGCTGGCGCCGCTGCTCGTTGTGTTGCTCGAACCGCTCCAGCATCGCGGCGGAGTCTTTCGGGTCGGTGGTGCGCGGGTTCAGTGCCCGGTACTGCGCCATCTGTCGCGCCGTGAGCTGCCCCGGCGGCGGGATAGGCTCGCCGGACTGCGCCGGCTGCTGTGGCTGCTGCTGTGGCTGCTGCTGTGGTGGCTGCTGCGTAGGTTGCTGCGCGCCGGGCGCTGGAGGCGTCGTGGTGGCGTCGGTGCGCGTCCCGGTGTCGGCAGACGCGACCTGCACCCGACCGGGCTGCTGCGGCTGCAGGAAGCTCGGGTTGGGCACATTGGCGAAGCGCTGGCGCATCTGTCCCGCCGTCATCGTCGCCAGCTCGGGATTCGCCGCGACCGCCTCGGGGCTGAGGAAGCTGCTGACGGGCGTCTGGTCCGGCGCCTGCATGATCTTGGCAGCTGGCCCGGCGCCGACCCAGTGCGCCACACGGAGCGAAGTGCCGGATGGCTCCACGCCTTGCGCCTTCATCTCCGTCGCGTTCTGCTGCGCCAGCCAGGTGACTGCCGCCTGGCCCAACTTGGGATCGTTGCGCGCCGCCATGACCTGGTCCGGTGTCATGCCCGCGAACAGCTGCGGATTGGCCGTGGCGAATGCCCGCCATGTGCTATCGATGAACTGCCCCGTCCCGGTGGCTGATGA
>DATEOK010000176.1:0-18856 GCA_035274225.1 Dongiaceae bacterium
CGCACGCATCCGGGCGTCAACGTGCTGGCGGCGGGGCGGGCGACGTGGCAGGCGGTGAGCCACGGTCGCATCGTGTCGGGCGCCTCGACCCTGACCATGCAGCTGGCGCGGCTGATGGAACCGAGCCCGCGGACCCTCGGCGCCAAGTTGGCCGAGATAGGCCGCGCGCTGCAGATCGAGCAACGCCTGAGCAAGGACGAGATTCTCGGGGCGTATCTCACCTTCGCACCGTACGGCGGCAACCTCGAAGGCGTGCGCGCCGCCAGCCTTGCCTATTTCGGCAAGGAGCCGCGGCGGCTGACCGACGCCGAAGCGGCACTGCTGGTCGCCTTGCCGCAAGCGCCGGAGACGGTGCGGCCAGACCGTTTCCCGCAAGCCGCGAAGAGCGCGCGGGACAAGGTACTGCGCCTGATGCAGGAGCGCGGCCTGGTCGAGGTAAGCGCGCTCGAAACGGCGCTGAGCGAGCCGGTCCCGGCGGCACGCCAGGAGTTTCCGCTGAACGCGCCGCACTTGGCGGATCGGGTGACCCGCGAGCAACCGGCTGAGCGCATCATCCAGACGTCGATCGACGGTGACTTGCAGCGCGCCTTGCTCGAGATCGCGCGGCGCTACCAGTTCCATCTCGAGCCGAGCGCGACCATCGCCATCCTTGCCGTGGAGAACAAGACGCGGCAGGTGCGCGGCTATGTCGGCTCCAGCGACTTCTTCGCCAACCGCCGCTTCGGACAGAACGACATGGTGGCGGCAATCCGCTCGCCAGGGTCGGCGCTCAAGCCCTTCATCTACGCCATGGCGTTTGACGAATTGGCGGCGCATCCTGAGACCACGATGCCGGACGTCGCGCTGCGTTTCGGTGATTACGCGCCGAAGAACTTCGACGGCCATTTCCGCGGCCAGATCAGCGCGCGCGAAGCGCTGCAGGCCTCGCTCAACATTCCGGCGGTGGCCTTGCTGGATCGCGTCGGCCCGCTGCGCTTCGTGCAGCGGCTATCGGAATCCGGCGTGCCCTTGACGTTCCCGACCGAGGCGAAGCTGCCCGGCCTGCCAGTCGCGCTCGGTGGCGTCGGCATCAGCCTGGAGCAGCTGGTGACGCTCTACGTCGATCTTGCCGACCAGGGGGATGCCGCACCACTAAGCTTCGGCGGCACCGCAGCGGAAGCAACCACGCTCGAGCCTCTCATGTCGGCGAAGTCGGCCTACTACGTCACCTCGATCCTGCTCGACACGCCGCCGCCGCCGAGTTTCCTCGCCGCCGGCAACCGGCGCAACGCGCAGCCGATCGCCTACAAGACCGGCACCTCGTTCGGCTTCCGTGACGCCTGGGCGGTCGGCTACACGCGCGACTTTACGATCGGCGTCTGGGTCGGCCGGCCGGACGGCACATTCTCCCCGGGCCGCATGGGCCGCGCCGACGCCGCGCCGATCCTGTTCGAAGCGTTCGACCTGCTGCCGAAGGGTGAGTCCGCGCTGCCGGCGACCGTGCCGCAGGGCGTTATCGTTGCTGACAATGCCAGCCTGCCCGCCAACCTGCGCCAGTTCCGCGTGCGGCCCGGCGCAATGATGGGCGACGATATCGCGACCAAGAGCGTGCGTATTTCCTATCCGATCGACGGGGCGACCCTGGAGCTGGCCGGCGCCGACCAGCCGTTGCCGGCGCTCATCTTGCAGGCCAATGGCGGCGCGCTGCCGTTGCGCTGGCTGGTCAACGGCCTGCCGATCGACTCACAGCCCTATCGCCGCCAGGCGCAGTGGAACCCCGACGGCCGCGGCCAGGTCCGCGTCACGGTCATCGACCGCGACGGCAACAGCGCCTCGAGCGCGGTGTGGATCAAGTGACGGCACTCTATGCCGTCATGGTCGGACTTGGTCCGTCGGCGCAGGCCGACATTCGTCGGCGGGCCATCCACGAGTTTCGTTGTGCGAAACCGAGCTGCAACAGGCAAACTCGTGGATGGTCGCGCCAAGCGCGACCATGACGGCGTGGTGAAGCCTATCCCTTGCTGGGCTTGAACGCGTCCGCTTCCGCCTTCGCCTTGGCGATCTGGTCCTTGCTCAGCTCGCTCTGGATCAAGGTGCGCAGCGTGGTCGCCTGGTCGGCGGTGACGCCGCCTTGCGATCCGCTCTCGAGGGTGCGAGCGGCGATGGTGAGCCACTTGTAGCCCTGGAACGGGTCCTTGACCTGCGCGCTGCGGGCGTAGAGGGCGCCAAGCTGATACTGACCTTTGGCCGAGCCCTGCGTCGCCGCGCGCTCGTACCATTTCACCGCTTCGGCGTCGTCCTGCGGCACGCCTTGCCCGAGGTCGTAGATCGAGCCGATCAGCAGCTGCATGTTGACGTCGCCCTGCTCGGCGAGCGGCTGCCAGATCGCGAGAGCGCCGGCATAGTCGCCGCGGCCGAACGCTTCCCAGCCGGCATCCAGTGGGCTCGCTGCCGACGGCTGCGGCACGGTGGCTTGCTGCCCGCCCTGGATCGGCGCGGGTTTGGGCGCCTCCGCCACAGGCTTCACCGGCACCGGCTTGGGCGCTGGCTGCGCTGCGGCGACCGGCTCCTCCGGCACGAAGGACTTCGGCGTCGGTGCAGCCGTTTGCGGAGCCGGGGCGAGAGCGGGTGCCGGCGCGGCTTGCGGCGCCGCAGCCACCTTCGGCGTGGCGCCGCAGCGGTGATGCTCGACACCGATCAGCGAACTCGGCATGTCGGCAGGGACCGCGGCGATGACGAAAGTGTCGGGACCCCGCCGCTCATACTCGTATTTGCTGCCGACGCCATCGACACCGATGCTGGTGACGGTGACGCGGTCGCCGGCGACTTCGTATTTGGCCTTCAGCCGCGCCGCAATCTGGCCACCGTAGTAGGAGAGTGTCTGGTCCGGCGCGAATTCCAGGCCGCCATTGGGCGGACATCCGAGCGACGGGCCCTGCCACATGCCGATCAGCCAGTTTCCCGGATCACTCGGGGCAGGCGTGACGGCGGCTTGTTGGGTCGCGGCCGGCGTCGCCGCAGGGGCGGGCGCCGGCGAACCGGTATCGCCATATTGCAGTGGCTGGTTCGGATCGCCCGGCGCAGCAGCCGGACTCTCCGCCGTTGCCGTGTTCTCCGCCGGAGCAGGCTCTGCTGCAGGCTGAGCCTCCGGTGCTGGCGCCGGAGCGACTGGAGCAGCTTCGGAGGCTTGATCGTCACCTGCCACCGTCATCGGTTCAGCGGCCGGTGTTGGCGCCGGCTCGGCCGGCGTTGCCTCCGCTATGGTCGCTGGTTCAGCGGCCGCGGCGAACTCGCCGGCGGGCTGCAAGGTCGCCATGCGCTTGATGGCGCCCGGGTCGCCCATCTTGGCTGCCTTCTCGTACCAGGACTCCGCGAGCGCTTGGTCGAACGGCACGCCATGGCCGCCGGCATACATGTTGGCGAGGTTGCGCATGGCGAGGGGCAGGTTCTGGTCGGCCGCGAGCTGGTACCAGTAGGCAGCGGTCGCATCGTCCTCGTCGACCCCGAGGCCATGGTCATAGAGCGCCCCGACGCTGTTCTGCGCGGTCGCATCGCCACCTTCGGCAAGCGGCTTCCATTCCTCCAGCGCCTGCTTAAAATTCCCTTTGGAATAAGCATCTACGCCGGTTTGATAATCCGATCTCGCAGGAGCGCTGAGACCCATCGTGATAATTGTGAGAAGTATCACAGTGGTGCGAGCAAACAGCTTCAACTTTGGCTCCCTGATGATAGAATGCCGGTCGATTTTGAGCCTGTTTTTAGCAGGCTTGCTGGCGTCCGGGGAAGGGCATGATCAAAGCGTTCGTGTGCAGAGGGCCGCACGCGATGTTGGCTGCGTTGGCGGTTCTGGCTGGGCTCGTGTGGGCCGGCGGAGACGCGCGCGCGGCGAGCTTGGTGGTCGACGTCGAGAGCGGCCAGGTCATCTCGTCGGATGCACCCAATCATCTCTGGTACCCCGCATCTCTTACCAAGATGATGACGGTCTACGTCGCGTTGTCGGAGATCGAGGCGGGCCGCCTCGGCTTCGACGACAAGATCAAGGTCTCACCCTACGCCGCCGGCCAGAGCCCGGTGAAGTTCGGCCTGAAGGCGGGACAGGTGATCACCGTACGGCAGGCGATCAACGCCACCATCGTCGCCTCCGCCAACGACGCGGCGGTGGCACTGGCGGAAAAAGTCGCCGGCAGCGAAGAGGCCTTTGCCGCGCGCATGACGGCGATGGCGCGCGAGCTCGGCATGGCGCGCACGGTGTTCCGCAATGCAAGCGGCCTGCCGAACGATGGACAAGTCACGACGGCGCGCGACCTAGCGGTGCTGGCGAGCGCGCTGCTGCGTGACTATCCGAAGCATTATCCGCTGTTCAACCAGCGCGCCGTCACCATCGGCAAGCGCAGCCGCGGCACAGTCAACGGCATCCTTGGCAGCTATGCCGGCGCGGACGGATTCAAGACCGGCTTCACCTGCGGCTCCGGCTACAACCTGGTGGCCTCCGCGACCCGCGACGGGCGCCGCGTCATCGGCGTGGTGCTGGGTAGCGCCAATCGCGGGCAGCGCACCATCGAGATGACGGGGTTGCTCAACCGCGCCTTCGCCGCGAATACCGACAAGGGTGCGACGCTGGCCGAGCTCGGGCAGATCGTCACTACGGCCGACAACGGGGCGGCCCCAACCATTCTGTCGGGCGGCAAGTGCACGGCGGCCGTGGGCGAGGATGGCGGGACCATCACCTCGGCCGCGCGCCTCAGCGGCTGGGGCGTCGTATTCGGCGCCTATCCAGAGCGCGGCAAGGCAGAGCAGGTGCTGAAGAGCGCCAAGGAAACCCTGGGTAGACTGGCCAAGGGCGGCCGCCCGGCGATCGTGCAAAAGGCCTATGAAGGCACGGCGCGCTACAGCGCCATGCTGGTCGGCCTCAAGCAGGAGGCTGCCGGCAAGGCCTGCAAGGCGCTGTGGGACAAGGACGTCTATTGCCTCGCCGTCAGCCCAGAGGTGCTCGGCAATCCCGATTCCGTGTGGCGCTGATCACACTTGTGACTTGCACGCCCGATCGTGGCGCGCCACTTTTTCGCTGGTGCGATCCATCCATGGCGAGAACATGCTCCAAAGACAGACTGGGCCGGTAACGAAGCTCCTGGCCGCCGCGCTGCTCGCGACCCTGGTTGCCGCCTGCTCGACGCCGGTGCCGAAGCCGGCGATGGTTCCGCTCGGCCAAACCGGCGATTTCGGTTACAGCGAGCGCGACGTCGGAACGGACCGGATCGAAGTGACCTACACCGGATCCAACATTCGCGTGTCCTCCAGCCAGGGCAAAGAGGATTCGCGCCTCCTGGCGGAGCGGGCAAAGACCCGCGACCTCGCCATCTGGCGCGCCGCGCAGATCGCCGACCAGCGCGGCATGGCGGCGATGAAGATCGAGAACGAGGCGCGTGACACCGACGTGCAGGTAACGCGGGATTACGGCTACGGATATGGCCCGTACTATCCGTACGGCTGGCGGCGCTACGGCTATTGGGGCAGGCCGAGCTGGTTCTACGACGACCCCTTCTATTATCAGCCGGTGCGGCGCGCTTACGGGCAGGCGGTCACCACGCTCACCATCCAGCTGCTGAAGCAGTATGATGCCAACGACACGACGCAGATGCCGGTGAAAGAGACGCTGACGCGCCTGCAGTCGGCACGGTCGGGCGCGGCGTACTGACTCATCTCGGCAGCAAGCGACTGCGCGGCGCGATCACGCTGAGGTCGTCGAGGCTGAGGCAATGGGTGACGATGCCGCCGTCACCGAGCGGAAACAACACCCACTGGAATACGTGATCCGGCTTGCCCTGCCAGGTGACGGTCGAGAGGCCGAACGACGGCGCGCGCTGTTCTGCGACCCGCTCATAGAGCAGGCGGTTGAGCGCGATCCCGGCTTCGCCCCAGCCGGTTTCATCGAGCCAGCGGTTGGAGAAATCCTCGCCGATGATGCGCGCAACCTCGGTGCCGACCACGCGGTAGCGCACGCGGAACGGATCGTAGTGCAGCTCCACCATCGAGATGTACGGCAGCCAGGGGACCAACTCGACCGGGTCGATGTCCTCGCGGCGCGGCATGGCGCGCGTGCCGCGCATGCCGTCCCAATGGCGTTCCAGCCCCGCGATCAATGTCGAGGTGACCTCGCGTCGCTCCAGGAAGCAGATATGCCCCTGGATCCACTCTCGTTCCGCCATTTGTCCCACCGTCCCGGCGGGGGAGTATAGGGACTTGCGCCCGCTGGGCCAGCCCCCTTGAATAGGCCAGTCGAGATAGGTGGGACGGACGATGACAGAAAAGAAACCGACCGCGTTCCAGATGAGCCTCGGCGCCAGGCTGCGCACTTACTTCTTCGCGGGAATACTGATCACGGCGCCGGTCAGTCTGACGATCTACTTGGCGTGGCTGTTCATCCGGTTCGTCGACGAGCAGGTCTTCAGCGTCATTCCGCAGGAGTACAACCCGGAGACCTATCTGCCGTTTTCGATCCCGGGCATCGGGCTGCTGCTGGCGCTGGTGTTCCTGACGCTGATCGGTGCCTTGACGGCCGGCATCATCGGCCGCGCCCTCAACCACCTGTTCGAAGGCATCCTCAACCGGCTGCCGGTGATCCGCTCGCTCTACGGCGCGATCAAGCAGATCATGGAAACGGTGCTGGCCAACAAATCTGCGGCGTTCCGCGAATGCGTGCTGATCGAGTATCCACGCAAGGGCGTGTGGACGCTGGGCTTCATCACCGGCACGACCAAGGGCGAGGTGCAGGAGAAGACGGCGGGGAAAACCGCGGAGGAGGTGATCAACGTGTTCGTGCCGACGACGCCGAACCCGACCTCCGGCTTCCTGCTGTTCGTGCCGGAGCAGGACATCGTCCGGCTCAAGATGCCGATCGAGGACGGGCTGAAGCTGGTGGTCTCCGGCGGCATCGTGACGCCGCCGGTCGAGGTGACGGCGCTGCCGGCTAGCCAGACGTCAGGGTCTTGATCGCGGAATCCTGGCGGAACAGGTAGAGCAGCATCCGGAGCGCTTCGCCGCGCTCCGACTTCAGCTGCGGGTCACGCTCCACGATCAGCCGGGCATCATCGCGCGCCGTGGCCAGCAGGTCGCCGTGCACCGCAAGGTCGGCGTAGTGGAATTCGGGTAGGCCGCTCTGGCGCGTGCCGAGCAACTCGCCGCCGCCGCGCAGGCGCAGGTCTTCTTCCGCGATCCGGAAGCCATCCTCGGTCTCGCGCAGAATCTGCAGGCGCGCCTTGGCGGTCTCGCCGAGCGGCGCCTGATACAGCAGCACGCAATTCGATTTCGCCGCACCACGACCGACGCGGCCGCGCAGCTGGTGCAGCTGCGCGAGGCCGAAGCGCTCGGCATGCTCCACCACCATCACCGTCGCTTCCGGCACGTTGACGCCGACCTCGATCACCGTGGTGGCGACCAGGATGTCGAGATCGCCGGCGGCGAAGGCGTTCATGGCGGCATCGCGCTCGGCCGCCTTCTGCTTGCCATGGACCAGACCGACGCGATCGCCGAAGCTTTGGCGCAGCACGCGATGCCGCTCGGTCGCGGCGGCGAGGTCGACTGCCTCTGACTCGTCCACCAGTGGGCAGACCCAGTAGATGCGTGCGCCGTGCGCGATCGCGCGCTTGAGGCCGTCGGCGACCTCGTGCAGGCGCTCCAGCGGCACCGTGCGGGTGTCGATCGGCTGCCGGCCCGCCGGCTTCTCGGTCAGCTTCGACACGTCGATGTCGCCATAGGCCGTCATCATCAGGGTACGCGGGATCGGCGTCGCGGTCATCACCAGCAGGTCGACGCCGGCGCCCTTGTCGGCGAGGGCCATGCGCTGCTCCACGCCGAAGCGATGCTGCTCGTCCACGATGGCCAGGCGCAGGTCGGCGAATTCCACATCCTCCTGCACCAGGGCGTGGGTGCCGACGACCAGCTTCAGCGCGCCGGACGCCAGCCGTGCCAGCGTGGCGTCGCGCGCCTTTCCCTTGTCGCGGCCGGTCAGCAGCGCGATCTCCTGACCCACCGCCTTGCACAACGGTTCCAAGGTCGCGAAATGCTGGCGCGCGAGGATGTCGGTCGGCGCCAGCAGCGCGGCCTGGCCGCCGGCTTCCACCGCGTTCGCCATCGCCAGCAGAGCGACGACGGTCTTGCCGCTGCCGACGTCGCCTTGCAGCAGGCGCAGCATGCGCGTCGGCTCGGCCATGTCGGCGATGATTTCGGCCAGCGCCTGCTCCTGGGACTTGGTGAGGGTGTAGGGCAGCTTGCCGACGATGCGCTTGCGCAGCGCGCCATTGCCCTTGTTGGGACGTCCGGCCTTGCGCTTGGCGCGCGAGCGCACGATCGCCAGCGCTAGCTGGTTGCTGAGGAGCTCGTCGAAGGCAAGCCGCATGCGCGGCGGCGACAAGGCGGACAGCTCGCCGTCATTCTGCGGATGATGCGCGGTGCGAAGCGCGTCGACCCAGCCGGTCCATTGCCGCTGCTTGAGGATCGCGGGGTCGATCCATTCCGGCAGCCCAGGCAGGCGCTCGAGCGCCGCCTCGATCGCCTTGCGCAGGACCTTCGGCGGCAGGCCTGCCGTCATCGGATAGACCGGCTCCACGATCTGGATGCTGGCAAGCTCCTCGGGCGGCACGATGTGGTCGGGATGGACCATGTTGAGTTCGCCGCCGAAGCGGTCGATGCGGCCGCTGACGGCGCGCACGTGGCCGAGCGGCAGGGTCTTCAGCAGGTAGTCCTCGCGCGCGTTGAAGAACACCAGGTCAATGAACCCGGTCGGATCGGAGCAACGCACCTTGTACGGCTGGCGCGGGTTGTGCGATTTCATGTGCCGCTCAACCCGCACCACGACGGTGGCGATCGCGCCGCCCTCGGCGGTCGAGAGGTGCGGCTGGTTGCGGCGATCGATCAGGCCGCTGGGCAGATGACCGACCAGGTCCACGACCAGCGCGCCCGCGAGCTTTTCCACCAAAGTCGCCAGCCGTTGACCGATGCCCGGCAAACTGGTTACTGACGCGAACAGAGGATTGAGGATGTTGGGTCGCACCGGGTTCGGACTCGCGTCAGGCGATGGTCAGGGCGGCCAAGCTATCCCGCCCTGGATGAGCGGAAAAGGGCGATGACGGACGAGCTGGAGATCGCGCGCAAACGGCTGAAATTCCGCTCCTGGCACCGCGGGACGCGCGAGATCGACCTGCTACTCGGGCGGTTCGCGGACCAGCGGATCGATGCGTTCGATGCAGAGGCGGTCCGCGTCTATGCCGCGTTGCTCGAGGAAAGCGACCCGGATATATACAACTGGGTCACCGGCCGGGAAGAGTGCCCGTCCGGCGTTTTGCGTCCGCTCATCGCGGCGCTCGCGGAGTTCCATCGCACCAGTATTTGATCGTGAGCGACCTTCCCTTTGTCATCCCTGCGCCCGGCCGGCATCAGGTCGGCGGCGCCCCCGACGGCGCTGACGCCCTGTTGATCGCGCGGCTGGCGGCGATTGCGCCCGGCGGCGTGCTGCATGTCGCGCAGGACGACCTGCGCATGGCGCGCACGGTCGAGATGCTGGGCTTCATGGCGCCCGATCTCACGGTCATCCCGTTCCCGGCCTGGGACTGCCTGCCGTACGACCGCGCCTCGCCGCACCGCGACATCCTGGCGCGGCGCATCGACGCCCTGAGCCGGCTCACTGCGATGGAGGAGGGGACGCGCACCAAGCTGGTGGTGGTGACGACCGTCGCCGCCATCCTGCAGCGCGTGCCGACGCCGGCCGGCTTCAAGGGCGCGGTGCTGGAACTGAAGCGCGACGGGCGGCTCGACCAGGGCAAGCTGGTCGACTACCTTGTCGGCAAGGGCTACGCCCGCAGCGGTACGGTCGGCGAAGCCGGCGAGTTCGCGGTGCGCGGCGGCATCGTCGACCTGTTCCCGCCGGGCACCAACATGCCGGTACGCGTCGATTTCTTCGGCGACGAGATCGAGGACCTGCGGCTGTTCGATCCTTTGTCGCAGCGCAGCCTCGGCAAGGTCGATGCGTTCGCGCTGCGGCCGATCAACGAGCTGCAACTGACGCCGGACGCGATCGAGCATTTCCGCACCAACTACCGCAGCGAGTTCGGCACTTCCGGCGCCGATGATCCGCTCTACGAGGCGATCAGCGCGGGGCGGCAGTTCCCCGGCATGGAACACTGGCTGCCGCTGTTCGGCGCCGAGCTGGTGCCGTTCGAAGCGTACATGCCGCGCGCCATCGTCACCCTCGACCACCAGGTCGACGAGGCGGTGAAGGCGCGGCTGGAGATGATCCAGGATTTCTACCAGGCCCGCCGCGACCTGCAGGCGGCCGAGCGCGAGAGCGGCGCGCCGGTCTATCGCCCGCTGCCTGTGGGCCGGCTCTACATCGGCGAGAATGCCTGGCGGGAGTTCACTGAGAAACGCGTGGCGCTGGCGCTGCATCCGTTCGGCGCGCCGGACGAGGGCGGCTGGCTCAACGGCTCCGGCCGGTTCGGCAAGAGCTTCGCTGAGGCGCGCGCCAACCCGGACGTGAACCTGTACCAAGCCGTCGCCGCCTTCGCGCGCGGTGAGCAGCAGCAGGGACGGCATGTTCTGCTGACCGCAGGTTCGACCGGCGCGCTCGAGCGCCTCGGCCATCTGCTGAGCGAGCATGGATTGGCCCAGCAGGAGACCGTCGAAAGCTGGGATGCGTTTGGTGCATTGCCGGCAGGCACCATGGGCCGCGCGGTGCTGTCGTTGGAGAACGGCTTCCAGACCGACGGCGCGGTGGTGCTGACCGAGCAAGACATCCTCGGCGACCGCCTGATCCGCACGGTCGCGAAGAAAAAGAAGGCCGATACCTTCCTGGCCGAGCTGGCGAACTTCCATGCCGGCGATTTCGTGGTCCATATCGACCACGGGATCGGGCGCTACGAGGGGCTGGTCGCGCTGGATGTCGGCGGTGCGCCGCACGATTGCCTGCGCGTGATCTATGACGGCGGCGACAAGCTGTTCGTGCCGGTCGAGAATATCGACGTCCTCAGCCGCTATGGCGGCGAGGAGACCATCGTCGCGCTCGACAAGATGGGCGGCGCCGCCTGGCAGGCGCGCAAGGCGCGGGTCAAGCAGCGCATCCGGGACATCGCGGCGCAGCTGATGAAGACGGCGGCGCTGCGCCAGATCAAGACCGCCGACGTGCTGCAGCCCGCGGAAGGAATGTTCGACGAATTCTGCGCCCGCTTCCCCTATGCCGAGACCGAGGACCAGCAGCGCGCGATCGGCGAGGTGATCGCCGACCTTGCCAACGGCCGGCCGATGGACCGCCTGGTGTGCGGCGACGTCGGCTTCGGCAAGACCGAGGTGGCGCTACGCGCTGCGTTCGTCGCCGCCATGTCCGGCAAGCAGGTGGCGGTGGTGACGCCGACGACGCTGCTGTGCCGGCAGCATTTCAAGACTTTCACCGAGCGCTTCCACGGACTGCCGGTGACAATCCGGCAGATGTCGCGCCTGATCACCGCCAAGGACATGGCGGATACCAAGGACGCGCTGAAGGCGGGACGGGTCGATATCGTCATCGGCACCCATGCGCTGCTGGCCAAGAGCATCGAGTTCGCCAAGCTCGGCCTGCTGATCGTCGACGAGGAGCAGCATTTCGGCGTGGTGCAGAAGGAGCGCTTGAAGGAGATGCGCGGCGACGTGCATGTGCTGACCCTGACTGCGACGCCGATCCCGCGCACCTTGCAGCTGGCGCTGTCGAACATCCGCGAGATGAGCCTCATCACCACGCCGCCGGTCGACCGGCTGGCGGTGCGCACCTTCGTGCTGCCGTACGATCCGGTGATCGTGCGCGAGGCGATCATGCGCGAGCATTTCCGCGGCGGGCAGATCTTCTACGTCTGCCCGCGCATCGAGGACCTGGACACCGTGGCGGCGCGGCTGCGCAGCTTGGTGCCGGAGATCAAGTTCGTGATGGCGCACGGCCGGATGTCGCCGACCGCGCTCGAGAAGGCGATGAACGCCTTCTACGACGGCAGCTACGAACTGTTGCTGGCAACCAACATCATCGAGTCCGGCCTCGACATCCCGACCGCCAACACCATGATCATCCACCGCGCCGACATGTTCGGCCTGGCGCAGCTCTACCAGCTGCGCGGGCGCATCGGCCGGTCAAAGCTGCGCGGCTATGCCTACCTCACCACGCCGCCGGGCAAGGCGCTGACCGAAACGGCGCAGCGCCGGCTCGAGGTGATGCAGACCCTCGACCAGCTA
Source organism: Dongiaceae bacterium (assembly GCA_035274225.1). Lineage (GTDB taxonomy): Bacteria > Pseudomonadota > Alphaproteobacteria > Dongiales > Dongiaceae > Dongia_A. The sequence continues at coordinate 12,226 of DATEOK010000176.1, forward strand.
GGCGCGGGCTTCACTCTCGCCAGCCACGACCTCGACATCCGCGGCGCCGGCAACCTGCTGGGCGATGAGCAATCGGGCCATGTGCGCGAGGTGGGCGTCGAGCTCTACCAGCATCTGCTGGAAGAAGCCGTGCGTGAAGCGCGCGGAACGGAGAAGGTGGCAGCTCAGGATTGGACGCCGACGATCAACATCGGCATGCCGGTGCTGATCCCCGAGAGCTACGTGCAGGATCTCAATGTCCGCCTCGGCCTCTATCGCCGGCTGGCGGACCTCGCCAACGAGCAGGAGATCGACGCGTTCGCCGCCGAGCTGATCGACCGCTTCGGCCCGCTGCCGGTCGAGGCAGAGAACCTGCTGCAGGTGGTGGCGTTCAAGCAGTTGTGCCGCTCGTCCGGCGTGGAACGGCTGGAAATCGGCCCCAAGGGCGCAGTGATCGCGTTCAAGGACAACCGCTTCGCGCATCCGGCAAAGCTGGTGGAGTTCATCAGCAAGCGGCAGAGCATCGTGACGCTGCGGCCCGATCACCGCCTGGTCTATCGCCAGGACTGGGCGGACACCAAGGCGCGCATGAGCGGCGTCAAGAAGCTGATGCAGAATCTGGTGACGATCGCCGCCTAGGCCACGCCCTTTTGCGTGTCTTCCTCGCGAGCCAGGTCGAGCATGTTGAGCAGCGCCTCGGGCTCCTGCGCGCCGGACAGGCCGAAGCGGCCGTTGAAGACGAAGAACGGCACGCCGTTGATCCCGATCCGCCGGGATTGCAGGTCTTCGGTCATCGCCGAATCCAGCCGGCCGCCATCGACCAGGGCGTCGGCGATCGCGGCGCCGGACACGCCCGTTTCCTCGCCGAGCTCGGTCAGGACCTCGGGATCGCCGATATCCTGCCCCTGGGTGAAATAGGCCTTGAAGATGAGCTCGAGCAATTCCGGCTGCTTGTCTTCCTCGGCTGCGGCGTAGAGCAGGCGATGCGACCGCACCGTATTGGGCGTGCGCACGATGCGGTCGAATTCGAACTTGATGCCTTCCTGCGCCCCGACGCGCGAAACGGCCTCATACAGCCGCTGGGCGCGCTCCAGGCTGCCGAACTTGGCGATCACATATTGCCGCCGGTCCATGCCGGAGGCGGGCAGGCCCGGATTGAGCTGGAACGCCCGCCAGCGGCGGGTGAGCCCCGGCTGCGGCCGCAGGCGCAAGGCGCGCTCCAGCCGGCGCTTGCCGATGTAGCACCAGGGGCAGACCGTATCGGAGAAGATCTCCAGCAGCATGGTGGGAGTCTAGGGCGAATCCCGGCGCGGCGCCAGCTGTGCCTATTCGTCGAATCTGGGCTTCGGTGTCAGCGCCTGCAGCAGGGCGTCGGCCATGGTATCGCCGATCGAGGAGGGTTCCGGCACGGTCAAGTGGGCTCCGGCGTCCCGCAGCTCCTTGGCATGCTCGTCGTCGAAGGCCCGGCTCAGGATGACCATTTCCGGCAGCACGTAGTGAACCAGCGCCACCAGGTGCACGGCTTTCTCGGCGTCATTGATGGCGATCACCATGGCCTTGGCATCGGCGAGGCCGAGCGCTTCCATCACCTCGATCCGGCCGGCGTCGCCGTAATAGACCGGGAGGCCACGGCGGCGCGCGCGGTTGACGTTGTTGGGGTCGGCATCGATCGCGACCCACGGGATCTCGGCCTTCGCCATCCGGTCCGACACCGCCGCGCCGATCCGGCCATAGCCAGCGATGATGACATGATCGCGGACGCCTTCGGGCAGGAAGGGCAGGGAATCCTCGGCAACCTCCGTTCGACGGGCGATGCGGGGTGCGAGGCGATCTCCGGCCAGGATCAGCACGGGCGTCAGCATCATCGACAGCACGACGACGATGGTCAGCTCCTGCTGCAGCACCGGCGACAGCAGCTGCTCGCGGCCGGCGAGCGCGAACAGCACGAAGGCGAACTCGCCGCCCTGCGCCAGCATCAGGCCGAGCCGGACCGAGCCCGCGGGGGTCAGGAACAGGCGCTGGCACAAGACAAAGATGACGACGCCCTTGATCGCCAGCAGCCCCGCCAGCATGAGCAGGATCTCGAGCCCGTGGCGCGGCAGCAGGTCGGTGTCGAGCAGCATGCCGACGGTCATGAAGAACAGGCCCAGCAGCAGGCCGCGGAACGGCTCGATCTCCGCCGCCACCTGATGGCGGTAGGCGGTATCCGCCAGCAGCATGCCGGCGAGCAGCGCGCCGAACGCCATGGAAAGGCCCGCGGTATGAGTAACCGCACCGGCGGCGAGCACGATCAGCAGCGTCAGCGCCGCGAAGATCTCCTTGCTGTGGGTCGCGGCGATGGCGTTCATCACGGGCCGCAAGGCGATGCGCCCGATGCCAAGGATGAGCATCGTCACCGCCACCGCCGTGAGGACGCTGAGACCGACGGCTTGCGTCATCTGCAGCGGTGTCCCGCGCAGGGCGGGAATGAGGACGAGCAGGGGACCGACCGCCAGATCCTGGGTCATCAGGATGCCGAGTGCGCCGCGGCCGAGCCGGGAATGCATCTCGCGCCGCTCGGCCAGCAGGCGCAGCACGATCGCGGTCGAGGACAGCGACAGAGCGGCGCCGATTGCCACCGAGGCCGGGCCGCCGAGGCCCAGCAGCATGCACACCCCCGCCAGCAACGCGGTGGTGATCATGACCTGCAGTCCGCCCAGCACGAACATGGCCCGCGGGAGTTGCCGCAGCCGTTCCAAAGGCAGCTCCAGCCCCACCGTAAAGAGCAGGAAGACGATGCCGAGCTCCGCCAGGGCCTGGGGCGCGTGGACGTCCCGGATCAGGTCAAGGAAGGCCGGGCCGATCAGCAATCCGGCAGCGAGGTAGCCGACAATGGAGCTGAGCTTCAACCGCTCGGCGAGCGAGGCCCCGACGACCGCGGCCGTCAGGATGACAAGTGTATCGATGAAAATGCCGAGATATGCCCCGTCCATCCGCCCCCGATCGCCGTGCTCGCGCCAACCCGCTCTCAGTTATACGGAAGGGATGTAGATTGCGCAGCCGGAAAGTGGGGACGCATGCGCAAACGGCAGCGCCATTTCCCTCGGAACAGCGGCGCGGCTTGGGGTGTTTTTTCTAGGTAACGAACACGAGGATCCGCGATGGCCCGGCCATTCTGGCGCGGCCAGCTTCGGCTGGCCCTGGTGACCTGCCCGATCAACCTGACGCCCGCCACCACCGAGCGGGACAAGATCAGGTTTCACAAGCTCAACCGCGAGACCGGCAACCGGCTGCGCATGCAGATGATCGATTCCGAGACTGAGGACGTGGTCGACCGCGACGAGACGGTGATGGGCTATGAGTTCGAGAAAGGAAAATATGTCACCGTCGAGCCCGAGGAGCTGGACAAGCTGAAGATCGAGAGCTCGGACGTCATCGACATCGAGCGTGTGGTGCCGATCGCCGAGGTCGACTGGCTGTACTGGGAGAAGCCCTACCTGCTCGAACCCGATGCGCGCGGCAAGGGCGCGAGGAGCACGGTCGACATCTTCGCCACCATTCGCGACGCATTGAAGGCCAAGGAGGTCGCCGGCCTCGGCCATGCGGTCATCGGCCGCCGCGAACGGCCGGTCATGATCCAGCCGCGGGGCAAGGGCATGATTCTGGTCACGCTGCGCGATCCCGACGAGATCCGCAAGCCCGAGGATGCGTTCGACGACATCGACAACGTGAAGGTCGACAAGGACAACCTCCACATGGCGGAAACCCTGATCGAGCGGATCAGCGGCAAATTCGACCGCGGCATGTTCGAGGACCGCTATCAGGAGGCGCTGCACAAGCTGGTGACAGCCAAGCACAAGGGCAAGAAGGTCGTCTTTGCCGAGGAACCCAAGCGCGACAGCAACGTGGTCGACATCACCGAAGCGCTGAAAGCGAGCCTGCGGGGCGCCAGCAAAGGCGAGGGTGGGCGCACCGCGCCGAAGCGTCGTCCGGCAGCCCGCAGCAAATCAACGCGCAAGCGCGGCAAGCGCGCGGCCTAGCGCGGCACTTCGAGTCCGCTCACTTCGCACGTTCCACGCGTGCGGAGTGATTTGGTGTACACGTCTCAACCACTTGGCCGCGCCTTTTCCCCCGCAGCGTTCGGAACACGCCTGTTTGCGAGGCATTGTTATGGGATGTCCAAACGATCGAGTCATATCGGAAGCAGAGTCATAGAATCCGTGATGGTGGTGGAGCCGGACGTTCTGGTCCGCATGACCGTCGCCGACTATCTGCGTGAATGCGGCTATCGCGTGGTGGAAGCCATCACGGGCGAGGAGGCACTGAGCATTCTGGGCGCCGGTGTCAAGGTCGACACCATCCTGTCCGCGGTCAAGTTGCAGGGCGCGCTCGACGGATTTACCTTGGCGCAGCGAATCCGAGAAAGCTTCGGCAGTATCGAGGTCATCCTGACCACCGGCATTGCCATGACCGCGAAAAAGGCGGGCGAACTGTGTGGGCAGGGGCCAGGCAAGCGACCTTATCATCCGGATCTGATCATCGATCGTCTGAAGCTATTGTTCGAGAAGCATCGGCCCAAGCCCGGTTGATTCTTGGGAACTATTTCAAGCTCCGACGGGTTGGTTCGTTTGGAGAAGGAGGGTGCGTATGGGGGCAGCGGCGGACCAGGTTGCCGGGGAGGAGCGTCGGACCGTTCTGCTGGTGGAGGATGATGCGCTTCTGCGCGTGTCGGCCGCCGATCATCTCCGGAGCAAGGGGTATCATGTCGTCGAGGCCGGCACGGTGATCGAGGCTGCAACCGTCCTCGCCTCCCATCCAACCGTTCATCTGGTGTTCAGCGATGTTGACCTGCCCGGCGCCACCGGCGGACTGTCGCTCGCCGTCTGGATGAACATCCATCACCCAAACGTACCCGTCATTCTCACCTCGGGCGTGCGCGCGGTCATGCCGAGCCTCGCCGATCAGCGGCGGATTCCGTTCATCCCGAAGCCGTACGACTTCGACAAGGTCGCTGCCTTGATCGCCAAGGTGATCGCCGAAGCGTTTCCGTCGAAGCAAGGCTGAATCGGGCAGCCGCCGCCCGCGGACGTTATTTTGCCTTTGAAACGGATTAAAAATCCAATATATTCCCGATATCATAACGGACTTGTGCTCCCATTCACGATGCTGACGCTGAACCATCTCGCTACGCTCATGGCGCTCCTGTTGGGAGATCGGCCGGAAACGATGCAACTGATTGCGCGCAACCTGCGGGAGGCGCGGCTGGTTGCCAGCGGCGGCCGGGGCCGTGGCGGCGCGCGGCAGGAGCCGCGCCACGTCGCGAACATGATCATCGCCGCCTGCGCCACCGACCAGGTGGCCGACGCTGCAAGCGCGGCCGCGACCTTTGCCAATCTGGAGCTGACGCCCTCAGCCGCACCGCGGCAACGGTTCCGGCGGAGCGCTGCAATTGTGCCGCCGCGGGTTCTGCGCATGAGCGGACCCCAGGCAATCGCCCCGCGCGAGCTGCAATTCGCCGCCAAGGCCGGCGCAAAATTAGGCGACGTCATCGCCAGCCTGATCGAGCTCGCGGCGGACGGCAGGCTCTATTCGCTCCTGATGAGTCACCTGTCCGAGTTCGTCGACCGCGACCTGCTCCGCGCCGGCGCCGATGCCATCAAGCACGCGCCGCGCGGCGGACGGCCGGCCGCGACGGCAGAGCTGGCGGCCAAGATGGCGACCCATGTGCAGGCCCTGATCGACCAGTCGGCGGTCTACCTCAGGATCAGCTTTCTGCGCCCGTTGCCGGCGGCGGAGATCGAGTTCGGCACGCAGCATGAGGGCAGTGCAAAAGCGCTGTTGCGCGCCGAGTTCGGGCTGCCGGCCGCCTTCGTCGCCAATCCGCGCAACGCGCCCAGGCTCAGCGCCTGGCGCCGGATGGATCGCGGCCATCGGGTGACGGTTTCGCACCGCACGCTGCTGTCGATTGGACAGGCGATCGCCGCAGAGGAAGAGCTCTGATCCCGGCGGCACGCCGGTTGCATCAGCTGCTCTCACTGATATGGCTGTCGCATTTTCAAGATGGAGCAGGACGGCGCGATCTGCGGCGTTCTCGTCGTAAGCCATCTGTAAGCGCGCTTATGCGATCGTCTCAATACGGGACTTCCCAATAGAGCGCACGATCTTGCGTTCGTAGGAGGGGGCCATGAAACAGATTGCCGGAAGTGCGATCACGCTGTCGGCTGCGCTGGTGCTGGCGGGATGCCATGTTCTCCGGATCGTCGACCCACCGGGATCAAATCTGTCCGGGGTGAGTTGGACCGATGCGCCCGTAACGCCGCTAAGCATTGAGTTGCTTGATGGATACGTAAATCCTTTGAATGCGACGTTGGATGGGACGTCCATCTCCGGATTCTCACCTGCACCAGCCAAGAATACGGTGATCAGTGCGCCAGCTCCGCGGTACTGCGATGTCGAGGGGATGCCGGGCAAACCGTCAGACCCTCCCGTTTCACCTGCGCGCTACATGCACGAGTTCCACGCAAGCGCAGAGACTGATTGGCCTACCTTCACCTTCAAGAGCGATACGCTTCAGTTCGTTCCACCGTCGCTTTATGTGACGCCAACTGGCTATCGACCAATCAATCTCGGGCAGACCTTCACATTCACTGTCTCAATCTCGCCCGGACCCAAG
>DATEOK010000177.1:0-2998 GCA_035274225.1 Dongiaceae bacterium
CCTACGATCGCTTGGGCTCGCCGGAGGGCGAACTCGCGATCGCGCAGTGCGTCATCTATCTCGGCACCGCGCCGAAATCCAATGCCGCCTACGAGGCGCTCGGCGCCGCCAACGAGGCCGCGCGCCAGACCGGGTCGCTGATGCCGCCCAAGCATATCCTCAATGCGCCGACGCGCCTGATGAAGGATCTCGGCTACGGCAAAGGATATAACTACGATCACGCCACCGCCGAAGGCTTCTCGGGCCAGAATTATTTCCCGGACGGAATGGCCCGCGAGCGCTTCTATCAGCCGGTCGAGCGGGGCTTCGAGCGCGAGATCCTGAAGCGCATAGAATACTGGGATCGCCTGCGCGCGAAGAAGGCGCAAGGCGACGCCGACGAGTAGTTTGGGGCCTGTTTCCAGGCATATCCGACCCCTTTTCGATCCATGCGAGAAATGCAGAATTGGCGGCTGTGTCATGCGCCGAATGGACTTGTCCCGTTACAATGCCGTCGCTAGGGTCGCCGCTTGTGACTGGACCTAGGGGGGTGGGGCCAGTCCCAGGAACGACAATCGTGGAAACAAACATTCAGGGTTCGGGGATGCAAGATTACCTGTCGCCGGAGCGCCAAAAGGCCGCGTTGCTTGTCATCGATGCTCAACGCGATTTCATAAATCCAGGTGCACCAGCGACAGTGAGTGGTAGTAGCGCGGCGGCAACGCAGATGCGACACTTGGTCGAAGCGTTCCGCGCGCATCACGCGCCCATCGTCCACATGGTGCGTCTCTATCGCTGCAACGGCTCCAACGTCGATCTGTGCCATCGTGCGCTGATCGAGGCCGGCCAGCGCATTGTCATGCCGGGCACCCTCGGCGCCGAGATCATCGACGATCTGAAACCGACATCCGGGCTGCGTTTGCAGCCCGATCTGCTTCTTGAGGGCAAGATGCAGGAGATCGGGCCGAAGGAATGGATCTGCTACAAGCCGCGACTTTCCGCTTTTTTCCAGACTCCCGTCGAAGAGCATCTGAAGTCCCTCGGTATTTCCACCATCGTTATCTGCGGCACCGATTTCCCGGCCTCTCCCAGGTCCACCGTCTACGCCGCCGCCAACCGCGATTTCCGCCTGGTCCTTGCCACCGACGCCATCTCGGGCGCGAGCGATGCCGGGCTCGATGAGATGGCGCAGATCGGCGCCTACCTGATGGCGACGGACCGATTGCTGGAGTGGCTGCCCCGCAACCGCGCGGCGGCTTGATTCATCCCGCCTTTCGTGCTGTCTCACGCCCATGAGCGGCGTGCAGCAGATCGAGATCAAGAACGACGATGCCGACCAGCGGCTCGACCGCTGGTTCAAGCGGCACTTCCCCGCGCTCGGCCACGGCCGGCTGGAGAAGCTGCTGCGCACCGGCCAGATCAGGCTGGACGGCAAACGCGCCAAGGCCGGCGACCGCGTCGAAGCGGGACAGGTGGTGCGCGTTCCGCCGCTGGGCGAAGCGCCCGAACGATCCCCCGAGCAACCACGCCGACCGCGTGCGGCGGATGCCGGCTGGGCGAAGACGCTGCTGAAGTCGGTGCTCTATAAGGACGACGACGTGTTGGTGATCGACAAGCCGGCCGGCCTCGCGGTGCAGGGCGGCAGCGGTCTTTCGACCAGCGTCGATGACCTGCTCGATGCCTTGCAGTTCGATGCCAAGGAGCGGCCGCGCCTGGTGCACCGCCTCGACCGCGACACCAGCGGCGTTCTCGCGCTGGCGCGCAATGCACGCGCGGCCAAGCACCTGACCGAAGCCTTCCGCCACAAGGACGCACGCAAGATCTATTGGGCGGTCGTGGTCGGTGTCCCGGAAGTGCGCGCCGGCCGCATCGATGCGCCGCTGCAGAAAGCCGGCGGCAAGGGCGCCGAGCGCGTCCACGTCGACGAGGAAGGCAAGCGCGCGGTGACCGAGTTCGCCCTGGTCGAGAAGGCGGGCAAGAAGGCGGCATGGCTTGCCTTGATGCCGGTGACCGGCCGCACCCACCAATTGCGCGCGCATTGCGTCGCGCTCGGCACGCCGATCCTGGGCGACGGCAAGTATGCCGGCGGCGCTGCGTTCCTCGCCAAGGACAACCTCGCGCGGCAACTTCACCTCCACGCGCGCCGCCTGCGCATCCCGCATCCGCGAGGCAAGGGCTGGATCGACGTGACCGCGCCGTTGCCGGAGCATATGCGCAAGACCTGGAGCTTCTTCGGATTCGCGGCCAAGCCCGAGCGCGATCCCTTCGCGGACCTGGACGCCTGATGCTGGCCGACATTTCTCACCGCCTGTTCCTGTTCGATTGCGACGGCACGCTGGTCGACAGCCAGCACAACATCGTCTCGGCGATGGGCGTGGCCTGGGCGCGTCACGATCTGCCGGCGCCGCTCGCCGCCGATGTGCGGCGTATCGTCGGGCTGACGCTGGAGGTCGCGATCGCGCGCCTGCTGCCGGCAGCCGACGATGCCATGCATCGCGCGCTGGCCACCGCTTATCGCGAGATCGTGCACGACCTGCGCGTGAACAACGCCCAGGGTACCGCGGAGGAGCCGCTGTTCCCGGGCATCCGCGAGCTGATTGAGACACTGATCGCGCCCGAGATCTTTCTCGGCGTCGCCACGGGCAAGAATCTGCGTGGGCTGGAGCATACCCTCGACGTGCATGGCTTGCGCGACCGGTTCCACACCCTGCAGACCGCTGACCGGTGCCGCAGCAAGCCCGACCCCGACATGGTGCTGAAGGCGATGGCGGAGACCGGCATGGAGGCCGCCGCCACCGTGGTGATCGGTGAGACCAGCTTCGACATGGAAATGGCTCGCTCGGCCCGCGCCACCGCGATCGGTGTCGCCTGGGGATATCACGAGATCGCCGAGCTGACCAAGGCCGGCGCCCACGCCATCATCCACCAGCCCGCCGACCTCCTGGTGGAATTGCGGCGGCTGGTGCCGGCGGCATAGAATGATCCGGGGACGCCGGAGGCTCGGCGCATGAGAACATAT
>DATEOK010000178.1:0-25577 GCA_035274225.1 Dongiaceae bacterium
CTTCCAAGAAGAAACACACACACAGCATCCGAGACACAGTGTCCGACGTCCACCACTCACGCGGGGTGGAGCAGCCCGGTAGCTCGTCAGGCTCATAACCTGAAGGTCAGAGGTTCAAATCCTCTCCCCGCAACCAAACTCAGACGAATTCAACGCCGCAGCCAAAAGCTGCGGCGTTTTGCTTTTGGAGCTCAACCGCCGTGCTCGCTGCGGAACCGCAATGGTCGGAAAGCCATTGCAACCCTACGAGCGGGACGTTCGCTCGCATTCACCAAACCGTCGCGCGAGCGTCATCGCGGCAGCTGAATCGTCCCGTTATCCGGATCGCGGAATAAGCCCGCACGGAGATTGCTCCATGATGCGCCTTCGCCCGATTCCTCTCGCCGCACTCATCTTCGTAGCGCTGCCGGCACTGGCCGAGGAAGCTGGCCCGCCCGTCGGCTCATCCGAATTGATCCAGCGCTTCCAGATCACGGAGGCGCGCCAGGGAGTCGGTGTCGACGCCAACGCGTTCTACGCCGTCGACAACACGGTCATCGCCAAATACGACAAGAAAACCGGCACGCTGATTGCCAAGTGGGAAGGCGGCACGGATGGCTCGGCCATCCATCTCGACAGCGCGACTGTCGTCGACGGCAAGCTGTATGCGGCGCACTCCAACTATCCGGCTTGGCCGATGACCAGCTCGGTCGAGGTCTGGGATGCGGCGACCATGAAGCATATTGAAAGTCACAGCCTCGGCATCGAGCGTGGCTCCCTCACCTGGCTCGATCGCGACGCAAAGGGGGTCTGGTGGGGCGCCTTCGCCAACTACAACCGCGTGTTCGACAAGAGTCCGATTGCCTACGGCAACAAATACAACACCCAGCTGGTGCGCTTCGATGCCGACTGGCGCGTGGCGGAGGCTTGGGTGTTTCCCGACGCGCTGGTCGAGAAGTTCGACGACATGAGCAATTCCGGCGGCGCCTGGGGACCGGATGGCAAGCTCTACGTCACCGGCCACGACAATCCCGAACTCTACGTCATGGAGTTGCCGAAGATCGGCTCCGAGCTGAAATGGGTCGGCACCATCCCGGCGGAGATCGCGGGGCAGGGCTTTGCGTTCGACCACAGTCGGCCCGGCGTGATCTACGGCATCGTCCGCAAGAAGGAAGGCAGCGAAGTCACCGTCAGCCGCATCACGCCGCCAATCGTCAACTGAGCCGCCGGCTACCTGCAGTTAGGTCCGCTTGGACGTGGGTGTGGGCAGATGAGGTCGGAGCGCCTCGGGAATCTCGGCGAAGCTCGCGCTGGCCGTGGCGAGCCCGCCATCGTCTTCCAACTCGAACACATAGCGGAACGAGTCCGGCTGCGGGGCGGAACCCGCAGCCGGCGGTGAGCGCACGAACGACCTGGCGATCTCGGCCGTTGCCGCGTCGAGATCGACCTCCGTCATCACCTTCGTGGGCTGGAAGGTGGGCAGCTGTCCGCCGACGCGGCGAATGGTCAGCCGCATGGCGTCCGTTCGGGCCGGTCATGCGACCAGCCTCTGCCGGGCGGTGAGGACGCCGACCTCCATCCATGCCGTCTGGACCTTGTGTGCCGTAGCTCCGTCATAGAAATCCCGCGCGACCGAGATCGTCTCATATGCGCACTTCGCGAAGTTGGCATTATCGCGCAATCGATCGCAGAGGGCGATATACCAGATCTTGCCCGCCACCTCCCAGGCCGGCTTCCCGATCGCGACCGCGGCCCGGTAGAAGGCGTGGTTCGGAATACCTGAATTCACATGGACGCCGCCCCAGTCGCCCGCATCCGTGTTGGGCAGGTCCTTGTAGTCCTTCATGTGGTCGGGCTGTGGATCGCGTCCCAGTTCCGGATCGTCATAGGCGGTGCCCGGCGCCTTCATGTCGCGCAAACTCATCTTGCGCAGGCGCGCCGGCTTGAACAGGCCGTTGCCGATGGTCCAATCGGCCGACTTGGGCTCGCCATCCTTGTCGGCCCATTGCCGCGCCAGCACGCCGAAGACGTCGGAGAAATGCTCGTTGAGCGCGCCGCTCTGCCGCTCGTATTTGAGCGCGGCTTCGTACTGCGTGATGCCGTGCGCCAGCTCGTGGCCGACCACGTCGCGCGCGATGGTGAAACGGTTGAACAGCACGCCGTCGCCGTCGCCATAGACCATTTGGCGCCCGTTCCAGAGGGCGTTGTCGTAGCCGACATCGTCCTGCTCCTGGTAATGCACCGAGGAGATCAGCGGCAGGTTGTCGTTGTCGATCGAAGCCCGCCGATACACCTGCTCGAAGAAGCGGAACACCATGCCGCTATAGTCGTAGGCCTCGGTGACGGCCACGTCCTGCGTCTTGCGGCCGCCTTCCTTGCGCACCAGACGCTTCAGCAGGTCGGTGGTCTTCTCGCAATCGTAGATCCGCCGGTCGAGCTTGGGCGTGGGCGTTGCGCCCGGTGCCCGGCGGCGCATCGACAAAACGGCTTTTCGAACGATGCGCTGCTGCTGCGAATCTTCGTGCATGCGGGCCAGCGATTGGCGAACACGTCGGTCTCGCGCATGCCGGCGCAGATGATCTGTGAGATAGGGCGGCAGCGCGAAGCAGCATGCGCACGCGGAACCGTGGGAGTGATGCAAAGTATCGCTCAAAGTATCCTCCTTCGTTTGAATGTCGGTGTGCGCTCGGCGGATGGTGCTAGTACCACCAGCCGGCGGAGCGCCCGATCTCGATGATCGCGCTCGCGGCGTTTGCCGCAGCGCCCAAAACTGCAGCCACCATCAACGTGGTTGCGTAGTCTTTAGCGTCCGGTCGATTGCGCTGGCCGATATCCCAGCGGCGCTTGGCGGATCGCTCGTCCGATTTCCGGCGAAGCATCGTCACCTCCAGCACTCGAGGCATCCGTGGCTCTCGCACCGGCATGCCGAATATCCTGGCACGTGTCCGATCCGGTGTTCGTCATTTGTTCTGATGATTCCAGACCGCAGCGCCTGCGGTCAAACGTAATGATGCGGATGTGCGTAGAATCTCGTGACAGTCTGGCGCGTGAAGGAACGTGCGTTCAGGCTCCGCTCATCTCTGCGTACTTTCCCATTTGGGATGAATCCACGTCGGCGCGTCGACCGGCGCCAAAGGCCGCCGACCCTTGATCAGATCGGCGGCGCGCTCGGCGATCATGATGGTGGGCGCGTTGGTGTTGCCGCTGACGATCGATGGCATAATCGAAGCATCGACCACCCGCAATCCGCTCACGCCGTGGACACGCAGTTCGTCATCGACGACGGCGGACGCATCGGTTGCTCTGCCCATCTTGCAGGTGCCGACCGGGTGATAGCAGGTCTCCACCGCCGCTCGTACCCAAGCATCGATTTCGTCCTTGCCGCGCACATTGGGGCCGGGAAACAGCTCCTCGCCGCGATAGGGATCGAGTGCCTTCTGCGCCAAAATCTCGCGCAGCAGCTGCACGCTGGCCCGGAAATCCTCGCGGTCGCGCGGGCTCTGCAGGTAGTTGAACCGGATCGCGGGTGCCTGCCGCGGATCGGCGCTGCGCGCTTCGACTTTGCCCAGGCTCTCCGGACGCAGCAGGTCGATATGCACCTGGAAGGAATGCTCGGCCCGCGTCTCGACCGTGCCCGGCATGACCGCCAGCGGCATGAAGGTGAATTGCAGGTCGGGATGCTCGATGCCGGCGCGGCTGCGGATGAAGCCGCCGGCCTCGAAGTGGTTGCTCGCCGCCGCGCCGCTCTTGTTCAGGAACCATTGCAGCCCGGTCAGGTACTTGCCTGGCGCGCGCGCTTTCTTGGCCAGGGATACCGGCTGCTTGCAGGCATGCTGCACGACGATGTCGGGGTGATCGCTGAGATTGGCGCCGACTCCCGGCAGGTTGCGCTTGACCGCGATCCCCAGTCTCTGCAGCAGGTCCGCCGGACCGATGCCGGACAGCTGCAGCAATTGCGGGCTGTTGATCGCGCCGCCGCACAGGATGACTTCGCGATCCGCCGTCGCGACGCGGCGCTCGCTGCCAACCGCGTAGGCGATGCCGGTCGCGCGTTCGCCCTCGATCAGGATCTCGAGTACCAGAGCGCCGGTGGCGATGGTGAGGTTGGGCCGCGCGCGCACGGGATCGAGGTAGCCGCGCGCCGTGCTCCAGCGCCGGCCCTGGTGGGTGGTGCGGTCGGTGGGTCCGAAGCCCTCCTGCTGCGCACCGTTGCAGTCGGGCGTGTAGGGATAGCCCGCCTGCTGACCCGCCTCGATGAAGGCCTCGCCCAATACGCCGGTACTGCCGTTCGGCGTGGTGACGCGCAATGGGCCGTCCTTGCCGTGATAGGCGTCGGCTTCACGCGCGCTGTTCTCGGCGCGCCGGAAATAGGGCAGCACGTCGGCATAGCTCCAGCCGCGGCAGCCGGACTGCGCCCAGCGGTCGTAGTCGCGCGCATGGCCGCGCACATACATCATGCCATTGATCGAGGAAGAGCCACCCAGCACGCGACCGCGCGGATGGCTGAGCCGCCGGTTGTCGAGATAGGGTTCCGGCTCGGAGCTGTAGGCCCAGTTGAAGCGGTCGTCGGCGAGCAGCCGCCCGAGCCCGGACGGCATGTCGATCGCCCAGTGGCGGTCGGGCGGTCCTGCCTCCAGCAGCAGCACGCGCACCTCCGCATCCTCCGTCAGGCGCGCCGCCAGCACGCAGCCGGCCGATCCGGCGCCGACGATGATGTAGTCGAAGCACTTCATCCACGCGCCTGCACCGCCTGGTGCACCAGCTTGTGGAAGTGGTGCACCAGATGCTCGCTCTCGTTGCTGCGCTCAGGGTCGATCAGGTAGCGGCCCTGGTTGTAGCCGAAGGAGCGCAGGCCCTTCTGCTGCGTCACGTTGAGCTGGATGTCTTCGGGCCCCAGCTTCTCGTTCATCCACTTGATGCAGGCCTTGGTCACCTCCGGCATCGGACGGTTCGGGCCGTAATAGCCGAAGCGCAGCAGCGACTTCTCGGGGCCCAGCGGGATCATGACAAAGGTCCCGCAGATGTCCGCGTACGGGAAGCAATAGAACGTTGTATTGGGCCAGATCCCGATGTTGAAGAACGAGTCGGTCTGCCAGGTCGCGCTGTCGAGCGCCGCGCCGTAGGCGACCGACGCACCCGGCTTCGGCGGACCGATATAGGTCCACCACTTGTCATGCGCCTCGAGGCTGTATTGCTTGAACTCGATCAGCGCGGCCAGCTCCTTGTGCACCGGCCCGGAGAGGCCGAAATGATAGCCCTCGATCGAGTTGTCCATGATGATCTTCCAGTTGGCCGGGACCACCACGTCGACTTCCTCGATCAGCATCATGCCGGCGAGGTCAGGCAGATACTGGTTCATCATCACGTCCACGCCAGCGCCGATCTCGGCCAGCGGTGCGGCATCCGGATCGAAATTCACGAACACGAAGTGACTCAAGATCTCCGTGCGCACGGCCTTGAGGCCATAGTCCTTGCGGTCGAAATCCGGCAGCCGCTCCGAACGCGGCGCGCTCTTCAGGCTGCCGTCGCGGCTGTAGCACCAGGAGTGATAGCCGCAGCGCAGCACGCTGCCCAGCTTGCCGCGCCGCTCTTGCAGCAGGCGGTTGCCGCGATGCTGGCACACGTTGTGGAACGCGCGGATCTGACCATCGTCGCCGTGCAGCACCACGATGGTCTGGTCGAGGATGTCGAGGGTGAGGAACTGTCCCGGCTCGGCCAGCTCGTTGACATGCCCCACGCAATGCCAGGCGGGATAGAAGATGCGCTCGCGTTCTGCCTTGAAGATCTCCTCGTCATAGAAATAGCGCGCCGGCAGCGTCAGTGCGCGCTCGGGGACGATCTCAGGCCAGTCGAGGGATTTGACGGGAATCAAGGCTGCTGTCCTTTCGGGTGTCGCTTGACCAAAGGCTACGGAAGTGCGACAAGGCAACTTGATCCAAAGCGTCAAATCGGCGTCGTATTAGATCAATAAAGGCATGGCCGAAGAATCCCGTCTGGTTGGACTGCTGCTGCTTCCGGATTTCTCACAGCTCGGCCTAGCTGCGGTGACGGAGCCATTGTTCGTGGCCAACTGGCTGAGCGGGCGCCCCCTCTATCGTTGGCAAACCGTGTCGCTGGATGGCCGGGCCGTGCGTTCCAGTTCCGGCCAGAAGCTGCCGGTCGATGCTGGGATCGGCGACGTCAGCCGATTCGACCTGCTGTTGGTGATGGCGAGCTTCGATGTGAAACGCCTCACGCGCGACCATGCGCTCAAGTCCTGGTTGCGCCGGGTGGCACGGCATGGCGCCACCATCGGCAGCATCGAGACCGCGAGCGAGGTCGTCGCCGCGGCAGGACTGCTCGACGGATTGCCGGTCGCGGTGCATTGGGACAACCTGCAGGGCTTCGCGGAATCCCACCCACGCTGTCACGCGGTCTCGCAGCTCTACACCAAGAACGAGGATCGGCTGACCTGCGCCGGCCAGAGCGCTACGCTCGACATGATGCTGGCCTGGATCGCGGACGACGAGGACGAAGCGCTCGCCGCCGAAGTCGCTGCGCACCTGATGCTATCGTCCTGGCGTCGCGGCGACGAACCACAGCCGGTAGCGGGCGCGGACGCGGCGAGGCTCGCCGATCCCGCGCTCCAGCGCGTGGCCGCGATCATGGAGCAGCATGTCGAGGAGCCCTTGTCCTGCGCAAGGATCGCGCACCGCGCTGGCCTCTCGATGCGCCGGATGCAGCGCCTGTTCGAGAAGGGGCTCGGCACCACGCCGGTGCGGCACTACCAGTTCATCCGCCTGACCAAGGCGCACGCGCTGCTGCAGCAGACCGATCTCTCCGTCACCGAGATCGCGGTCAGCGCTGGTTTCGGCTCGTTGGAACATTTCTGCCGCGTCTATCGCCGGCAATTCGGATGCCGCCCGCGCGACGACCGTCGGCAAAGCGTCAGCGCGCCGGTGCTGCGGCGGGCGGCGCGCTAGTCGCCGCTCTTCTGATAGCTCGCCTTGTCCAGCCAATCGCGGTTGAGCTCGACGCCCCAGCCCGGTCCGTCTGGGATCTGCACCTTGCCGTCGCGCGCGATCAGCGCCGGCTCATAGAGCCCGCTGTCCCACGGATAGTAGTCCGCGCCCTCGATCGAGAACTCGACATACGGCCCGGCATTCTCGATCGCGCCCATCAGGTGCAGCGTGAACACCGTCACCATCGACTGGTTGGCGGCGTGCGGCGTGACCGGCAGCCCCGCTTTCTTCGCCATCTCCACCACTTTCATGGTGCGGTTGATGCCGCCGAGATAGCACACGTCCGGCTGCACCACGTCGACCGCGCGCATCTCGATCGCGAAGCGCCATAACGCCAGGTCGCAATCCTGCTCGCCGCCGGTGACGTCGAGGTTGAGCGCGTCGGTCACCTGCTTGGTCCAGTGATACTCCCAATAGGGGCACGGCTCCTCGAAATGGCAGATGCCGTGATCCTCCAGGAAGCGGCCGACCTCGATCGCCTTCTTCGGCGTATAGGCGCTGTTGCCGTCCACCAGCAGCCGCGCGTCGGGGCCGAGGGTCTTGCGGATCAGCGGCACGATCTCGTCGGTGCGGCCAGGCCATTCGTCCTCGTCATGGCCGCATTCCTTGCCGACGCGGAACTTGAAGGCGGTGTAGCCGTGCGCGTCCCGCAGCTTGATGAAGCGCGCGGCTTCCTCCTTGGGCGTGATCTCGCCGCGCTTCATGCTGGAGGCATAGACCGGGAAGGGCCGGGGCTTGCCGCCCAGCAGCTCGCACACGCTCTTGCCCGCGCGCTTGCCGCGCAGGTCCCACAGGGCGGTGTCGAGCCCGCACAAGGCGCGCATCAGATAGGAGCCGGGAAACTTGTGCTCGCGCTCAGGAATTGAGTCGGTCAGGGCTGCGATGTCGCCGCTGTCGGCGCCGATCGCCCACCGCGCGACCTGGCGGTGGAACACCTGGGCCGTGATGTCGGCATTGTACGGCGACACCTGGCCCCAGCCCTGCATCCCGTCCTCGGCGGTCACCCGCACAAACCCCACATTGGATGTGGAGAAGGTTTCCAGGCTCTTGATTTTCACGCGTCGGCTCCATGAGACAAAGGAAATCGGTGGTCGGCGGGCATGCTATCGCGTCGACCGGAGTTTCGCTAATCTCCGTGACAATTCAGCCAGAGGCAGAGGCATTCATGTCCAACCATATGAAATTCTACATCAACGGCGCCTGGGTGGACCCGGCGACACCGCGCGCCCTCGATGTCATCAATCCCGCGACCGAGGAGGCCTTCACCCGGATCTCCATCGGCTCGGCGGCGGACGTCGACCGTGCCGTTGCCGCGGCGCGGGCGGCCTTTCCCAGGTTCTCGCAGACCAGCAAGGCTGACCGCGTCGCCTTGCTGAAGCGCATCATCGAGGGATACCGCGCGCGCATCAACGACATCGCCCGGGCGGTGTCCACCGAGATGGGCGCACCGATCGGCATGGCTTTGGACAGTCAGGCGGCGGCAGGTCTCGCGCACCTCGACTCGACCTTGAAGGCGCTCGAGGCGTTCGCGTTCGAGGACCAGCGCAACGGCACGCGCATCGTGCGCGAGGGCATCGGCGTGGTCGGCCTGATCACGCCGTGGAACTGGCCGCTGAACCAGATCGCCTGCAAGGTCGCGCCGGCGATCGCCGCCGGCTGCACCATGGTGCTGAAGCCGAGCGAGATCGCGCCGATCACTGGAATCATCTTCTCCGAAGTGATGCACGCGGCCGGCGTGCCGGCGGGCGTCTACAACATGATCAACGGCGACGGCCCGTCGGTCGGCGCGGTGATGTCCGCGCATCCGGGCATCGACATGATGTCCTTTACCGGCTCCACCCGCGCCGGCATCCAGGTCGCCAAAGCGGCCGCCGATACCGTGAAGCGCGTCAGCCAGGAGCTGGGCGGCAAGTCGCCCAACATCATCCTGCGCGACGCCGACCTTGCCTGGGCGGTGACCAAGGGTGTGCAGGGCTGCTTCGGCAACAGCGGCCAGTCCTGCAACGCGCCGACCCGCATGCTGGTGCCGCGCGAGCTGCAGGCCGATGTGCTCAGCATCGCCAAGAAGAGCGCCGAGGCGCACAAGGTCGGCGATCCGAAGGCTGAGGGCACCAATCTCGGCCCGGTGGTCAGCGACGCGCAGTTCAGGAAGATCCAGGGGCTGATCGAATCCGGCATCAAGGAGGGCGCGACGCTGGTGACCGGCGGCACCGGCCGGCCGGAGGGCCTCAACCGCGGCTACTATGTGCGCCCGACGGTGTTCGGCGACGTGCAGCCCAGCATGACCATCGCGCGCGAGGAGATCTTCGGCCCGGTGCTGGCGATCATGCCGTACGACAGCGAGGAGCAGGCGATCGAGATCGCCAACGACACGGTCTATGGCCTCTCCGCCAACGTCGAGTCCAAGGACATCGAGCATGCGCGCCGGGTGGCACGGCAGCTGCGTGCCGGCCAGGTGAAGATCAACTTCCCCGCCTGGGACACCTTCGCGCCGTTCGGCGGCTACAAGCAGTCCGGCAACGGCCGCGAATACGCCGACTGGGGCATCCACGATTTCCTGGAAGTGAAGGGCATCATCGGCTACGGCGCATAGAACAGTCCCTTCCCCCCTTGCGGGGGAAGGATGCAGAGCCTTAGCGAGGCGTAGCCGAGCTTAGGCGAAGCTGGATGAGGGGTAGCGCAGCGATAGCTGCGCGCGCTCGTCAGAGCGCCGTGGCTGCAAGGAGCGATTGCGCGCTGCGCGCCTTTCGGCGCGGCCCCCTCACCCAGCTCCGGCTAAGCTCACTCTCGTTCGCTAAGCCTCCGCAGCCCTCTCCCGCGAGGGGAGAGGGGTGTTGAGTTAGGGGGAATGGAGTGTCCACGTACGACTACATCGTCGTCGGCGCCGGGTCGGCCGGCTGCGTGCTGGCGAACCGGCTGACGGCGAACGGGCGCCATCGCGTGCTGCTGCTGGAAGCGGGGCCGAGCGACCGCAGCTTCTGGATCCAGGTGCCGATCGGCTACGGCAAGAGCTACTACAATCCCGAGCTCAACTGGATGTACCAGTCGGAGCCGATCCCCGGCCTCGACAACCGCACCAACTATTTCCCGCGCGGCAAGGTGCTGGGCGGCTCCAGCTCGATCAACGCCATGGTCTATTCACGCGGCCAAGCCGGCGACTATGACGACTGGGCGGCGATGGGCAACCCCGGCTGGAGCTGGAGCGACGTACTGCCGCTCTACAAGCGCATGGAGGATCACGCGCTCGGCGCCAGCGCGTGGCATGGCGCAGGCGGGCCGCTCCACGTCGACACCATCGAGCACGCGGTCCATCCGCTGACCCATCGCTGGGTCAAGGCGGGGCAGGAGGCCGGGCTCGAATTCAATCCTGACCTGAACGGCGAGACCATCGAGGGTGTCGGTGTCTACCAGATCACCACCCACCGCGGCCTGCGCATGTCGGCGTCGCGCGCCTATCTGTGGCCAGCGCAGAATCGGCCGAACCTGCGCGTCGAGACCGGCGCGCTGGCGACCCGCATCCTGTTCGAGGGCAAGCGCGCGGTCGGCATCGCATACGAACAACGTGGTCACCGGCACGAGGCGCGCGCGGGGCGGGAGGTCATTCTCGCCGGTGGCTCGATCAATTCACCGCAGTTGCTGCAGCTGTCGGGAGTCGGCCCGGCTGACGTGTTGCGCTCAAACGGCATCGAGGTGGTGCATGAGAGCCCGGCGGTCGGCCGGAACCTGCAGGATCATCTCTGCTTCGACTACGTTTATCGCGCCAAGGTGCCGAGCCTCAACAACATGCTCCACCCCTGGTGGGGCAAGCTGCTGGTCGGCATGCAGTACGTGCTGACGCGCAAGGGGCCGTTGTCGCTCAGCGTCAACCAGGGCGGCGGCTTCTTCCGATCGCGTCCGGACTCTGCACGGCCCGACATCCAACTCTATTTCTCGCCGCTCACCTACGAGAAAGCGGCGCCGGGCGTCCGCAAGATGACCGGGACCGATCCCTATCCCGGTTTCATCCTCAGCGTGTCGCCATGCCGACCGACCAGCCGCGGCCATCTGCAGATCCGATCCGCCGATCCAAAGCAATCGCCGGCGATTCATCCCAACTATCTTTCGACCAACCACGACGTCGAGGAGCTGCTGGCCGGCGCGCGCTTCCTGCGGCGCTTGGCACAAACGCCGAGCATGGCATCGATCATTGCCGAAGAGCTCAAGCCCGGCACGCCGGTCGACAGCGACGAAGCCTGCATCGCCGACATGCGCGCGCGCAGCTATTCGGTTTTTCATCCCGTCAGCACCTGCCGGATGGGACCGGATGCCGCCGACAACGTCGTCGATCCACGCCTCAAGGTGCACGGCGTCGGCAGCCTGCGCGTGATCGACGCGTCGATCTTCCCCACCGTCACCTCCGGCAACACCAACGCGCCCGCCATCATGGTGGGCGAGAAGGGTGCCGATCTGGTGCTGGCAGACGTCCCATGACACCGCGTTGCAGCGATTGAGTGAATCCCATCAAGTTGCGCTCTTCCGGCCAAAAGGGGCCGGGCTACCATGATCAGGCTGGGAGCCAGAAAATAAAGAGTGGGGGAGGCAGGGTCGCGCGCCGCGCGATGCTGCAAGCATCGGCACCATCATAACATCCTCCACGAACTCAAGCGCACGGCGCAGCCATCGAGCGCGCCGGAAAGCAAACAGTGCGAGGCAGACAGGAGGGAAGAATGAGACTGCTGCGTAAGTGGATGATGCTGGCGGCGGCGTGCGTGATCGCGCCGGTGCTGGCGGCCGGGACCAGTTGGGCCGAAACGCGCGTGGTGTTCGTGACGCACGGGCAGGCGGCGGACCAATACTGGTCGGTGGTGAAGCACGGCATGGACGACGCCGCCAAGACCATGGGCGTCAAGGCCGAGTATCTCGCCCCCGAGACCTTCGACATGCCCGCGATGCAGAAGCTGCTCGACGCGGCCATCGCGTCGAAGCCGGACGGTCTCGTCGTCTCGATTCCCGATGAAGGAGCCCTCAGCCCGCTGGTCGAGAGCGCGGTGAAATCCGGCATCCCCGTCATCGTGATCGACTCCGGCGGCTCCGAGCTGTCGCGCAAGCTGGGTGCGCTGCTGTTCATGGGCCAGTCGGAATATGACGCTGGCGTTTCTGCCGGCCAGAAGGTGAAAGCGCTCGGCCTCTCTAAGGCGGTGTGCGCCAATCACGAGGTCGGCAACGTCAGCCTCGACGACCGCTGCCGCGGTTTCGCCGACGGCCTCGGTGCCGAAGTGCCGGTGCTGCAGGGCGTGATGGACCCGACCGAAATGAAGGGCCGCATCGCCGCCTTTCTCGCGAAGAATCCGGACACGCAGTTCGTGCTGACCGTCGGCTCGGCCGGCGCCGATCCGGCGCTCGCCGCGATCGACGAGGCCGGCATGACCGGCAAGATCAAGACCGGCACTTTCGACCTGTCGCCGACCATCCTCAAAGCGGTGGTGGACGGCAAGATGGAATGGGGCATCGACGCCCAGCAGTATCTGATGGGCTACATCCCCGTGGTCGCGTTCGACCTGTTGAAGCGATACAAGCTCGCGCCGATCGCCGACTATCCGACCGGCCCCGGCTTCGTGGGCAAGGCGGAAGCCGGCTCCGTCATCGAGCTCGCCAAGCAGGGCGTCCGATAAACCTCGCGCGGCGCCGGGGCCGGCCATCCACAGGGTCGGCCCCGGCGATTTTTTGCTGTATCATTTCCGAGCCGCATGAGGGGCTACCGCTGATGGCGGTTACCGAGCAACAAGGCAAGAGTCGCGACGAACGCGTGCGCGAGATCGGCTTCGCGCGCCAAGCCTTGCGCCGACCGGAGCTCGGCTCGGCCGCTGGTTGCGTCCTGGTCCTGCTGTTCTTCCTGGTTTTCGCCGGCGACAGTGGCCTGTTCAGCGCGCGCGGCGTGGTCAACTTCCTCGAGGTCTCGGCCCAGCTCGGCATCCTCGCCGTCGCAGTCGCCCTACTGATGATCGGCGGCGAGTTCGATCTCTCGCTGGGTTCGATGATCGCTTTTGCCGGCGTCATCATCGCCATTCCTTCGACCGTGCTCGGCTGGCCGATCTGGATCTGCGTGCTGCTGGCGTTCGGCGCCGCCGTGATCGTCGGCTACGTCAACGGCTGGCTGGTGGTGAAGACCGGCCTGCCCTCCTTCATCGTCACGCTGGCCTCGTTGTTCATCCTGCGCGGCATCACCCTTGGCCTCACCCGCCTCATCACCGGCCGCACGCAGATTCCCGGCATCAAGGAGCTGACCGAGGGCGACTGGCTGGCGCCGCTGTTCAGCGGCCAGTTCGGCGGCAGCGTGCTGGTCTGGCTCGCCGATATCGGCTTGATGGAAAAACGCCCCGACGGCCTCCCCACGGTGCAGGGCATCCCGGTCTCGATCCTGTGGTGGCTGGGCCTCACGGCCATCGGCACCTGGATCCTGCTCAAGACGCGCTTCGGCAACTGGATCTTCACCGTCGGCGGCGACTCCAACGCTGCGCGCAACGTCGGCGTGCCGGTCGCCAAGGTGAAGATCCGGCTGTTCGTCCTCTCGGCCTGCGCTGCCACTCTGTTCGCCGCGATCCAGGTCTTAAGCGTCGGCTCGGCCGACACCTCGCGCGGCCTGCAGAAAGAGTTCGAGGCCATCATCGCGGTGGTGATCGGCGGCACGCTGCTGACCGGCGGCTACGGCTCGGCGGTCGGCGCGATGTTCGGTGCGCTGATCTTCGGCATCGTGCAGATGGGCATCTTCTACACCGGCATCGACACCGACTGGTTCAAGGCTTTCATGGGCGTGATGCTGCTGGCCGCCGTGCTGTTCAACAACTACATCCGCAAGAAGGCGCAGGAGACTCGCTGATGGCGCCCTTGATCGAGCTGCGCGATGTCAGCAAGTATTTCGGCACCGTGATCGCGCTCAACGGCGTCAGCTTCGCGGTGCAGGCGGGCGAGGTGCATTGCCTGCTCGGCGACAACGGCGCCGGCAAGTCGACGCTGATCAAGATCCTCTCCGGCGTGCACGGCCCCACCCAGGGCGAGATTCGCCTGGCTGACCAGCCGGTGCAGTTCGCTTCGCCGCGCGATGCTCTGGATCGCGGCATCGCCACCGTCTACCAGGACCTGGCGACCGTGCCGCTGATGAGCGTCGCGCGCAACTTCTTCGCCGGGCGCGAGCCGCTGGTCGGCTGGGGCCCGTTCAAGCGCATGGACTGGCCGATGATCGAGCGGGTGACGCGCGAAGAGATGGGCCGCATGGGCATCGACATCCGCGATCCCGGCCAGCCGGTCGGCACGCTGTCTGGCGGCGAGCGGCAATCCCTCGCCATCGCGCGCGCGGTCTATTTCGGTGCCAAGGTGCTGATCCTGGACGAGCCGACCTCGGCCCTCGGCGTGCACCAGGCCGCGGTGGTGCTGCGCCTCATCGTGAAGGCGAAGGCGCGCGGCCTCGGCGTCATCTTCATCACGCACAATGTGCATCATGCCTTCCCGGTGGCCGATACCATCACGCTGCTCAACCGCGGCCGTTCCCTCGGCACCTTTGCCAAGGGCGAGATCTCGCGCGAGCGTGTGCTCGAGATGATGGCCGGCGGCAAGGAGCTGGTCGACCTCGAAGCCGAGCTCGCCGCCATGAGCCGCGGCACTACAACTCTCCAATAACAAGGATCGTCTGAAATGAGCGTACGTCTCGGCATCAACCCGATCGGCTGGACCAATGACTGCATGCCCTGGCTGGGGGACTTCATCTCCCTCGACACCTGCCTCAAGGAGGCCAGGGACGCGGGCTTCTCCGGCGTCGAGCTGGGCCGCAAGTTCCCGCGCGGGCCGAAGGAGCTGGCGCCGATCCTGAAGCGGCATGGCTTGAAGCTGGTCTCCGGCTGGTATTCCGCGAACCTGCTGGAGCGCGATGCCAAGGCCGAGATCGAGGCCATGAAGCCGCATCTCGCGCTGCTCAAGTCACTGGGCGCCGAGGTCATGGTGTTCGCCGAGACGACTGGCGAGATTATCAACCAGGTCGGCGCGCCGATCAGCCGTCGGCCCACGGTGAAAAGCGCCGCCGATTGGAAACGCCTCGGCAGCCGCTTCACCGAGGTCGCAGCCTACATGCGCGACCAGGGCGTGCAGATGGCGGTGCATCACCACATGGGCACCGTGGTGGAATCGCAAGCGGACGTCGACCGGCTGCTGGAGAACAGCGGCGAAGCGGTCGGCCTGCTGCTCGACACCGGCCACATGACGTTCGCCGGCGGCGATCCGATCGCGGTTGCCAGGAAATATGCCGCCCGCATCAAGCATGTGCACTGCAAAGATATCCGCCGCTACGCGCTCGCCGCCTGCAAGCAGCGCGACGTCAGCTTCTCCGAGGCCGTGCTGTGCGGCATCTTCACCGCGCCCGGCGATGGCCTGGTCGATTTCAAGAGCGTGTTCGACGTGCTGGCCAAGGCCAAATACAGCGGCTGGCTGGTGCAGGAAGCCGAGCAAGACCCCCGCGTCGCCCACCCCGCCAGCTACGCCGCGCTCGGCCGTGCCCATCTCGCGCAGCTCTGCGCCGGCGCGAAGCTGAAGCTGGCGGCGTAGCGTCCACTAGGCTGTCATCCCGGGCGGGCCGCGACAGCGGCATGACCCGGGACCCATGCCATCTATCGGCATTATGG
Organism: Dongiaceae bacterium; assembly: GCA_035274225.1. Taxonomy (GTDB): domain Bacteria; phylum Pseudomonadota; class Alphaproteobacteria; order Dongiales; family Dongiaceae; genus Dongia_A. The sequence goes on from DATEOK010000178.1 coordinate 15,629, forward strand.
TGGCGCCGCATGGGTCCCGGCTCGCGCTGCGCTTGGCCGGGATGACAGTTAGAGTTGCGCGAAGCTTGACGCTGCCTCTTAACCCTGCGGCAGATTCTCCCGCAGATAGATCGTGACCGGCGTCTCCAGCTGGACCTCGCTGTCCGGGATGCGGCGGTTGTAGTGCAGCAGCAGCTGCACGGCGCGCAGCGCCTCGACCTGCGGGTTTTGGTCGAGCACGGCATCCATCAGCCCGTCGGTCAGCAGCTCGCGATGCACCTCGGTCATCTCGTGGCTGATGAGCACTACATCGCCGCCCTTGCCCAGCGCCTTCAAGGCGGTGGCGATGCCGCGGCTGCCGACCGAGATGTTGTAGACGCCGCGCAGGTTGGGGAAGCGCTTGAAAGCTTCGCGGGCCAGCTTCTCGGTGCGCTCCTGCTGCTCCTGGCTTTCGACCGTCGCCACCACCTCGCAGTTGGGAAAGCGCCGGCGCAACACCCCGCGAAAGCCGCTCTCGCGCTCCTCATGGCCGATGAAGTCGTGCATGCCGCTGACCACCAGGATCTGCCCGCCCTGGGGGCCGAGGAAGCGCCCCATCAGTTCGCCGGCGACGCGGCCGGCGACCCGGTTGTCGCTGCCGACATAGGCGATGCGGCCGCTGGCCGGCAGGTCGCTTGCCACCGTCACGATCGGGATGCGCTTGCTGATGGTCTTGAGCGCTGCGGTGATGCGCGGATGATCGTAGCTGAGGATGACGAGGCCGTCCGCCTTCTCGGAGGCGCGGTGGATCGCCCGCGCCACCGCCGCCGGTTCCAGGCTGTCGAAATAATGCAGCAGGCACATCACGCGTTGCGCCTCGTAGGCGCGCTGTGCGCTCTGGAACGCGGTCTTCAGGCTGGCGTGGTAGGGGTTGCTGGGGTTCTGCACCAGGATGGCGATGCGCAGCCAGCGCATCGGCAGGTCCTCGAGGGCGCGGTCGATCTTGAGCTTGCGCGCCCATTCCAGCACGCGGCGCGCGCGCTCCTGGCGCACCCCGCCGCGCCCGTTGAGCACCCGGTCGACGGTCGCGACCGAGACCTGCGCAGCCGCCGCCACGTCCTGGATCGTCGTTTTCTTTTGCCCCATCGGATCAGTCTAGCCTGCGGTCGTCCTCGCCCGAATTCTATCAAATGCGGGGATTCCATCAAATCAGTTCTTGCATCCGGAACCGCCGTTCGCGCCGGGATGTTGATGCAGCATGGAGCGGGCGCCCATCAAATCCTCAGTCATCGCCGCGGTCGGTTATGACCCGAAATTCCAGTGGCTCGAAGTGGAGCTGAAGACCGGCAATCTCTACCTGTACCGCGAAGTGCCGGCCAACATCCATCAGGCCTTCATGGCGGCGCTGTCGAAAGGCAGCTTCTACAACCTTTATGTCCGCGACGATTATCCGTTCGTCCGCGTGCGCTAAGCAGATCAAAAGGTTTGGCCCTTACACACCAAATGCAAGAATCGGCCTTTTGTTTTTTCGGAAGAGACTGCAGTGATGAGGCTTCTCGGACGACCATCCGGTCGACGACTGTTTTTTCGAAGCTGATATTAGATCTTGTGTTGAAGACCAGCCTGATCCAGCAAGCGAGCTATCTCATCCGCCCAACGCGGGTTGCGCTGCCAGAGAGGTCCCAGCGCGTCGCTTGTGCCCTCCGCGTTACCCATCTGCTCGATGCACGTTCGCGCGTCGTTCAATTGGCCAAGCGATCCGTAGCAACATGCGAGTGTTTCGTAGATCGGCTGCCACGCCGGACGAACCTTTCGGCCCTTGATGGCGGCTGCCAATGCTTCATCGACCCGACCCGCAAACAGATGCGCAAGCGCCAAGAGGTTGAACCAAACGAAGTTCTGCGGGTCGTTCGGGTTCAGCGTAAGGCCGCGCTCAAGCGATAAGATCGCTTCAGAGGCACTGCCGCGATAGAGCTGACCCATTCCCAGGACGAGATGGCCCAACGCAAAACTCGGGCTGATCTCGACCGCCTTCTCCGCTGCAAGGACTGCCTGCTCCGGCGCATTCGCATATGCGCTGCAAATGGCCAAGGAATAGTGAGAGTATGGATTACGTTCATCTCGTCGGATCGCCATCAATCCGGCGTTGAGGCCTTCTCTAATATCGTCCGTCGGCTTGTCGCTCCAGCCATATGCGACAATGCCGGCGCTGACGCGACCGAGCCAGATATAGCCTTCCGCAAGCTCGGAATCGACCCTGCATGCCTCTCGGAACAGCTCGCGAGCCCGCAGGTGACCGTCGCGCCGGATGTGGTGGAAATGCCAAGTGCCTTGGCGCACTAGGTCCCAAGCTGTCATGTTTCCGCTGTGTCGGATGGCAGCCGGGAGCGATTCTGTCTTGAGCAGCTCGGGCTCGATAGCGCCTGCGACACGCTCGGCGATTGCGTCCTGAACGGCAAAGGCCTCCGTCAGCTCCATCTCATATCGCTCGGCCCAAATCTGATTAGCGGAGTCAGCGCTGACCAGATGCGCCGAAATGCGGACGTGCTGGCCAGAGCGCCGCACGCTTCCTTCCAACACGTATTGCACACCGAGTTCACGCGCGACCTGCTTGGTATCGGTTGGCTTACCCTTGTAGACAAAGCTCGAGTTTCGACCAATCACACTGAACCATCTGAATCGAGTCAGGGCTGTGATGATATCCTCGGTGATTCCATCGGCTAGATATTCCTGCTCCCCATCCTTACTGACATCGGCGAAGGGTAGCACCGCGATTGATGGTTTCTTGGTTGCACTCTCGTGCTGGCCTGGGGCAGGAGCATCAGCATCGCCGGCATGACCCAACACCTGCACGGTCCCGGCGAACCGATAGCCGATCCGAGGAACGGTGGCGATCCAGTCTCTACCATCCGGCTGCGGCCCCAGCAGCTTGCGCAGCGCCGCGATCTGAACCGAAAGATTGCCTTCCTCGACGATAGTGTCGGGCCAAGCCGCCTCCATGAGAACGGTCTTGGTGAGCGCCTGTGCAGGTGCCCGCAACAAGGCGTGAAGCAGCGACAATCCCTTATGACCGACAGCGACCGGCCGGCCTGCGCGCACAAGAACGCCGCGTTCCGCGTCGAGCACGAAGGGGCCAAACGCGAGGCGCTGCGGTGCGACCGCTCGATCTGCATCGCCTTTAGAAGATTTCGGAATTCTTAACCTCCCACTTAAGGACTTCGATCGGGCATCACGTCATGCTAGCCGCTGTCCGACCAAAGTAACACAGACGGAGGCCGACATGACCAATTCGACGCAGACGATGCGCGCCGATAGCGACGCGCCTACGGTCAAGAAAGCCGTGGTAGTCAAGAGCGGCGCGGGATACCGGGCTGTGCAAGGATCGGACTATGTGCCGGGTATCACCGCCGAGACCGTCGGGGCAAGGGCATTATGGCTCGGCATGGCGACCATTCCGCCGGGGCAACGCACACAGGCCCACGTGCACGAGCATCACGAAACAGCGTTTTACATGCTGAGTGGGAATGAACTCGAGCTCTGGAGCGGCGACCAGTTGCAGCATCGCGATGTCGCACGTCCGGGCGACTACCTCTACATTCCTGCCAACGTTCTTCATGTCGCCGTGAATCGGGGAAGCACTCCGGCCGTTTTCATCGGAGCTCGCAACGAGCCGACCGCACAAGAGAGCGTCGTGGCATATCCAGAAATGGACCGCGTCGTGCCCTAGAGCGGGCGATAGGCGACGCAGTCGATCTCGATCTTGGCGTCGATCATCAGCGGCGACTGCACGGTCGAGCGCGCCGGCGGCACGCCGGGGAAGTAGCTGGCATAGATCTTGTTGAAGCTCCAGAAGTCGCGCGCGTCGGCGAGCCAGACGTTGCACTTGATCACGTCGTCCAGCGTGCAGCCGGCCTTCTCCAGGATACGGCGCAGATTCTCGACGGTCTGCCGCGTCTGCTTGATGATGCCGCCGTCGACCAGCTCGCCGTTCTCGTCGTGCGCCACTTGCCCCGAGACGTAGACGAAGTCTCCAGCGCGGATCGCGGGACTGAACGGCAGCGACTGTCCGCCGGCGCCGCTGCGCGGCGCGCCGATCTGCACCTTCAACGATTTCTTGGCGACGGCGATCTTCGGTTTGGTGGACATCGACTTCGGCTCCTCACATTGCGCGCTAGGCATCCGCTCCGCTTGACTCAGCTTCCATTGTCATAAGATAGTCGTGTTGTCCATCCCAATGATATGAATTCCAACAGGTTGGAACGATGGACGAGGCTTAGAGATGGAGGGACACCCAATGTCATACATGGTACGCAGTGCGCTGGTCGGGCTAACGGCATTGGTGGCCGTCTCGACCGGATCGGCGATGGCCCAGGAGAAGGGCAAGCTGGAGGAAGTGCTGGAGCGTGGTCACCTGATCGTCGGCACCGGCAGCACCAACGCGCCCTGGCACTTCAAGGACGAGAACGGCAATCTCGTCGGCTTCGACGTGGACGTCGCCAAGATCGTTGCCAAGGGCTTGTTCGGCGACGACACCAAGATCGAGTTCGTCGACCAGTCCTCGGATTCGCGCATTCCGAACGTCACGACCGGCAAGGTCGATATCACCTGCCAGTTCATGACGGTCAACGCCGAGCGAGCCCAGCAGGTCAACTTCACGATTCCCTACTACCGCGAAGGCGTCGCCTTGCTGATGCCCGCCGGCGGCAAATACAAGACCTACGACGACCTGAAGAAGGCCGGCAGCGGCGCCACCGTCTCGGTGCTGCAGAACGTCTATGCCGAAGACCTGGTGCATGCTGCGCTGCCGGAGGCGAAGGTCGACCAGTACGACAGCGTCGACTTGATCTACGAGGCGATCAACAGTGGCCGCGCTGATGCTGCAGCGACCGACCAATCTGCTGCGAAGTGGCTGATCGTGACGACGCCGGGCAAGTACGTCGATTCCGGCTATGGCTGGGGTCCGCAGACCTATTCCTGCGCGGTCAAGCGCGGCGACCAGGACTGGCTGAATTTCGTGAACACCGCCCTGCATGAGGCCATGACGGGCGTCGAGTTCGCTACCTACTCCGCCTCGTTCAAGAAGTGGTTCGGCGTCGATCTGCCGCCGCCGGCCATTGGCTTCCCGGTCGAGTATCAGTAAGACAGGAGCTGGACCAAAGCGCACGGCAAGGCCGCCGCCCATGGGCTATCATCTGAATTTCGGCGTCGTATGGCGGAACTTCGATCTGCTGCTGGGCGGGCTCGCTCTGGGCCTGGGTCTGGCGATCGTCGCCATCTTCATCGGATGCTGGATCGGCCTGGCGGCGGCCTTTGCTATCAATTCCAAGCACGCCACTTGGCGGCGGATTGCGAGCAGCTATGTCACGATGTTTCGCAATCTGCCGCCGCTGTTCCTGATCCTATTCGCCTATTTCGTCCTGCCGCGCTGGGGACTCCGGATCGGCCAGATCGAGACCTTCATCCTGACCTTGGCGGTCTACGGCGGTGCCTATCTGACCGAGGTGTTTCGCGGCGCCCTGCTGGCCCTGCCGCGCGGCCTGCGGGAGGCCGGCCTCGCCATCGGCCTCACGGAATGGCAGACCAAGCTATGGATCATCATTCCCGTAATGACTCGCAACGCCTTTCCATCGCTCAGCAATAATTTCATTTCGCTGTTCAAGGACACTTCGCTGGCCGCCGTCATCGCGGTGCCCGAGCTGACCTACCATGCCAAGAAGATCAACACGGAGACGTTCCGCGTGATCGAGGTCTGGCTGGTCGCCAGCCTAATGTATGTCGCCGCCTGCTACCTGATCGCCGCCGGCTTGCGTTACTTCGAGCGGCGCTTGGCGATCCCGCGCTGACATGCTCGAGCAAGGCACCTTCCTCTACGAGCTTTGGGTCTCGCGCTGGCTGCTGCTGCAGGGCGTTGGCGCGACTGTCCTGATCTCGCTGCTCGCCATTCTGCTCGGCACCATCCTCGGCGTTTTCGTCGGTCTGGTGCTGGTCTATGGCCGCTGGGTCTCGCGCTTCGCCGTTCGTATGTATATCGATTTCGTGCGCGGCACGCCGGTGTTCGTGCTGGTGCTGGCGAGCTTTTATCTGCTGACGACAATCGGCATCCAGCTGACGGCGTTCCAGGCCGGCCTGGTCGCGCTGGTGGTGTTCTGCAGCACCCATGTGGCGGAGAATCTGCGCGGCGCGCTGCAGTCGCTGCCGCGGGGGCAGACTGAGGCGGCCAAGGCGATCGGCCTCACCTTCCCGCAGCTCTTCGTCTATGTGCTGGCGCCGCAGGCGCTGCGCCAGGCGCTGCCCGCCTGGATTAATACCGCGACCGAAATGGTCAAGGCCTCGACTCTCCTCTCGGTCATCAGCGTCGCCGAGCTGATGCTGGCGACCAAGCAGATCATCGGGCGCAACTTCATGACGCCCGAGTTCTACCTGCTCGCCGGTGTCATCTATTTCCTCATCAACTACGCGATCGAGCGGGCGGCCAAGGCGGTCGAGCGCCGCGTCGCCTTGCCCAGCTAGAGTTTTCTCATGGCACAGCCGATCCTGCAGATCGAGAACCTGCACAAGAAATTCAAGGACACCGAGGTCCTGAAGGGCGTCGACCTCGCGCTCAGCCCCGGCGACGTGGTCTCGATCATCGGCTCCAGCGGTTCGGGCAAGACCACGCTGCTGCGCTGCGTCAACATGCTGGAGGCGTTCCACCAGGGCCGCATCATGATCGACGGCGAGGAGATCGGCTATTCCGGCCCGCAGCACAAGGCGAGGCGGGAATCGGAGATCGCGCGCCAGCGCGCCATGACCGGCATGGTGTTCCAGCAGTTCAACCTGTTCCCGCACATGACGGCGCAGCGCAACGTCACCCTCGGCCTCACCAAGGTGAAGAAACTGCCGGCCGAGGAGGCCAACGCCATCGCCGAAAAATGGCTGGCGCGGGTGGGCTTGAGCGACCGCCGTGACCACTATCCCGGCCAGCTGTCCGGCGGCCAGCAGCAGCGCGTCGCCATCGCCCGCGCGGTTGCAATGAATCCCAAGGTCATGCTGTTCGACGAGGTGACATCGGCCCTCGACCCGGAGCTGGTGAATGAGGTGTTATCCGTCATCCAGGACCTCGCCACCGAAGGCATGACCATGCTGCTGGTCACCCATGAGATGAAATTCGCCTTCGAAGTGTCCGACCGTGTGGTATTCATGAACCAGGGCCGGATCGAGGAAGAGGGACCGCCCGAGGAACTGTTCCGCAAGCCGAAATCCCAGCGGCTGGCGGAATTCCTGAAGAGCTCGAAATTCTGAAGGATCGCATGGCCCAGGCTCAAAAAGCGCCCCCGAAGGCAGCGCAGACCGGACGGCGGGCCGTTCCGGCGAAGAAGGCAGTCAAGCTCGTCAAGCCGGCCGAGTCCCAAAGCATTTCGGCGGGGGATGCGGGCGGCCGCACCCGCGGCATCGACCGCGCGTTCGAGATCCTGGAGTGCCTGCACGATTCCAAGAAGCCGCTGCGGCCGAACGAGATCGCGGTCGCCATCGGCGCGCCCAAATCCACCACCTACGACGTGGTCGGCCTGATGCTGGGCCGCGGCATCCTCGACCGCGCCGATGCGGAGGGGCGCGTCTATCTCGGCCGGCGGCTCTATCTGTTTGGCCTCTCGCACCTGACGCATTTCGACGTGATGCGTCTCGCCTCCGGTTTCCTCGATCACCTGTCGGAGGTGACCGGCCAGACCGCACAGCTGTGCGTGCTCGACAATCGCAAATATGTCGTCGCCCAGATGAAGGAGGGCGAGCGGCATTTCCGCATCAGCTCCGACGTGGGCGAGCCGGTGCCGCTGCCGTGGACCGCATCCGGACGCGTGCTGGTCTCGCATCTCGACGACAAGGCGATCCTGAAGCTGATCCCGGCGGCCGATTTCATCTTGCCCGACGGCAAGCGGCTCGGCGAGAAGACCTTCCTCAGGGAAGTGGCGGAGGCACGCCGCGAAGGTTTCTACTCCTGCGATGGCACCGCGGGCCGCTTCACCCATTGCTTCGCCGCCGCGGTCTATGACGAGCAGCGCCTGTGCATCGCCACGCTCTGCCTGCTGACGCCGCGCGAGGAGGGGCTGCAGGACCACGCCCGCTACAAGCAGGCGCTGGTCGACGCCGCGCGCCAGATGACCGCCCGCATCGGCGGCGAACGCCCGCTCACCCAGCGCGCGGGGTGACGCGGTGAGATCCATGCAGCGCACACTGCGATTCCCTCCCCCGAGGCGGGGGAGGGTTAGGGCGGGGGCGACGGCGGCTCAGCTTGACGCGATGTGCGGCGGAGAGAACAACCCCCACCCCAGCCCTCCCCCAGCTTGGGGGAGGGCGAAGTTCGTCGGGCTGGTAGGTGAGCTTTGTATTTGCGAGCGCACCGGATGAGCAGGATCGCCTCCATCGGCGAATGCATGCTGGAGCTGTCGGCGGCGCAGGGGCAGCCCGACCTGCGGCGGCTCGGCTTTGGCGGCGATACGCTGAACACCGCCGTCTATCTCGCGCGGCTCGACGTGCCGGTCGACTATGTCACCGCGCTCGGCGACGACCCCTATAGCGATCGGATGATCGAGGCGTGGCGTAGCGAGAAGGTCGGCACCGGCCTGGTGCAGCGCGTCGCCGGCCGGTTGCCCGGCCTTTACATGATCGAAGTGGACGAGCGTGGCGAGCGGCGCTTCTTCTACTGGCGCCAGCAGGCGCCGGCGCGCGAGATCTTCGGCAACGAGCGCACCGCCGATCTCAGCCAGGCGCTGCTGAAATACGAGTGGCTCTATCTCAGCGGCATCAGCCTGTCGCTCTACGGCGAGGCGGGCCGCGAGCGGCTGTTCGACCTGCTGCGCCGATTCCGCGCCCAGGGCGGCAAGGTCGCGTTTGACAGCAACTACCGCCCGCGCGCCTGGCCGTCGGTCGAGGTGGCGCGGCGCGAGATCGAAGACGAGCTCGCGCTCACCGACCTGGTGCTGTCCAGCCTCGAGGACGAGACCGGCCTGCACGGCATCAAGACCGCGGACGAAGCGTGCGAGCGCATCCACGGCTTTGGCCCGCGCACCGTCGTCATCAAGCAGGGCGGGCAGGGTTGCGTGGTTTCCATCAATGGACGGAAAACCATCGTCCCCGCCGTCAAAGTCGACAAGATCGTCGACGCCACCGCGGCCGGGGATTCCTTCAACGCCGGCTTCCTGGCGGCGACCCTCAACGGTGAGGATCCGCTGCAGGCTGCGAAGCTCGGCCATCGCTGCGCCGCCATCGTGATCGGCCATCACGGCGCCATCGTCCCGCGCGCTGCCTTCCTCGATGCGCTAAGGGCCTAGAGTCGCCTCGATTTTATTGATATTGCGAGGCATTTGCATTTCAGCTAAGACGGGCGCGGAAGGCGGGCCGGTGGTTTCTCCGCGCATCCGCCGCTACGCGAAGCTGCAAGCGACCCAAGCATCGATGCCTCGAACACTGATCCGCAGAACGAACGATCCGCGCGTTGTCCTGAGCGCGCTCCTCGGCGCCCTTTGCCTTGCCGTGTTCGCCATTGCGCCGGTTGCCGCTTGGGCGCAGTCAGCCGATGTACCGGCAATGGAGGCGCCCGCTGATGGCGCAGTGCCGGTCCAAGCGGACGGCGCGATCGACCCTGCCGCGAACCCGCTCGCCGATCCGTTGGCGGATCCGTTAGCCGCCGAGAACGCGACGTTGCCGCGCGACCTGTCGCCCTGGGGCATGTTCATGCAGGCCGATTGGGTGGTGAAGGCGGTGATGATCGGCCTTGCCTTCGCTTCCGTCATCACCTGGACGGTGTGGCTGGCCAAGAGCCTGGAGCTGGCGGCCTCCAAGCGGCGCACGCGGTCGGTGCTGCGCAGCTTGCAGGCGGCGGGCTCGCTCGAGGATGCGGTCGGCGCCAGCGCGCGCCAGCGCGGCGCGGCCGCGGCGTTGGTACAGGCCGCCGACCATGAGCTCACCTTGTCCGCCGGTCTCGACGCGCCAGGCATCAAGGAGCGCATCGAAT
>DATEOK010000179.1:0-2044 GCA_035274225.1 Dongiaceae bacterium
GATCAGATCGCTGAAGCACCGCTATATGACCTACTGCGACCTCGGCTATCCGCCCGACAAGCTCGGCCCACTATTTACCGAGGATGCGGTATGGACCAGCACGGATTTCGGCCACCACGCCGGCCGCGCGGCGATCGAGGCGTTCTTCGGTGGCGTCTCGTCCCAGATCGTGTTCGCGGCGCACCTTGCCATGAACGGCGTTGTGGAGGTCGACGGTGACCGAGGTACCGGCACTTGGCGCATTCTCATGCCGTGTACCATCATGGACGGCGGCACCAAGACCAGTCGCTGGCTGCTCGGCGACTATGTGGAAGAATATGTCCGCCGCAGCGGCGTATGGCTGTTTCGGAAAATCGACTATGTGATGAACTACAACGTCGCATTCGACCAGCCGTGGGCCGATGTCGCTGTTGTGCGGGCGCACTGATTACATATGGACCTCGTCGGCACCGCCCTGCGCAATCCGATCAACCGCGCGATTCTGCAGCGCTTGCCGCTGCTCGGCGCGCCGCAATGCTGGCTGGTGGCGGGGTGCATCTATCAGGCGGTGTGGAACGAGCGCTTGGGGCACACGCCGCAGAGCGACATCAAGGACTACGACATCTTTTACTTCGACGACTCCGACCTCAGCTGGGAGGCGGAGGACGCGGTCATCCAGCGCGGCCGCGTGCTGTTCGCCGACCTCGACGGGCTGATCGAGATCCGCAACCAGGCGCGCGTGCATCTGTGGTATCCGCAGCGTTTCGGCGCGCCCTATCCCCAGCTGGCAAGCGCGGAGGACGGCATCGGCCGGTTCCTCGCGCGCTGCACCTGCGTCGGGCTATCGCCGCAGGGTGATGGCAGCCTCAGGCTCTATGCGCCGTACGGCCTCGACGAACTTGAGCAGGGCATCATCAGGCCGAACGCCAACGCGCCGAGCCTCCATCGCTATCGAGAGAAAGCGGAGAGCTATCGGGCACGTTGGCCGTTCTTGAGGATCGAAGACGACTGAAGATTTCAGTCGTCGCCCCGACGCGTCAGCGTCAGTCGTCCCGGTGAGTACGCTCCATGCGCTCGTGACGCTCTTGCGCCTCGAGCGACAGGGTGGCGATCGGACGGGCTTCCAGCCGCTTCAGGCTGATCGGCTCGCCGGTCTCCTCGCAGAAACCATAGGTGCCTTCCTCGATCCGGCGCAGCGCTTCGTCTATCTTGCTGATCAGCTTGCGCTCGCGGTCACGGGTGCGCAACTCCAGCGCCCGGTCGGTCTCGAGGCTGGCCCGATCGGTGATGTCCGGCTCGGACAGGCTTTCTTCCTGCAGATGGCTGAGCGTCTCGCCCGATTCGCGCAGCAGTTCCTGCTTCCACGCCAGCAGCTTCTGGCGGAAATACTCTTGCTGCATCGGGTTCATGAAATCTTCTTTGTCGTGCGGGCGGTAGTCAGGTGACAGCAACGGCTTCATGCGTGTCTCAGAGCTGTTCTTTTCCAACCCTCGCGTCATGCCGTCTCCCATCGGTCACAGCCCGTCGCGAGATTGCCCGGGACTATACAAATTTGCGTCCCCGGAGCAAGCCCCGAATTCATCATTCATGCCGCTGTAATCATTCGATAAATCGAAAGTCATAGGCCGTTCGGCCCGCTCAGCTTGGCCAGCTCGACGGCGGCCCTGAGTTCGATGTCATCGAGAATCGCGATCAACTTTGGGTCGTCAAGCTGTTCCCGGCGCGCGCGGACCATTTGTGCCAGCTGCTCCAGCCGGGCCCGCGGGATCTGCCCCAGCAGCAGGCCGAGGCGGATCTCCTCGAGTTCGTCCAGCATGGCGTCAGCGCGCTGGACCGCCCGCTGGCGGGCCCGCCGCTCGGTCGAATCGGGGGCGCCCTGCAGGGCCAGGATGGTTGAAACCCCGGACAGGCCGACCGGGCCGCCGACCGCGCTCTGGCCGCCGGCAGCGCCGCTTTCCTCGTGCAATGCCGCGGCAAAGCCGCCACTGCTGGCGGGCTGGGCCGTGCCGACTCGGCGGGTCGCGGCTGGTCTGACTTGTGTTGGGTCGATCTTCATCTATGCGCG
>DATEOK010000180.1:0-9106 GCA_035274225.1 Dongiaceae bacterium
GCGCCGACAACGGGAAATGGCTTGTCGAACGACTACCTGGCCGTCGCCGTCGGGGCCACGACGGCCTTGCTGCTGGTCCTTGCCCTCATCGCCGCCTTCATGGACCGGCGCTTCGCCCAGGCGCAACGGGAAGCGCGGATCGTCGAGGCGAACGAGGCGCGCTATCGCCGCATCTTCGATACCGCCGCGGTCAGCATCTGGGACGAGGATTTCTCCGCGGTCATCGCCGCGCTCGAGGCCCTGCGCGCCCGCGGCGTGCGCGACTTTGCGCGCTACTTCGACGAGCATCCGGAGTTTGTCGCCGAAGCCGCCGGGCTGGTCCGCGTCCGCGACGTCAACCGCGCCACGCTCGAGCTGTTCGAGGCGCAGGACAAGGCGGAGCTGCTGGGCGCGCTCGACCGGGTCTTCCTGCCGGAGACACTTGCCGTCTTCCGCGACGAATTGCTCGCCATCGCCGCAGGCGCGCCGTCCTTCAGGGGAACGGCGCCGGCGCAGACGCTGGGCGGCCGGCGCATCGAGACCCTGCTCAGCATGGTGTTCCCCTGGGACGACCAGCGCCTCAGCAGCGTGTTGGTGAGCCTGCTGGACGTGACCGAGCGCAAGCGCGCCGTTGACGCGCTGCAGGTGAGCCAGGCGCAGAAGAGCGCGGTGATCGAGCTGTCGCTCGACGGCGTCATCGTCATCGACGAGCAAGGCGGCATCCTCGAATTCAACCCCGCGGCCGAGCGGATGTTCGGCATCAGGCGGCCGGACGCGCTTGGCCGGGAGATGGCGGAGCTCGTCATGCCGGCGCGCTTCCGCGATCAGCACCGCAGCGGCATGAAGCGCTACCTGGCGTCGGGCCGGCACGAAATCCTCGGGCAGCGCCTGGAGATGACCGCGCTCCGGGCCGATGGATCGGAATTCCCCATCGAGCTGGCCATCAATGCGACCGACGTGAACGGACGGCCGATCTTCACCGGCTTCCTGCGCGACGTCACCGCGGAGCGCGAAGCCGAAGCGCAGCTGCGCCAGGCGCAGAAGATGGAGTCGGTGGGCCAGCTGACCGGCGGCGTCGCCCACGACTTCAACAATCTGCTGACCGTCGTCATCGGGTCGCTCGACCTGGCGCTGGGTCGGGTGCAGGGCGACGTGCAGTCGGTGCTCGAATCGGCGCTGCAGGCGGCCGAGCGGGGCGCCGCCCTGGTCCAGCGTTTGCTCGCCTTCTCCCGCCGCCAGACGCTGATCCCCGAGGCGCTGGACCTCAACCGCCTCGCGGCCGAGATGGAGGACCTGCTCCGGCGTACGCTCGGCGAAGACATCGAGATCGAGCTGAAGCTCAACGCGCCGCTCTGGACTGCGCTGGCCGACAAGGGCCAGGTGGAGAACGCGCTGCTCAACCTCACCGTCAACGCGCGCGATGCCATGCCGGCGGGCGGCAAGCTGACGATCGAAACCGGCAATGTGCACCTGGACGAGGACTACGCGGCGCAGAGTCCCGAGGTGACGCCGGGCGACTACGTCATGCTGGCGGTGACCGACACCGGCAGCGGCATGCCGGCGGAAGTGCTGGAGCACGCCTTCGAACCGTTCTTCACGACCAAGGATGTCGGCAAGGGCAGCGGCCTTGGGCTCAGCATGATCTACGGCTTTGCCAAGCAGTCCGGCGGACACGTCAAGGTCTACAGCGAGGTCGGCCATGGGACGACGGTACGTCTTTACCTGCCGCGGCAATCGGCGGCGGTGGCGGGCGTCGCGCATGCCCCCGCCACGCAGCACGACCTTCAGCGCGGCGGCGAGATGATCCTGGTGGTCGAGGACAACGCCGATGTGCGCGCGTTCGTCGTCAAGCACCTGCACGAGCTTGGCTATCGCGTCATCGAGGCGAAGGACGGGCCGTCGGCACTGCAGATCCTAGAGCAGTCGACGCCGATCGACCTGCTGCTGACGGACGTCGTGATGCCCGGCGGCATGACGGGTCGACAGCTGTCCGACCATGCCCGCCGTCGCCGGCCCGACCTCAAGACGCTGTTCATTTCAGGATACACCGAGGATTCGATCGTCCACCAAGGAAAGCTGGACCCGGGCGTGAATTTCCTGTCGAAACCATTCCGGCGGCGCGACCTGGCCCTCAAGGTGCGCGAGGCGCTGGAGGCGCAGGGCGCGGTCCTCTAGGTGAGTATGGGTGGACTCCGTCGATCGCGTGATGCACCTTACGACGTTCGACTTCGGCGCTGGACGTACTAGCATCAGATTTCCGACCGCTGGCCCAACTCGATGATCCGGCCAAGCGGGATGTGGAAGTAATCCGCCGCGCTGCTTTCGTTGGTGGAGAGAAAGATCACCAACCAGCGGCGCCAGCGATCGATCCGCGGCCGCGAACTGCTGACGAAGCGCTCGCGCCCGACGAAGAAGGAGGCGCGTTCGGCATCGAACAGCGGCTGCTGCGCAAGCGCCAACCGTAGCGCGCGGGGCAGGTCAGGCTCCTCGGCAAAGCCGAAGCGGGCGGTCAGGCGGTACAGGCCCTGGCGCACCTCGTGCCATTCCACCCGCTGATCGTCCGGCACCACCGGCACCTGCTCGGTGGTGACGCTGGTGAGGATCACCTTCTCGTGCAGCACCTGGTTGTGCCGCATGTTGTGCAGCAGCGAGGAGGGAATGTGCTTGGCGTCGGCGGTGAGAAATAGCGCGGTGCCGGGCACGCGCACCAGGTGGCGCATCGACAGCGCGTTCAGGAACTGCGCGTCGGTCAGCGCCGATTCCTTGCGCCGGCGGTCGATGGCGCCGCGCAGGTCGTGCCAGCTCAGCATGACCAGGCACACTGCGAGGCCGAGGCTGAGCGAGAACCAGCCGCCATGCGCGATCTTGAGCGAGCTCGCCGCCAGCAAGGCGAGCTCGATGGCGAGGATCGGCGCGATGACGGCGACGGTCTTCCAAGCCGGCCATTCCCAGTTCCGCTGCAGCACGATCGCCGCCACCAGGGAGTTGATCAGCATGGTGCCGACCACCGCGAGGCCGTAGGCGCTGGCGAGCGCGCTGGAGGAACCGAAGCCGACCACCAGGCCGATCACCAGGACCATCAGCAGCCAGTTGATCTGCGGGATGTAGATCTGGCCGGCATGAGCGTCGGAGGTGTGCTCGATCTTGAGTCGCGGGATGAAGCCAAGGCGGATCGACTGGTAGCCGAGCGAGAAGGCGCCGGAAATCACCGCCTGCGAGGCGATGATGGTCGCGGCCATGGCCAGCACCACCAGCGGCAACAGGAACCATTGCGGCGCCAGCAGGAAGAACGGATCGGCGGCGGCAGCGGGGTTTCGGAGTACCAGCGCGCCTTGTCCGAAATAGCTGACCATGGAGGCGGGCAGCACGATCGAGAACCAGGAAACCTGGATCGGCTTGCGACCGAAATGACCGAGGTCGGCATACAGCGCCTCGCCGCCGGTCACCGCCAGCAGCACGGAGCCGAGCACGATCAGCAGGGTGCCTGGGTGCGCGAGCGCGAAGGAGACGGCGTAGGCGGGGTTGAGCGCCAGCAGGATCCGCGGGTAGTTCGCGATCTCCACCGCGCCCAGCGCCGCCAACACCGCGAACCAGAGCAGCACGACCGGCCCGAACAGCTTGCCGACCGATCCGGTGCCGCGCGACTGCACGGCGAACAAGGCGACGATGATCGCGATGGTGAGCGGCAGCACCCAGCTTTTCAGCGCCGGCGCGGCGATCTGCAGGCCTTCGACCGCGCTCAACACCGAGATCGCGGGCGTGATGACCGCATCGCCGAGGAAGAAGGAAGCGCCCGCCATGCCGAGGAGGATCAGCAGGCGTCGGCCCTTGTGGGTGCGCGTGCGCTGGAGCGCGAGCGCGACCAGCGCCAGCATGCCGCCCTGGCCATGATTGTCCGCGCGCAGCACCAGGCTCGCATACTTGATGCTGACGATGATGGTGACGAGCCAGAAGATCAGCGACAGCAGGCCGGCGACCGTCGCCCAATCGGCGACGCCGCCGGCGGCGCTCAAGGATTCGCGCAGGGTGTAGATCGGGCTGGTGCCGATATCGCCGTAGACGACGCCGAGCGCGGCGAGCGCCAACGGCGTGAGGGCGGACTTGGGTTGCGGGAGGACATCCGTGGTCATGGGGAAAGACTGCCGAGGTTGTTGCACCCGGCAGGCTCCCTCGACCCTGCATAAAGGCGCGCGGTGGATTTGCACGGCGCGGCATAAAGAACGCGTAAAACCAGATGACCGCTGACGCCGCAGATTCGCTTGACGCTGCCGGCGCGCTTATTTAAGATTTTTCTTAAATAAGCATTGCGGTCTCAAAAATAATGCTTTCTCAAGAAGTTAGCTCTGCTTTCGCGGCCTTGGGCGACCCCACCCGGCTGGCGATTCTGAGCCGCCTTGCAGACCAGGGCGAACTGACCGTGCAGGAGATCGCACAGCCCTTCGCCATGAGCCTGGCGGCGGTGTCGCAGCATTTGAAGGTGCTGGAGCATGCCGGGCTCATCCTGCGCCGGCGCGACGCACAGCGCCGCCCCTGTCAAATCCGGCCGGAACGGCTGGCGGAAGCGATGACCTGGCTGAACTTCACCCGCAGCGCCTGGGAGGCGCGCTTCGATCGCCTCGCGCGCTTCCTCGACGACACGTCGCAACCGAACGATCCGAAAGGTACGAACGATGGCCCAGAAAAATGATCCTCGTGCGATCGATCCACGCTCGACTTGGGCGCTGGACCGGGAGATCGTGATCACGCGCGTGATCGACGCGCCGCAGGAACGCGTGTTCCAGGCGTGGACCGATCCCAAGCAAATCACCCGGTGGTTCTCGCCGGAGGGATTCCAGAACGAAACCCTTGAGATCGACATCCGCCCCGGCGGCCGCTGGCGTTTCGTGTATATCGCGCCGGATGGCACGCGCTACGAGAACCGCATGGTGTTCCTGCGCGTCGAGGCACCGCGGCTGATCGAGATCGAGCATGGGTCCGACATCGACGACGATCCGGCGCGCTTTCACGTGACGGTCACGTTCGATATGCAAAGCAACGGTAAGACGGTGCTCACCCTGCGCCAGCTGCATCCGACCGCGGAACTGCGCAACGCGAAGATCGCCTTCGGCGCGGTGGAGATCGGAATGACGACGCTGGACAAGCTCGCCCAGCATCTCGCTAGCTAGTCGTCGGCCTTGAGGCGGTAGCCGATGCCGGGCTCGGTCAGCAGGATACTTGGCTGCTGCGGGTTGGCTTCGATCTTGGCGCGCAGCTGGCGCATGTAGACGCGCAGATACTCGACGTCCTGGCGGTGCGCCTCGCCCCACACCTGCACCAGCAGCTGCTGATGGGTGACGACCTTGCCGGCATGTTCGGCCAGCATGCGCAGCAGCGCGAACTCGCGCTTGGAGAGCTTCAGGCTGTCGCCGCGATGACGCACCAGGTGGCGGGCTAGGTCGATCTCGAGATCGCCGGCGCGGATGACGGGATCGCTGCCCTGCTGCTGCAGACGGTGGCGCAGCGCGGCGCGCACGCGGGCCAGCAATTCCTCAACGCCGAACGGCTTGGTCATGTAATCGTCGGCGCCGTTGTCGAGCGCCTGGACCTTGCCCGCCTCGTCGTCGCGCACGGTCAGGATGATGATAGGCACGCTCGAACTGCCGCGGATGTCCCGCAGCAGCTCCTGGCCGTCGCGGTCGGGCAGGCCGAGGTCGAGGATCACCAAGTCGGGCTTGTCGCGGGCGATGGAGTCGCGTGCGGCGCGCGCGGTCTCCGCCTGCACGACCTCATAGCCGTCGGCTTCCAATGTGCTGTTCAGGAACCGGCGGATCGCGGGTTCGTCATCGACGATCAGGATGCGCGGGCCCGGCATCGGCCTCCTCCATCTCCCGCAGGCTCGGCAAGCTAGCAACCGGGAGGGTCACCGTGAAGGCGGCGCCGCTGCGGTCGGTCCGGTTGCGGACGGCGATGCTGCCGCCCATCGCTTCGACGAAGCCGCGGCAGATCGCAAGGCCGAGCCCGGTGCCGGCACGCCGCCGGTCGCCGCCCTGCACCCGCACGAAGCGGTCGAACACCTGCTCCAGATGGTCGGCGGGAATGCCGGGACCTTCATCGGCGATCTCGGCGCCGATCGTGCCGCCGGCCGATCGCACGCCGATGTCGATGCGCGATCCGGGCGGGGCGTATTTGGCAGCGTTGTCGATCAGGTTGAGAAACACCTGGCGAGCGAGCACGGGATCGAGCATCGCGGGCGGCACGTCGGGTGCCGCGTCGAGCACGATGCGATGCTGCGCGACGGTGCGCGCCATCTCGGTCATGATTGTGGAGATGAGATCGGCGAGCTCCACCGGCTCCAGCTTCACGGTGAGCTTGCCGGTCTCTAGCCTGGTCATCTCCAGCACATTGCCGATGAAGCGGTTGAGACGCTCGCCTTCCTCGCGGATGGTGTCGAGGAGGCCTATACGCGTCGCCTCATCGAAGCGCTGCCACATCGCGCGCAAACTGGAGGCGGAGCCGATGATGGCGGCGAGCGGGGTGCGGAAATCGTGCGAGATCGCGCCGAGCAGCGCGACGCGCAGCCGCTCGGTCTCGGCCGTGAGGCGGGCCTTCTCCATGTCCTGCGCCAGGCCGATGCGTTCGATCGCGACCGCGGTCTGGTCCGCGAGGGCGTCGATCAGGCGCCGGTCCGCGTCGGAGAACATCGTGTCGTGCGCCCGGCGCAGGCCAATGGCGCCGACCGGGCCGCGTGCCGACCTCATGGATACGAACAAGCCGTGCGCATCGGGAAAGAAGACGGTGCCGATGCCCGTCGCCTTGCCCTCGAGCCACGCCAATGTCGCCGCCTCGCGGTCCGCATCGCTCAGCCTGTCCTCCGGCGGATAGCTCGCGGCGACGGTGAGCCGGTCGCCGCTGGGCAGCAGGACCAGAGCGGACGCATCCAGCATGGCGGCGAGCTGGTGCGCCGCCGCCCAGGTCAGGTCGTCGAGGCGCCCGATGCCGGCGATCTTGCCGCTGAATTCATAGAGCGCAGCGTTGGCTTCGGCATGCGCCTTGGCGCGCGCGGCCGCGCGCTTGAGCCGCGCGGTCAGGTCGCTGGTCAGGACCGCGACGATCAGCAGGAACACGAGCGCGACGACGTTCGAAGGATCGTCGATGGTCAGCGAATAGCGCGGCTCCAGGAACAGAAGGTTATAGAGCAGGGTGCTGACGAGCGAGGCGAACAGCGATGGCCACAGCCCATACCGGATGGCGCTGAACAGGACCGCCGCCAGGAACACCATCGAGATGTTGGGCGGCTGGATCCAGGCATCGATCGCGAGACCCAGCACACACGCCAGCGCCACCGCGACGGCGCTGACGAGATAGGCTTGCAAGTTCGAAGGTTCGTTGGCGTCGGCCCGTCGCATTTGTTCGGGAGCATAGTGAGGCGCCGGGCCACCGTCACCCACGGCGTGCGCCTCGGCCCTAATACAGCCGCTCGCGGTTGCCCTGGTCGATGACGGCCTGCGTCTCCTCGACGGTTCCGAGCTTGGCGTGGGCGACCAGCATCTCCGCGAAAGACGGCAGGGTGCTGGTATCGGGCCACGCCTCGGGCTGCCACATCCCCGAGCGGATCATGCATTTCGGGCAATGCGAGAGCACATGCGCGATCTCGACCACCAGGACATGCTCGGGTGGCTTGCCGTTGATGGCCATGTCCGCGCGCAGCGCGGCATCGCGGACGATGATCGCCTGGCCGGACATGCGCAGGGTGTAAGTCACGCCCGGAATCACGAAAATGAGCCCGACATTGGGATTCTCGAGGATGTTCCGGAACGTATCGATCCGGCGGTTCCCGGGCCGGTCCGGAATGGCGATCGTCCTCTCATCCAGGACTTTCACGAATCCCGCCGGATCGCCCTTGGGCGAGATATCGAGCATGCCGTCGGCGCCGGCGGACGCCACGAACACGAACGGCGCATGGGCGATGAAGCGGCGTGCATGCTCGTCGATGACCCGCATCACCTTGGCGGACGCGCGCTCGGTCGGCTGGCCCAGCACCGCGCGCAGCTGTTCCTCGCTGGTGATGGTGTCGCGGAAACGGCTCCGAAGATTGCCCCCATCCCCTTGCATGGTGCCGCCCCTCTCCCGGATCGCCGGCCGTCACTCTATCACGGGAGCCGCGCGCCAGATGACAGCGCTAGCATCGGTTGCAGGCGGGACGGGCAAGCCCTTGATAAAACGCGCGTCAGCGAATGATTTGCAGGTCTTGAGCTTGATCTAGGATTATCGACCTTCATTTGCGTTTTATGTTCGATTATTTCGTTTTTTGTTTCTTCTGTGCCCGATTTATAACAAAACACTTGCGTTTCACCTTCGAATGAGGCATTTAGCCCCCCGCGTGGGGACGCGGCTGTGGCGCGGGCTTACAATGATTCAGTCCGAACAGATCTACTTCGCCGATTGCGCAATCGACGTGGCGAGCTTCGCGCTCCGCCGCGATGGCGCGGTGCGCGAACTGGAACCCCAGGTCCTGGAGCTGCTGCTCTACCTGGTGCGCAATCCCGACCGGCTGATCACCAAGGACGACCTGATCGCCAACGTCTGGCATGGCCGCATCGTCTCCGACACCACCATCACCAGCCGCATCAAGTCAGCGCGCAAGGCGATCGGCGATGACGGCACGCAGCAGAAACTGATCCGCACCGTGCATGGCCGCGGCGTGCGCTTCATCGTTCCGGTGCGGACGGAACGGCCCGGTGCCGTGACGGTGAAAAGTTCCGGCGAGATGCTGGCGCGCGCCCACGAAGCGGCGGCGGATACCACCGTCAAACGCAACTGGCCGGCGATCGCCGTGCTGCCGTTCGCCAATCTCGGTGGCGACGACGACCAGGACTATTTCGCCGACGGCGTGACCGAAGACATCATCACCGACCTGTCGCGCTTCCGCGAGCTGCGCGTCGTCGCGCGCGATTCCTGCTTCCAGCATCGCAAGCCCGCATTGAACGAACGGGCCGCCGACCTGAAGCAGGTCGGCCGCGCGCTCAACGCCGACTACGTGGTGACCGGCAGCATCCGCCGCCGCGGCAGCAAGCTGCGCCTCAGCGCGCAGCTTACGCAGGTCGAGAGCGGCAACCAGGTGTGGGCGGAGCGCTTCGACCGCGGCGCC
>DATEOK010000181.1:0-6349 GCA_035274225.1 Dongiaceae bacterium
GGCGCATACTGGCCGGCCACCGCCTTGTTGGTGAGCGGGCCGTAGATGTCGTTGCTCAGCTCCTGCCATTCGTCGGTGGTGAGGCCGCGATAGAACGCCGTCGGGTCATAGGATGGCGTCGAGACCAGGGCGAGCAGGTCGCCGGTATAAACGTCCATCACCGCCGCCGCGCCCGCCAGCTCGCTCGACAGGCGCTGGTGCGCGAACTGGTGCAGGCCGATGTCGAGCGTGGTGACGAGATCGCCGCCGGGCTGGCCTTCCTGGCGCGCCAGCTCGCGGATCACGCGGCCGAAGGAGTTGACCTCGAGCTGGCTTTCGCCGGCGCCGCCGCGCAGCGCTGAGTCGTACTGGCGCTCCAGCCCGTTCTTGCCGATGCGGAAGCCGGGCTGCTTCAGCAGCGGGTCGGCGTCGCGCTCGACGTCCTTCTCGTTCGGCACCGCGACATAGCCGAGGATATGCGAGGTGATGCCGCCGAACGGATAGACCCGCTTCTGGTCGATCTCGATCGAGATGCCGGGCAGGTCCGGCAGGTTGAGCTCGACCGCGTTGACATCTTCCCAGGTGAGGTCGTCCTTGACCGTGATTGGCTTGAAGTCCTGGGTGTGCTGCCGCTCCTTCATGGCCTTGGCGATGTCGCGCTCGGAGAGCGGCACGATCGCCGAGAAGGCTTCCAGCGTCGCTTTCAGGTTCGGCGTCTGCTCCGCCACCAGGATGGCGCGGTAGCTCGGCGAATTGGTCGCCATCGCGATGCCGAAGCGATCGACGATCAATCCGCGCGGCGGGAACAGCATGCGGTGATTGATGCGGTTCTCGTCCGACAACAGGCGGTATTTCTCGCCTTCGATCACCTGCAGGTAATAGAGCCGGCCGGCGAGCGACGTGACCATGAGCGCCTGCAGGCCGCCCAGCATCGCCACCCGGCGCGAGAACACCTTCTGCTGGCTCTGCTGCTGCTGTTGCTTGATGCGGCCCATCGTCGGCGCCTCACTCGTTCCACAAGGCGCGCTGCAGGCGCCCGAACAACAGGGTCAGCACCGGATAGAGCGCGACATTGACGATGCACTGGATCGCGATCGGCCAGGGATCCGACCATTGCTCCTGGACCATTGCCGCAAGCGCCCAGCCGACGAAGAACGTTGCCAGCGAGGTGGCGGCGAACGACAGCCACACGATGAAGAACGACGCATCGGCCAGTTGCTGGCGCCAGAACTGCGCGCTGCCGCACACGACGAGGGCGAGCAGCATGCTGAGGCCGAACGGCGAGAGTCCGAGGATGTCGCTCGCCAGGCCCACCAGCGCAGCGACCCAGGGCGTCATCGCTTCCGGCTGGTAGATCGTCCAGTAGAAGATCGACGCCGCCACCAGCGAGCCGCCGAGCGGCGCATCGAACGGCCGCCACGGCGCGATGCTGACGAGCAGCAGTAGCAGCGACACCAGGGTCGGCGCGGCGAGGCGCAGCCAATCTCCTAGTTGCGCCCTGATACTGAGGCCGATCACTGGCTCGCACCTTCCGCCGGCGCGACCGCGGGCTTCAGCTTCGGCTGCGTGGTCGCGGGCTTCGGCGGCATCGGGGCCTGCACCGCCGCAGAGGGCGGCTTCAGCCCCTGCGCCTTGGATGCATCGACGCCGAGATCCTCGCTCAGCACACCTGGCAGCCCGT
This sequence comes from Dongiaceae bacterium, assembly GCA_035274225.1. GTDB lineage: Bacteria > Pseudomonadota > Alphaproteobacteria > Dongiales > Dongiaceae > Dongia_A. Next base: position 1,661 of record DATEOK010000181.1, read on the forward strand.
AATCCACCATGCGGATGAATTCGAGGCGGCCAAGATCCGCGAATGGCTGCACATAGATCTTGCCGTCTTCGACCTCCGCGACCTCGCCCACCGGCAGGCCGGGCGGAAAGACGCCGCCGACGCCCGATGTCACCACATGGTCGCCGATCTTGATGTCGGCATCGCGCGGCAGGTAGTTGATGTCCGGGAGATCCGAGTTGTTGCCGGCCAGCACCGCCTGGTCGCGCGTGCGCTCGATCAGGATCGGCAGGCGGCTGTTGATGTCGGTCAGCAGCATGACGCGCGACACGCGGTTGCCGACATCCTGCACGCGGCCGACCAGGCCGTTGCCGACCATGGCGGCCTGGCCTTTGATCACGCCGTTGTCGCGACCGGCCAGCGCGATCACGCCGCGCACGAAGCCGGAGGAGGCATCGGCGATGACCGGCGCGCTGATGAAGGTGACGCGCGGGCTCGGCGTCATCTTCAGCAGCGCGCGCAAGGATTCGTTCTCGGCCTTCAGGTTGCGGGCCTGCTGCTCGTAGTCCTGCAGCGCCTGGTTCTCGCGGCTCAGCATCTCGACCTGCTGCTTCAGCGAAAAGTAGGATTGGACGTCGCTGGCGGTGTCGCGGGCGGTCTCGACCGGCGCGGACACGACGTGGATCAGCGGACCGACGCTGTCCGCGACCCAAACACGCAGGCGCGACAGCATGACGGTGTCCGCCTTGCCGATCAGCAGCACCCCGAAAGCCGCGATAGTCAGCAGGACGAAAGAAAACCGCTGGAACCACACTCTCAGGGAGGAAGTCGCGCCAATGGCGCTAGAACGCTGTCTCACGTCCTAACCCTCCGGGAATTCTCTTTGGCCCTCAAAGCCTTGGAATCCCGTCCCTTGTTCAATTTTTCCACAGGCTGACCACGGCCGCAAAGGAAAACTGCGGCTAACCTAGCCGATCATGGTTAATACATGCTGATCAAGACGTGACGGTGCGCCTTGATGTCCTCCAGGCAGCGGCCGGTTCCGAGGGCCACGCAGGACAGCGCATCGTCCGCCACCGAGACCGGCAGGCCGGTCGCGTGGCGCAGCACGTAGTCGAGGTTGGCGAGCAGCGCGCCGCCACCGGTCAGGACGATCCCCTTGTCGACGATATCGCCGGCCAGTTCCGGTGCGGTGTGCTCGAGGGCGACCTTGACCGCCTCGATGATGGCGCCCACCGGCTCGGCCAGGGCTTCCGCCACCTGCCGCTCGGTGATCACCAGTTCCTTGGGCACGCCGTTCATCAGGTCGCGGCCCTTGATCTCCATGACCTTGCCCTCGCCGTCTTCCGGCGGGCAGGCGGAGCCGATCTCTTTCTTGATGCGCTCAGCCGAGCCCTCGCCGACCAGGAGGTTATGGTTGCGGCGGATGTAGCCGATGATGGCTTCGTCCATCTTGTCGCCGCCGACCCGCACCGACCGCGAATAGACGATGCCGCCGAGGGACAGCACGGCGACCTCGGTGGTGCCGCCGCCGATATCGACGACCATTGAGCCGGTTGGTTCGGTGACCGGCAGCCCGGCGCCGATCGCGGCGGCCATCGGCTCTTCGATCAGCCAGACCTTGCTGGCGCCGGCAGATTCGGCGGATTCCTGGATGGCGCGGCGCTCGACGGCGGTCGAACCGGAGGGCACGCACACGATGATCTGCGGCCGGGCGAACGACCTGCGGTTGTTATGCACCTTGCGGATGAAATGCTTGATCATCTCTTCCGCGACCTCGAAATCGGCGATGACGCCGTCGCGCAAGGGGCGGATTGCCTGGATATTTCCGGGGGTGCGGCCCAGCATCAGCTTGGCTTCGTCGCCTACAGCCAAAACGTGCTTTTTCCCACGGTTGTCGGCGATGGCGACCACGGACGGTTCGTTGAGGACGATGCCGCGGCCTTTGACGTACACAAGGGTATTCGCCGTCCCGAGGTCGATCGCCATATCGGACGAGAACATGCCCACAAGCTTAGAAAACATCCACTTTCACCCGTCTTACTCTGACCCCTGGGTACTCGACCAATCGACCCGCGTCGTTCCTGAGGAGGTTGCCGAAGAACGCTGGGCGACCGAACCCTTGCAAAGCCGCACTGCTCTCGGGGGCGGCAGGCTGATGCGCCACGGCACAGGAGACCGCGTCAGAATTGCCAAAGAGGCCACAGGGTGTGCGACTCGGAAAAACCGCTTCCCGTTGGCCGGTATGCTTTTACCCCCCGCCTGCAAACCAACACAAGAGTGAAATTGGCGCGCACAATGGAGCGAGAGCCAACCTCATCATTGGCTCTCGCATACTTGTAGATAAGATTCAGTAAACGCCGCGCCGCAATCAGTTCTTGGTCTTGTCGACCAGGCGGTTGCTGGCGATCCACGGCATCATCGCGCGCAGCTTGCCGCCGATGTCCTCGATCGGATGCTCGGCGCTGCGCCGGCGCATCGCCTTGAAGCTCGGTTGGCCGGCGTTGCACTCCTGCACCCAGTCGCGCGCGAAGCGGCCGGACTGGATGTCGTCCAGGATGCGCTTCATCTCCTTCTTCGTCTCCTCGGTGACGATGCGCGGGCCGCGGGTGTAGTCGCCGTATTCCGCGGTGTTGGAGATCGAGTAGCGCATGTTGGCGATGCCGCCCTCGTAGATCAGGTCGACGATCAGCTTCACCTCGTGCAGGCACTCGAAATAGGCCATTTCCGGGGCATATCCCGCCTCGACCAGGGTTTCGTAGCCGGCCTGGATCAGGGCGGTGAGGCCGCCGCACAGCACCACCTGCTCGCCGAACAGATCGGTTTCGCATTCCTCACGGAAGTTGGTCTCGATGATGCCCGAGCGGCCGCCGCCGATCGCGCTGGCATAGGACAGCGCCAGCTCGAGCGCGTTGCCCGACGGGTTCTGCGCCACCGCGACCAGGCACGGCACGCCGCCACCCTTCAGATATTCGCCGCGCACGGTATGACCTGGGCCCTTCGGCGCGATCATGATGACGTCGAGATCGGGCCGCGGCTCGATCAGCTTGAAATGGATATTGAGGCCGTGCGCGAAGGCGAGCGCCGCGCCCTGCTTCATGTTGGGCGCGAGATCCTCGGCATAGAGCTTCGCCTGCAGCTCGTCGGGCGTCAGGATCATGACCAGGTCGGCCCACTTCGCGGCCTCCGCCGGCGTCATGACCTTGAGGCCGGCAGTCTCCGCCTTCTTGGCGGTGGCCGAGCCGGCGCGCAGCGCGACCCGCACGTCCTTGGCGCCGCTGTCCTTGAGGTTCAGCGCGTGGGCATGGCCCTGGCTGCCGTAGCCGACGACAACGATGTTCTTGCCCTTGACCAGGTTCACATCGGCATCGCGATCGTAATAGACTCTCATGTCCGTCTCCTTGACTTCAAAACCGTTACCGCGACAGCGCGAGCTTCACGCCCAGCGCCGTCAGAAACCCGCCGAACAGCACGTCGAGACCGCGCCTGGCATTGCCGTAGATGCGCTGCGCCCGCGGTGTCGACAGCACCACGGCCACCAGCGCATAGAAGCCGAATTCGTTGACCCCGAGGATCGCCAGCGCCCCGCACTTGACCCACAGCGGCGCCGCCGCCGGCAGCAAGGCCACGAAGATCGAGCCGAAGAACACCGCCGCTTTCGGGTTGGACAGCTGGACGCCGAGCGACCGCAGGAAGGTGCGGTGGCTGGCCGGTGCTGCGACAACGTCGCTCGCCATCCGCTCACCGCGCCAGGCGTCGCGCAGCATGCCGACGCCGAGATAGATGAGGTAAGCCGCACCGCCAAGCCGCATCGCGTCATAGAGCCACGGCGCCTTGGCGAACAGGATGCCGAGCCCGAACAGGGTCGCGACCGCCCAGATCAGCGCGCCGGTCGCCATGGCCGCCGCTGCCGTCACGCCGGCCGTGCGCGAGTTGCTGATCGCGGTGCGCGAGACGGCGAGGAAGGCCGGCCCCGGGCTCGCCACCACCAGCAGGTGGACGAAGAACAAGGCGGCCAACGCCGATAGTCCCTGCGACAGGCTGAAATCCGTCATCGCAGATTCCTCAGATCGCGTCCGGGCCGCGCGAGATCGCGACCACGCCGGTGCGCGAGACTTCCATCAAGCCCAGCGGCTGCATCAAATTGACGAACGCCGTCAGCTTCTCGGTCGAGCCGGTCATCTCGAACACGAAAGATTCGATGGTCGAATCCACCACCCGGGCGCGGAAGATGTCGGCGATGCGCAGCGATTCCACGCGCTTCTCGCCCGTGCATTTCACCTTCACCAGGATCAGCTCGCGCTCCAGCGACGGGCCCTCGACCGTGAGGTCGGTGACGCGGTGCACCGGCACCAGGCGGCGCAGCTGGTTCTTGATCTGCTCGATGATCATCGGCGTGCCGGTGGTCACGACGGTGATGCGCGAGAGATGGCGCTGCGCGTCGACTTCCGCGACGGTCAGGCTTTCGATGTTGTAGCCGCGGCCGGAGAACAAGCCGATCACGCGCGCCAGGACGCCGGCTTCGTTGTCCACCATCACCGAGATCGTGTGGCGCTCGATCTGTTGCGTCACGCCTTCCCCCTTGCTCAGATGCCGCAGCGACTGTGCCGTGGTCACACCAGCACCATGCCTTCTTCGGACACCGGGCTCGCTTTCTGATCGTCGGGACCCAGCAGCATCTCGTTGTGCGCCGCGCCCGACGGGATCATCGGGAAGCAGTTCTCCTTCTCG
>DATEOK010000182.1:0-2109 GCA_035274225.1 Dongiaceae bacterium
GGCCGGGCCCTTGGACTGATTCAGCATCCGGAACTGGATCCCGCCGCGGTCGATGGCCCGGGCCATGATGCCATCGAGGGCGTCGATCTCCCGCACCAGGTGGCCCTTGGCGAGGCCGCCGATGGCGGGATTGCAGGACATCTCGCCGATCTTGGCCGGATCGTGGGTCACCAGCAGGGTCCGGGCGCCCAGGCGCGCAGCCGCAGCGGCCGCTTCGGTCCCCGCGTGACCGCCGCCGACTACCACGACATCGTAAGTCCCTGCTCTGCTTTGCATTTTGTCCAAATGTTTCACGTGAAACATCGGCTACTTGCCGATGCAGAATTCCTTGAAGATGAGGTCCAAGACCTCTTCCACGTCCACCCGGCCCGCGATCCGCCCGATCGCCCGCACCGCCAGCCGCAGGTCCTCGGCCTTCAATTCCAATTGGCCCGCCACCCTGGCCCGGTCCAGCGCCGCCTTCGCCTCCTCGACCGCCGCCCGGTGCCGCGCCCGGGTCAGGATCTCGCCGCCCGACATCGCGCCGGTGGCCCGGACCGCGATCTCGCCGACCAAGGCGTCGAGCCCGAGCCCGGTCTTGCAGGATAACTTTAGCGCCGCCCGGCCTTCGACCCCGACCGGTTCCGGCTCCCGCAAAAGGTCGGCTTTGTTCACCACACAGATGGCCAGATCGTCAATCAGCTTCGCGGTCTCCGGATCGATCCGAGGCCAGGCGCCGCCGTCGAACACCAGCAACTTGAGGTCCGCATGCTCGGCACGATGAAGCGCCCGGCGCACGCCCTCGGCCTCGATCTCGTCGGCCGTAGCCCGTAGCCCGGCGGTATCCGCCAGCGTGACGGGATAGCCGGCGACGTCCATCCGCACCTCGATGACGTCGCGGGTGGTGCCGGCGATGCTCGACACGATGGCCGCCTCGCGTTGCACTAACTTATTGATAATACTAGATTTTCCGACATTTGGCGCACCCAGGATGGCGATCGTCAGGCCGTCGCGCAGCCGCTCGGCGGCGTGACCGGCCAGCTCCCGCTGCAGACTTCCGACGATCTGCCCGATTTCGTGTTCTATAGACGCAAGCAGTTGTTGCGGCAGGTCTTCATCGGGAAAATCGATATAGGCCTCGAGCCGCGCCAGCACCCGCGCGAGGTCGCTGCGCCAGGTCTCGAGCCGCCGGCTGAGCGCCCCTTCCGCCTGGCGCAAGGCCTGGCGGCGCTGCATCTCGGTCTCGGCGGCGATCAGGTCTGCGATGCCTTCGACCTGCGCGAGGTCGAGCTTGTCGTTGTCGAATGCGCGGCGCGTGAACTCGCCGGGTACCGCGAGACGCAAGCCTTGCTGCGCCGCCAGCGCAGCGAGCGTTGCAGCAATGACCGCCGGCCCGCCATGCAGATGCAGCTCCGCGACGTCTTCGCCGGTGAAGGAGTGCGGCGCCGGGAACCACAGCGCGAGTGCATCGTCGATCGGCACGTCATCCTTGCCGATGAGGCGCCGCAGCGTTGCGACGCGCGGCGTCGGCAGATCGCGCGCGGTCAGCGCGGCGAGCGCAACGCGCGCATCAGGCCCGGAGATGCGCACCACCGCAACGCCCGATCGCCCGGGCGGCGTTGCCAATGCGTAGATGGTGTCGGACATGGCGCGCCGTTCCTCCGTCGCGCACTTATATACGTCGCCGATCGCTCAGCGAGAATGGGTGGCGGACACATGGGTGAGGTCGCTCCAGCCGTAGCAGACCTGGTCGGTCACCTGACCCCACATCCGCTCCTGCCGTTCGGCGATCAGCCTGCCGCCGATGCGTTCGTAGAAATAGCGGGATGGATTGTCGCGCAAGACCCACAAGAGCCCGCACCGGAAGCCGTTGCGCGCCATCGCGGCGAAGGCATCCGCGACGAGTTGCCGGCCGATGCCACGGTCCTGGCAGTCCGGCTGAACATAGAGCGTGTAAATCTCGCCGACAGTTGCATCGCCAACACCAGCAAGGCGCTCGATGGCGCGCCGGTCGCCGGCGCGCGCGGACCCGAAGCCGGCAAATCCGGCCACGCCCTGGTCGGCTTCGGTGGCCACGATCACCAACTCCCGAGCGCCTTGGATGGTTCGCGTCCAATGCAGCGTCTGCTG
>DATEOK010000183.1:0-8079 GCA_035274225.1 Dongiaceae bacterium
ATTGGAAACACTCTTGCGCCCGACCTACATAGCAAGTCGCGCTGCCACTTCGTCCGCGATCGCGAGACTCGAGGTCAGTCCCGGAGACTCGATGCCGTAGAGATGGACCTGCCCCGGCAGGCGATGCACCTCCGGGCCGTCTATGCGGAAGTCGGCAGCTGGCGCGCCCGGCGCCTGTATCTTGGGGCGGATGCCGGCATAGGCGGGCTGCAACGCGCAATCGCGCAGCTGCGGCCAGTAGGTGCGGATGGCGGCGTAGAACGCGTCGCCGCGCCGCGGGTCGACGTTGTAGTCGAGGCGATCGATCCACTCGACATCGGGGCCGAAGCGTGCCTGGCCCGCGAGGTCGAGTGTCAAGTGGACACCGAGACCGGCGGCTTCCGGCATCGGATAGATCAGGCGCGAGAAGGGCGAAGGGCCGCTGAGGCTGAAATAGTTGCCCTTGGCATAGTGCAGCGGTGGGATGCGCTCCGCGGGATAACCTTTCAGCTTTTCTGCGATGCCCTGCGCGCCGAGACCTGCGGCGTTGACCAGCGAACGTGCCGTCACCTGCATGGGGTCGGCGCCGCCGATCTGCAGCGTCACGCGGCCGTCGTCCTCCAGCCAGCCGCGCTCCACCGGCGCATGGCGCGCAAGGGCCGCGCCGCGCGCTTCCGCTTCGCCGAGGAGGCTGAGCATCAGGCCGTGCGTGTCGATGATGCCGGTCGAAGGCGAGTGAAAGGCGGCGACGCAGGAGAGCTGTGGCTCCATGCGCTTGGCCTCGTCCACGCTGAGGAGCGCGAGGTCATCGACGCCGTTGGCCTCTGCCTGCTGCATCAACGTGTGCAGCGCTGAGATCTGCTCCGAGCTGGTTGCCACCACCAGTTTGCCGACCCTGCGCGCGGTCACGTTGTGCTCGCTGCAATAGGCGTAGAGCATCTCCCGGCCGGCGACGCACAGGCGCGCCTTCAGGCTGCCGGTGGGATAGTAGATGCCGGCGTGGATCACTTCGCTATTGCGCGCCGAGACGCCGGAGCCGATGTCGCCTTCCGCTTCCAGGATCAGGACTTCACGTCCGCTGCGCGTGATGCGCCGCGCGCAGGCAAGGCCGATGAGTCCGGCGCCGATGACGACGCAATCGACCTCGGCCCGCTCCATCAATGCTCCATGGTGCGGGTGATGTAGAGGCAGGCGGCAACGATGATGGCGACACCGGCGATTGCGACCGGACCCAGCACGTCGCCCCAGAAGATGTAGCCATAGAGGCTGGCCCACACCAGCGAACTGTATTCGAACGGCGCCAGCAGGGACATCGGCGCATAGCGCAGCGCCAGGATCAGGAAATACTGGCCGAGGCAACCGAACAGCCCGACCGCGAGCAGGGCCGCCCATTCCAGCGGCGTCGGATTGACCCAGACGAACGGCGTCGCGAGGCCGAGGATGATGACGCCGCCGATGGCGTAGTAGAACAAGATGCTGAGGTTGCTCTCGGTCGTGCTGAGCCGGCGCGCGAACAGTTGGGCGAAGCACCACAGGAATACCGACGTCAGGACCGCGATCGTGCCAATGACGCTGTCCGGGCCTTCGTCGGGCTGCATGACCAGCAACATGCCGGCGAAGCCGGCGAACACCGCAATCCAGCCGCCGAGGCGCAGACGCTCGCGCAGGAAGATGATGCCGAGCAGCGTACCGAAGATCGGCGAGGCAGCGACGATGCTCATGGCCGTCGGCAACGGAAGCTTGCTGATCGCAAAGTAGAAGGCGGTCAGCTCGACCGCGGCGCAGAACGCGCGTGCGGCATGCTCCAGAGGACGCTTGGTGCGCAGTGCCGCGAAGCCCGCGTCGGATTGTCCGACCAGCCACAGTACCATGATGAGCGAGACGACGAAGCGCGAGAATCCGATCTGGATCGGGTCGATGTTGGTGGTCGACCATTTGACGATGGCGTCGGTGCTGCCGAGCACGGCAATCGCGGCCATCATGTAGAACACGCCCACTTTGGGCTTGAACTGTAGCTGGCCCGATGCCGCCAAACTTGTCACGATACAACCCCGAAAGCGCCGTTTTGAGCCCCTGGCATTGCCGGGCCGCGGCGGGTAAAGTCGCGGCACTCTAGGTATTTTGGAGCGTGCCGCCAAGAGCGGCCCCGACATTTTCATGCCCTTGGACGCCGTCGTCAAAAGCAAGCCCGAAATCGTGCACAGCGCTTGTCCGCACGATTGCCCATCCACCTGCGCCCTCGAGGTCGAGCGCCTGAGCCCGACACAGATCGGCCGCGTGCACGGCGCAAGGGACAACCCGTATACCGCCGGCGTGGTCTGCGCCAAGGTCGCGCGCTATGCCGAGCGGCAGCATCATCCGGAGCGCTTGGCGCAGCCGATGCGGCGCGTCGGTGACAAGGGCGTCGGCTTCGCGGCGTTCGCGCCGATGGCCTGGGACGAAGCGCTCGACGAGGTGGCCGAGCGCTTCATCCGAGCCGAACAGCAATTCGGCGCGGAAGCGGTCTGGCCGTATTTTTATGCCGGCACGATGGGGCTGGTGCAGCGCGACGGCATCCAGCGCCTGCGCCACGAGAAGAAGTATTCGCAACAGAAGAGCACGATCTGCGTCGCCTTGTCGGATGCCGGGTGGATGGCGGGCGTCGGCGTGATGCGCGGGGTCGATGCGCGCGAGATCGCGGACAGCGATCTCATCGTCGCGTGGGGCACCAATCCGGTCTCGACCCAGGTCAACGTGATGACCCATGTGGCGCGCGCCCGCAAGGAGCGCGGCGCCAAGTTCGTCTGTGTCGATCCCTATCGCAATCCGACGGCGGAGGTCGCGGACCTGCACATCATGCTGCGGCCCGGCACCGATGCGGCACTGGCGCTCGGCATGATGCATGTGCTGTTCGCGGAAGGGTTCGCCGATCGCGACTACATGGCACGCTATGCCGACGATGCAGCGGCGCTGGAAGCACATGTGCGCGACCGCACGCCGGAATGGGCCGCAGGCGTCACCGGCGTTCCAGCCGAGACGATCCGCGTGTTCGCGCGGCTCTATGGGCGCACCAAGAATGCGTACATCCGCGTCGGCTTCGGTTTTGCGCGGGCCCGCAACGGCGCGGTGTCGCTGCATGCCGTCACGTGCCTGCCGACGATCACGGGCGCCTGGGCGCACAAGGGCGGCGGCGCGCTCTATTCCAATCGCTCGCTCTATCACATCGACGATTCCATGATCGTCGGCAAGGAGCTACAGGACCGCAACGTGCGCGAGATGGACCAGTCGCGCCTCGGCGCCGTGTTGACCGGCGACAAGCGCGACCTGGGTGACGGTCCGCCGGTCACGGCGATGATCGTGCAGAATACCAACCCGATGATGGTGTGCCCGAACACCAACCTGGTGCGCAAAGGCATGTCGCGGCCGGATCTGTTCCTCGCCGTGCACGAGCAGTTCATGACCGAGACTGCGGCGATGGCGGACATCGTGCTGCCGGCCACCACGTTCCTCGAGCATGACGACATCTATCGCGGCAGCGGCCACACCTTCCTGCAGGTGACGAAGAAGGTGGTGGAGCCATATGCCGAGGCGCGCACCAACCACTACGTGATCTGCGAACTGGCCAGGCGGCTGGGCTGCACGCATCCGGCGTTCGGAATGACCGAGTGGGAGATCATCCGCGAAACGCTGAAGCGCTCCAACTGGCCGGGGCCTGAGGCGATCCATGAAAAGCACTGGCAGGAATGCGCGCTGGACTTCGAGACCGCGCATTTTGCCGACGGCTTCGGCCACGCCGACAAGAAGTTCCACTTCAGGGCCGACTGGGCCAAGATCGGCCCGAACCATGCGCGGCTGCCGAGCCTGCCCGACATGGCGCCGGTGTTCGACGCACCGACGCCGGAGCGGCCGTTCCGCATGGTAACGGCGCCGGCGCGCTCGTTCCTCAACTCCACCTTCACCGAGACGCCGGGTTCGAAGAAGCGGGAAGGGCGGCCGACCCTGCTGGTCCATCCCGCCGACGCGGCGCGACTCGGCCTCGCCGAGGGCGACCTGGCAGAGATCGGCAACAAGCAGGGCAGCGTCTTCATCCATGTGAAGCCGTTCGCCGGGCTGCTGCCGGGCGTGGTGGTGGTCGAGTCGATCTGGCCCAACGCCGCCTTCGTCGGCGGCAACGGCATCAACACCCTGACCAGCGACGACGCGGGCTTGCCAAACGGCGGTGCGGTGTTTCATGACACTGCGGTATGGATTGGAAAGGCCCCCGAGTCGCAGGCGTGACACCGCACCCCGCGGGCAGGCCGCATATCATCGTTCTGGGCAACGAAAAGGGCGGGTCGGGCAAGTCGACCACCGCCATGCATCTGGTCGTCGCCCTGCTGCATGACGGCTACAAGGTCGGCTCGATCGATTGCGACGCACGCCAGGGCTCCTTCACGCGCTATGTCGACAACCGCAAGGCGACGGCCGCCGGCATGCTGGTGCCGCTGCCCCTGCCGCGCCATGTCCCGGTCGAGCGATCGGCGGCGGACAGCGCGATCGCCGCGCGCGACGACGAGGCCGACCGGCTCGCCGCCGCGCTGTCCGAGCTGACCGACTGCGACTTCGTCGTGATCGACACGCCAGGCTCCGACACCTCGCTGTCGCGCCTTGCGCACACCCTGGCCGATACGCTGATTACGCCGCTCAACGACAGCTTCCTCGACCTGGATTTGCTTGGCCGCATCGATCGCGACGGCGAGAAGATCCTGAAGCCGAGCGTCTATAGCGAGATGGTGTGGGACCAGCGCAAGCAGCGCGCCATCAACCGCGGCCGGCCGATCGACTGGATCGTCATGCGCAACCGCCTCAGCAGCCTCGATGCCAAGAACAAGCGCGACATCGGCCGCCTGCTGGAGCAGCTGTCGAAGCGCATCGGCTTCCGGATCGCGCCGGGCTTCACCGAGCGCGTGATCTTCCGCGAGCTGTTCCCGCGCGGTCTCACCCTGCTCGACATCAGCCGCAAGGACGCCGGCGTCACCTGGCGCATCTCGCACGTCGCGGCGCGCCAGGAGGTGCGCGAGCTGGTGGACGCCCTGGGTCTCAAGGACGCGCGCGCCGCCTAGATAAAGTCAATTAATTCAAATACATGCGGCGTCATAACCGAAAGGCTTACCAGCGGAGCAGGTTGCCGGTCCCCGGTTGCTGTGGCACAAACTGATGTCGCCGTTCGAATGAAATCCAGACAAGGACTGAAGAATGCGCAAGCCGCTGCGTAAGGCGATCTTTCCGGTGGGCGGGTTGGGAACGCGGTTCCTGCCGGCGACCAAGGCCATGCCCAAGGAGATGCTGCCGGTCGTCGACAAGCCGCTGATCCAGTATGCAGTGGAAGAAGCGCGCGCCGCCGGCATCGAGGAGCTGATCTTCGTGACCGGCCGCGGCAAGAGCGCGATCGAGGACCACTTCGACTATTCGTACGAGCTGCAGGATACGTTGAAGGCGCGCAGCAAGGATGCCGAGCTGGCGTTGATCGAGGATCTGCTGCCGAAGCCGGGCGAATACGCCTACGTCCGCCAGCAGGAGGCGCGCGGCCTCGGCCACGCCGTGTGGTGCGCGCGCAGCCTGGTGGGCAACGAGCCGTTCGCGGTGCTGCTCGCCGACGACCTGGTGCAGGCCGGGACGCCGTGCCTGAAGCAGATGGTCGAGCTCTACAACGAGGTCGGCGGCAACCTGGTCGCGGTGATGGATGTGCCGAAGGCGCATACCGACCGCTACGGCATCCTCAAGACCGGCAGGGAAAGCGGCCGCCTGGTCGAAGCCTTGGGGCTGGTCGAGAAGCCGAAGCCGGAAGAGGCGCCGTCGACCCTCTCCATCATCGGCCGCTACATCCTGCAGCCGGACGTATTCGCGCACCTCGACAAGCAGAGCCCCGGCGCCGGCGGCGAGATCCAGCTGACCGATGCGATGGCGCTGATGTGCGGGCGCGGGCGGTTCCACGGCTATCGCTTCGAAGGGCGGCGGTTCGATTGCGGCGACAAGGCCGGCTTCATCGAGGCCAACATCGCCTACGCACTCAGTCACCCGAAGATCGGCCGCAAGGTGCGGGACGCCGTGCTCGCCCTCGCGCAGGACCTGAAGAGCTGACGAACGGCAGGGGGTAGGGCGCCATGAAAATCGCAATGGTCGGGGCCGGCTATGTCGGCCTGGTATCGGGCGCCTGCTTCTCCGAGTTCGGCCACCACGTCACCTGCGTCGATCAGGACGAGTTGAAGATCGGCCGGCTGCGCCGCAACGAGATCCCGATCTACGAGCCCGGGCTCGAGGCGCTGGTAGCACGCAACGCCGCGGCCGGGCGCCTGAAATTCGACAAGGACCTGTCGGCGGCGGTGGCGGATGCCGAGCTGGTGTTCATCGCGGTGGGCACGCCCAGCCGCCGCGGTGATGGCCACGCCGACCTCACCTACGTGCGCGAAGCCGCGAAGCAGATCGCGGCGGCGATGGACGGCTATACCGTGGTGGTGACCAAGTCGACCGTGCCGGTCGGCACCGGGCGCGAGGTCGCCGACATCATCCGCGCCGCCAACCCTGAGGCGGATTTCGACGTCGTCTCCAACCCGGAATTCCTGCGCGAAGGCTCGGCGATCGACGATTTCATGCGGCCCAACCGCGTGGTGATCGGCGTCGAGAGCGAGCGCGGGCGCGACAAGATGCGCGAGCTCTATCGCCCGCTGTTCCTGATCGAGACGCCGATCCTGTTCACCGGCCTGGAGACGGCGGAGCTTACCAAATATGCCGCCAACGGCTTCCTCGCGATGAAGATCTCCTTCATCAACCAGGTCGCCGATCTGTGCGAGAAGGTCGGCGCCGACGTGCACGACGTGGCGCGGGGCGTCGGCCTCGATGGGCGTATCGGGCAGAAGTTCCTGCATCCGGGGCCGGGCTATGGCGGCTCCTGCTTCCCCAAGGACACCCGCGCGCTGGTCGAAATCGCGCGCCAGGCCAATGCGCCGATCAGCCTGATCGAGGCCACCGACAACTTCAACGAGAGCCGAAAGCTGCAGATGGCGGAGCGCGTCGTTGCCGCGCTCGGCGGTTCGGCCGTGGGCAAGGTGGTCGCGCTCCTCGGCCTCACCTTCAAGCCCAACACCGACGACATGCGCGAAGCGCCGAGCCTCGCGATCGCGCCGGCCCTGACCAAGGCCGGAGCGACGATCAGAGCGCACGATCCGGAAGGCGTCACCGAAGCCAAGAAGCTGATGCCGGACCTCACCTATTGCGCCGATCCCTACGAGGCCATGACCGGGGCCGATGCGGTGGTATTCCTGACCGAGTGGAACTCCTACCGCGCTCTCGATCTCAAGCGCATGAAAGCGATCCTGAAGCAGCCGGTAGTGGTCGATCTGCGCAACATCTATCGTCCGTCGGAGATGCGCGCGGCGGGCTTCCGCTATTCCAGCATCGGGCGGCGCTAGAGCGCGGGCTCCCGAGACGAGGCGATCCTCAAGCGGCGTCGCGGTGTTGTGCCGTGGCGGCTTGGTCCGGCACACTTTCGATTTCGCGCTCGCGCCGCGGACCCGTTGATACCGCCGCTGCCACCGAGCACAGCAGCGCCAGGAAGGTGATCGCCGCATTGACGGCGTGGGAGTATTCCCACTCGGTCCTCAGCTGCTCCCAGTTCTCCGGCGTGGAGGTCCAGTTCCCGGTGGCTTGGTTGGCGGGATAGGTCCAGGCGAAGAAGACCGCCAGTGTCGCCGCGATCAATAGGCCAGCCGCTCCGAACAGCTGCCACTTCCGACGACTATGCCGCGTCAGGACCGCCGCCGCGACGTTCGCGAAGATCGCCAGGAAGATCACCACACCTGCCAAGGCCCAGCCGCGATAGATCTGCTGGATCACGAAATAAGGATCTTCCGGCATGGCGATCTTGGCGGGCAGCGCCATCAGATGCGCGCCGCCGGGCAGCAATGCGAGAGCGGTGAGAACGACCGCCAGGAACTGGCTTGCCTTGGTAGCCATGATCCAGGCTGATTAACGCGATTTCCGTCCGCTCTTCGTGCGCCGCTTGCGCGTCGCGGCCGCCTTGCGTGCGGAGGCAGAGCGCGCCGCCGCCGGGCGCTGCGCCGCAGCCTTGCCGCCGATCCGCCC
>DATEOK010000184.1:0-36228 GCA_035274225.1 Dongiaceae bacterium
GCTTGCCAGCGAGCGCGACACCTCCGCCGTGCCGAACCGCTCCAAGCTCAACAGATACTTGGCGATGGTCCAGCCCTTGTGCTCATCGCCCAGCCGCTGCGTCACCGGCACGCGCACGTTGTCGAAGAACACCTGGTTGACCTCGTGTGTGCCCTCGAACAACAGGATTGGCCGCACCGTGACGCCCGGCGATTTCAGATCGAGGACCAGGAAGGTGATGCCCTCCTGCTTGCGGCCCGAGTTGTCGGTGCGGAACAAGCCGAACATCCAATCGGCGATGTGGCCTTCGCTGGTCCACATCTTGGATCCGTTCAGCACGTAGTGATCGCCCACCCGCTCGGCCTTGCATTGCAAGGAGGCGAGGTCCGACCCGGCATTCGGCTCGGAGAATCCCTGGCACCAGAACACGTCGCCTTCGAGGATGCCGGGCAGGATCTGCCGCTTCTGCTCGTCGCTGCCGTAGGCCATCACCGTCGGCCCGAGCATGCCTTCGCCGTAGATCATCGAGCGCGGCGCATCGCCGAGCGCGATCTCGCGCTCGAACACATAGCGCTGGTCGTCGGTGAAGCCGGGGCCGCCGTGGGCCTTCGGCCAGCCGGGGCAGGCCCAACCCTTGGCGCGCAGGATCTTGTGCCAGCGCTGCTGGTCGTCGCGCGGCAGGTCCATACGCTCCTGCGCGACCTTGCGGCGGATATCTTCCGGCAGGTTGGCGCGGACAAAAGTCCGGACCTCCTCGCGGAAGGCCCGCATCTCCGGTGTCTCGAAGCGATCCCTGACGTCCATTCGTGCCTGGCCGGCGGCTATTCGATGTGACGCCTGTCTTAACGAATTCTTGGCGACAAGCTTGCTTGGAAACGACGCGGCAATGACGTGTGACGGCGCGCACTTGGGTGTAGACTGAAAGCGCGCTACGTTCCGGTTGCGATCTTTTCAGTCTGCGATTCATCCCAGGGAGCTACACATGCTAAAGCGTATCCTCGCCGCCACGGCGCTCGCCGCGGTCATCGCCGTTCCTCAGTTCGCCCAGGAAGCCAATGCGGCTTCGGGCGTCAACGTCGGCTCGCTCAATTGCAATGTCTCCGGCGGCGTCGGATTCATCTTCGGCTCGTCGAAGGACATCAGCTGCGTCTTCACCAAGCCGGATGGCACTGCTGAGCGCTATCACGGCGAGATCGAGAAATACGGCGTCGACATCGGCTTCACCGCCGAGGGCTACATGGTCTGGGCGGTGTTCGCCCCGGGCCAGGTCGCGAAGGGCGCGCTCGCCGGCAAGTACGCCGGTGCGACCGCCGACGCGGCGGTGGGCCTCGGCCTCGGCGCCAACGTACTGGTGGGTGGCAACAGCAACCAGATCGCGCTGCAGCCGGTCAGCATCGAAGGCATGACCGGCCTCAACGTGGCGGCCGGCTTCGGCCAGATCACGCTGCAGTCAGGCGCGAAGTAGTTGAGGGCAGGGGCGCTCCGACGTGGGGCGCCCCTCAGCCGAACAAGCCGATGATCAACCCCATCAGAGCGAACAGCACGACGTTGTAGCCGGCATCGACCGCAAACAGCGCCAGCCGGCGGCCCGCGAACAGATAGTTCACCCCGAACGACGTCGCGACCCAGCCCACGCCCACCACCAAGCCGAAGCTGATCGATCGCGCAACGGCGGGATCAGGCCCGATAGCGATCGCCAACGCAGCAGCGGCGATCAGCATCAGCACAAACGACAGCCCAAAGACGATGGCCGGGTGCTTCTGGTGCCCCGGCTGCGGTTCGGACTGTCCCTCGGCGGCCCGCCAAGCTCGGCCGAACAAGGGTCCGTACCAAACGCCGCCTAACACGAATGTGACAACAGCGGCCACGAGCACCGCCAGCCAGTTGATGTCGAGGTTCATGGCTCTCTCCTGCCCTTTGGATCGATTTATAGCGCAGGGTGCGCTGCCACCGTTACTTGCCTGATCGCGTTAAAATTCTGTCCAAACGGTCAAGATGCGACTTGATTTTCCTATTGGCCGCCGAAATGATGGCTGAGGCCTGAATTCTAGGTACCGACAATGGGCCTGATAGGGTGGTCCGGAAGCAATCCGGGCCCGAGGCAAAAAACGGGAGACTATTCATGAAGACGTTGATGCAGGCGGCCTTTGCCGCTGGCGCATTCTGTTTGGCTGCGTCGGTGGCGATGGCCGACCCCGCTGTCGTCTATGATGCCGGCGGCAAGTTCGACAAGTCGTTCAACGAAGCCGCCTACAACGGCATCGAGAAGTTCAAGAAGGAAACCGGCACCAGCTACCTCGAGTTCGAGGTCCAGGCCGACGCGCAGCGCGAGCAGGCGTTCCGCAAGATGGCGCAGAAGGGCGCCGATCCAATCATCGGCATCGGCTTCAGCCAGGAATCGGCGATCAAGAAGGTCGCGCCGGAATTCCCCAAGATCCGCTTCGTCATCATCGATTCCGTGGTCGACCTGCCGAACGTGCAGTCGATCGTGTTCAAAGAGCAGGAAGGTTCCTACTTGGTCGGTGTGCTCGCCGCGCTCGCCAGCAAGTCGGGCAAGGTCGGCTTCGTCGGCGGCATGGACATCCCGCTGATCAGCCGTTTCGAGTGCGGTTACGCCCAGGGCGCCAAGGCGACCAATGCCAACATCGAAGTGCTGGCCAACATGACCGGCACGACCCCCGCGGCATGGAATGACCCGACCCGCGGCGGCGAGCTCGCCAAGGGCCAGTTCGACCGCGGCGTCGATGTCGTGTTCGCGGCGGCCGGCGGCACCGGCACCGGCGTCTATCAGGCGGCCAAGGACAACGGCAAGCTGGCGATCGGCGTCGACTCCAACCAGAACTACCTGCAGCCCGGCACCATGCTGACCTCGATGCTGAAGCGCGTCGACGTCGCGGTCTACGAAACCGCCAAGGCGGCGAAGGATGGCACCTGGAAGGCCGGTGTCACGGTCCTCGGCCTCAAGGAAGGCGGCGTGGATTGGGCTCTCGACGAGCACAACAAGTCGCTGATCACCGACGACATGAAGGCGAAGGTCGAGGCCGCCAAGGCCGACATCGTCTCCGGCAAGGTCGAAGTGCACGACTACATGTCCGACAACGCCTGCCCGAACTAAGGAATGCCGGCAGAGCACGTTGGCAAAGCAGACTCGCCGTCGGCCGCAACCCGGCCGGCGGCGATCGAATTGCGCGGCATCGACAAGTCCTTCGGTCCCGTCCACGCCAACAAGAACGTCAACCTCAGCATCGCCAAGGGTTCGATCCACGGCATCATCGGTGAGAACGGTGCCGGCAAGTCGACCCTGATGAGCATCCTCTACGGCTTCTACACCGCCGATTCAGGCGAGATCCTGATCAACGGCCAGCCGGTCAAGATCCACGGCTCGCACGACGCCATCGCCGCCGGCATCGGCATGGTGCACCAGCATTTCATGCTGGTGGAACCGTTCACCGTGCTCGAGAACGTGATGCTCGGCGCCGAAGGCGGCGCGATGCTGCGGGCAGGCGCCGGCAAGGCGCGGGCCGAGCTGGAGCGGCTGGCGCGCGACTACGGCCTCAACGTCGACGTCAACGCGCATATCTCCGATCTTCCGGTCGGCGAGCAGCAGCGGGTGGAGATCCTGAAAGCGCTGTTCCGCCATTGCGACATCCTCATTTTGGACGAGCCGACCGGCGTGTTGACGCCGCAGGAGACGGACCAGCTGTTCCAAATCTTGCGGGCACTGAATGCCCGCGGGGTCACCATCGTCCTCATCACCCACAAGCTGCGCGAGATACTCGCCATCACCGACACCGTCTCGGTCATGCGCGGCGGCGAGATGGTGGCGACGCTGCCGACCAAGCAGGCGACCCGCGAGCATCTGGCCGAGCTGATGGTTGGGCGCAAGGTCCGCCTTGAGCTCGACAAGACCAAGGCAAAGCCGGGTGAGGTGCGGCTCTCGGTGCGCGATCTGACCGTCGTGGATGGCAAGGGCGTGACACGCGTCGATAAGGTCGGCTTCGACTTGCGTGCCGGCGAGATTTTGGGCGTTGCCGGCGTCTCCGGCAATGGCCAGAGCGAGCTGCTGGAGGCGCTGTCGGGCATTCGGCCACTGTCCGCCGGCGGCATCGAGCTGTGCGACCTGAAGATTTCAACCGCCGCGCCATGCGGGCCGGCGGAAGCGCGCGATCATGGTATGGCCCATGTGCCGGAGGATCGCCTGCGCCTCGGCGTGGTGACGTCGTTCCCAGCATGGGAATCCTTCGTCCTCGGCTACCACGAGAACGACGAATATAACGGCCGCATCCTGATGGACCGCGAGGCGATGACCAACGCCTGTGGCAAACTGATGGAGCGGTTCGATGTGCGGCCGCGCAATCCGGAGCTGCGGTGCGGCAACTTCTCCGGCGGCAACCAGCAGAAGCTGATCCTGGCGCGGGAGATCGCGCGCCACCCCAAGGTGCTGGTGGTCGGCCAGCCGACCCGCGGCGTCGATATCGGCGCCATCGAGTTCATCCATCGTCAGCTGCTCGCCTTGCGCGATGCCGGCTGCGCCATCCTGCTGGTGTCGGTCGAGCTGGACGAGATCATGTCCCTGAGCGACCGCATCCTGGTGATGTTCCAGGGCCGGATCGTCGGCGAGGTCGATGGCGACGAAGCCGATGAGCGCACGCTTGGCCTGATGATGGCCAACGCGCACGCGCAGACGGATGAAGCGGCATGAGTGCGCCGCAAGTGGCCCTGCCGCGCTGGATCGATATCGGCCTGCTGCCGATCATCAACCTGGTCCAGGCGTTGATCGTCGCCGGCCTGGTGGTCATGGTGATCGGTGTCAATCCGTTCGAGGCCATGCGCATCATGGCCTGGGGCGCGATCTATGACTCGGTCGCGATCAGCTACACGCTCTACTACGCCACCGACTTCGTATTCACCGGGCTTGCGGTCGCGGTTGCGTTCCATGCCGGCCTGTTCAACATCGGCGGAGAGGGGCAGGCCTATATCGCCGGCCTTGGCTGCACGCTGGTCATCCTGGCGCTCGACGCCTATGTACCTGGCATCCTGCTGATCCCGCTCGCGCTGGTGGCGGCGATGGTGTTCGGGGCAGGCTGGGCCTTGATCCCGGCCTACCTGCAGGCCTATCGCGGCAGCCATATCGTGATCACCACGATCATGTTCAACTTCATTGCCGCCTCGCTGATGGTCTATATCGGGTCGGATATCCTGCGGCCGCCGGGCGACATGCTGCCGAGCAGCCGGGAGTTCCTGCCCACCGCCTATCTGCCCGGCGTGCATGACATAGCCGGCTGGCTGGGCATTGAGATGTCCAGCACGCCGCTCAACCTTTCGATCCTGTGGGCGGCGGTCTGCTGCGTGTTCGTGTGGGTCTTCATCTGGCGCACGCGCTGGGGCTACGCCATCCGCGCCGTCGGCCTGTCGCCGAAGGCGGCGGTCTATGCCGGCATCTCGCCAAAGCGCGTGATCATGATCGCGATGTGCCTGTCCGGCGCGCTGGCGGCTGGCGTCGCGCTCAACCAGATCATCGGCTATCACCACCGCATGCTCTTGGATTTCGTCGCCGGCGCCGGCTTCACCGGCATCGCCGTGGCGCTGATGGGCCGCAACCACCCGATCGGCATCGTGCTGTCCGCGATCCTGTTCGGCGCGCTGTATCAGGGCGGCGCCGAATTGGCGTTCGAGATGCCGACCATCACCCGCGACATGATCGTCGCGATGCAGGGCCTGGTCATCCTCTTCTCCGGCGCGCTCGCCTACATGAACCGGCCATGGGTGGCGCGGCTCTACGCGATGCTCGACCGGCGCGCCGTCCTAGCCGAGGCGACCTGACATGGATGATGTCTGGCTCCAGGCGCTCTCGATCCTGTCCGCGACCCTGCGCATGGCGACGCCGCTGGTGTTTGCCGCCATGGCCGGTGTGTTCTCCGAGCGCTCCGGCACCATCGACATCGGCCTCGAGGGCAAGATGCTGGCGACCGCCTTCGCATCGGCCTGCATCGCCGTCGTCACCGGATCCGCCTGGGTCGCGCTGCTCGGCGCCGTGCTCGTCGGTATCCTGATGGCGTTGCTTCATGGCGTTGCCTGCATCACCTATCGCGGCAACCAGGTGGTGAGCGGCGTTGCCATCAACATCATTGCCGCGGGCCTGACCCTGGTGCTGGGCAACGCGTGGTTCGGGCGCGGCGGGCAGACGCCGGACCTGGCGCCCGATGCGCGCTTCCTGCCGCTGAAGTTCCCGGGCTGGGAGAACGCTGCCTCCATCCCGGTGGTCGGGCCGATCTATTCCTTCGTGATCGGCGGGCACAACCTGCTGGTCTATGTCGCTTTCCTGGCGGTTCCGTTGACCTGGTGGGTGCTCTACCGCACGCGCTTCGGCCTCAGGCTGCGAGCGGTCGGCGAAGACCCGAAGGTGGTCGACACCGCCGGCATCTCGGTGACCTGGCTGCGCTATCGCGCCGTGATCATCGCCGGCACGCTGTGTGGCTTCGCCGGCGCCTATCTTGCGATCGCGCAGAATGCAGGGTTCAGTCCGCACATGACCGCGGGGCGCGGCTTCATCGCACTCGCCGCCATGGTGTTCGGCAAGTGGCGGCCATGGCCGGCCATGTTCGCCTGCCTGTTGTTCGGCCTGCTTGATGCCGTCGCGATCCGGCTGCAGGGCGTCGTCATTCCCGGCGTCGGCGAGGTACCGGTAGAACTGATCCAGGCCATGCCCTATGTCCTGACCGTGGTGCTGCTGGCGGGCTTCGTGGGGCGCGCAATGGCCCCGCACGCGCTGGGGCAACCCTACGTCAAGGAGCGCTAGAATGGACCAGCGCCTGTTCGCGGCGGCCAGTGCCGCCATGGAGCGCGCCTATGCGCCTTACTCCAAGTTCCAGGTCGGCGCCGCGATCCTCGGCGCCAATGGCAAGATCTACAGCGGCTGCAACGTCGAGAACGCCGCCTATCCCAACGGCAACTGTGCCGAGACCAGTGCCATCGCTGCTATGGTGCTCGATGGCGTCCAGCAGATCCGCGAGATCGCGGTGATCGGCCGCGGGGACTTCTTGTGCACGCCGTGCGGCGGTTGCCGCCAGCGCATCCGCGAGTTCGCAGCGCCGGACACCAAGATCCACGTCTGCGGCCCGGAAGGCCTGCGCCAGACCTTCACGCGCGACGAACTGCTGCCTGAATCCTTCGGTCCGGAAAACCTCGCATGACCGAAGCGGCGGGCATCATCGCGGCGGCGAAGCCGGGCTTCAGACCGAAGGTCGGCTTGATCCTCGGCTCCGGCCTCGGCCCGATGGCCGACGACGTGGCGGATGCCACCATCATCGAATATCGCGACCTGCCGGGTTTCCCGCGGCCGAGCGTCGAGGGCCACGCCGGGCGCCTGCTGCTCGGCAAGATTGGCGCGACACCGGTCGCCGTCCTGCAAGGGCGCGCGCATTACTATGAGCACGGCACAGCCGATGCCATGAAGGTGCCCGTGCGCACCTTGCATGCGGTCGGCTGCGAGTCCCTGATCCTCACCAACGCCGGCGGCAGCCTCGATGCCGCGATGGGGCCGGGCTCGGTCATGATGATCACCGACCACATCAACCTCGTGCAGTCCTCGCCGCTCTACGACGAGAGCGGGAACAGCCGGTTCGTGGACATGGTCGGCGCCTACGACCCGCAGCTGCAGCAGCAAGCGCGCGATGCCGCGCAGCCGGCCGGCGTGACGCTGCATGAAGGCGTCTATGTCTGGTTTTCCGGCCCGCATTTCGAGACGCCAGCCGAAGTCCGCTTCGCGCGCCTGATGGGCGGCACAGCGGTCGGCATGTCGACCGTGCCGGAAGTGATCCTGGCGCGGCAGATGGGGATGACGGTCGCCGGCTTCTCCATCATCACCAACCTCGGCGCCGGGATGAGCAGCGCGCCCTTGAGTCACGAGCAGACCATGAAGATCGCCGCCGGCGCAGCAGTCGACCTGCGGCGCCTGCTCAACCGTCTGATCGCCGGTTGGGTGTCGTGATGCTGCCACAGGAGATCATCCGCAAGAAGCGTGACGGCGGCGTGCTGAGCAACGCCGAGATCGAGCATTTCATCGAGGGCCTGACCGACGGCACCATCACCGAAGGACAGGCCGCGGCCTTCGCCATGGCCGTGTTCTTCCGCGGCATGGAGATGCCGGAGCGCATCGCGCTGACCCGAGCGATGATGGAATCCGGCGCGGTCCTCGATTGGTCGCGCGACGGCCTGAACGGCCCTGTCGTCGACAAGCACTCGACCGGCGGCGTCGGCGACAAGGTCTCGCTCATGCTGGGACCGGTCGCGGCGGCGTGCGGCTGTTTCGTGCCGATGATCTCCGGCCGTGGCCTTGGCCACACCGGCGGCACGCTCGACAAGTTCGATGCCATCCCCGGCTACCAGACCCAGCCCGATACGGCGCTGTTCCGCCGCGTAGTGAGGGACGTCGGCTGCGCCATCATCGGCCAGACCGCGAACCTGGCGCCCGCCGATCGCCGGCTCTATGCCATCCGCGACGTAACGGCGACGGTCGAATCCATTCCGCTGATCACCGCATCGATCCTGTCCAAGAAGCTGGCGTCTGGGCTGCAAGGCCTGGTGATGGATGTGAAGACCGGCAACGGCGCGTTCATGGAGACGTTGGAATCCTCGCGCGAGCTGGCCGACAGCATCGTGCGGGTGGCGAGCGGGGCAGGGGTGAAGACCACCGCGCTCATCACCGACATGAACCAGGTGCTCGGCCACGCCGCCGGCCATACCACCGAAATGCGCGAGGCGATCGACTATCTCACCGGTCAGCGTCGCTGCGTGCGGCTCGACCAGGTGACGCGCGCGCTGGTGGCGGAGATGCTGCTGGTCGGCGGGCTGTGCCAAACCGCGCCCGAAGCGATGTCCAGGATCGAGACCGCGCTCTCATCCGGGCGCGCGGCAGAAATCTTTGGCCGCATGGTCGCGGCGCTCGGCGGGCCAAAGGATCTGGTGGACCATCCCGACACGCACCTTACGGTCGCGCCGGTCGTCAAGCCCTGCACAGCTACCGATGTCGGCCGAATCGTTGCGATCGATACGCGGGCGGTGGGCGTCGCCTTGATCGAGCTGGGCGGCGGGCGGTTGCGGGCGCAGGACAAGATCGACCATCGGGTCGGATTCAGCGATTTCCGCGGCTTGGGCGAGGAGATCGGGCCACAACAGCCGATCTGCACTGTTCACGCCGTGGATGACGCCGCCTGGTCCCGCGCCGCCAACGCCATCCGGGCGGCGGTCCGCGTGACCGGGGGGACGGTCACCGTTCCATCGCCCATTCACGAGCGGATTGCAGTAGACTAGCTCCCATGTCTCGGCGTGCCATCATCCTGGTCCTGGATTCCTTCGGCATCGGCGCCACGGCAGACGCCGCGCAGTTCGGCGATGCCGGTGCCGATACCCTCGGCCACATCGCCGAAGCCTGCGCCGAAGGCCGCGCCGACAAGAGCGGCACGCGCGCCGGTCCATTGCGTATCCCCAACCTGGCGCGCTGGGGCCTTGGCCGCGCGGCGGAAATTTCCACCGGCGCCGTTCCGCCCGGGCTGCACACGGACCGCATCGAAGGTGCCTATGGCTGCGCCGCCGAGCAAAGCAAGGGCAAGGACACGCCGAGTGGGCATTGGGAAATGGCCGGCTGCCCGGTGCCGTTCGACTGGGGCTATTTCCCGCGCCAGCGGCCGTGCTTCCCGCCGGCGCTGATCCAGCAGCTGGTGACGGAATTCAAGCTGCCGGGCATCCTCGGCGACTGCCACGCTTCGGGCACCGAGATCATCGCGGAACTGGGCGAGGAGCATATCAAGACCGGCAAGCCGATCTGCTACACGTCGGCAGACAGCGTGTTCCAGGTGGCAGCGCACGAGCAGCATTTCGGCTTGGAGCAGCTCTATCGCTTCTGCGAGCGCGCCAAGGAGCTGCTGGAGCCGCTCAACATTGGCCGCGTCATCGCGCGGCCCTTCGTCGGCGAGAGCCCGGCCGACTTCCGCCGCACCGCGCATCGCCGCGACTACACCACGCCGCCGCCGGCCGAGACGCTGCTCGATCGCGTGGCGGCCTCGGGCGCGGACGTGTGGAGCATCGGCAAGATCGCCGACATCTTCGCGCATCGCAGCATTGCCAAGAAGCTGAAGGCCGAGGACAACGGCACGCTGTTCGACCGCACGCTCGAAGCGATGGACGCCGCCGCGGACCGCGCGCTGGTCTTCGCGAACTTCGTCGATTTCGACATGTTGTATGGCCACCGCCGCGACGTGGTTGGATATGCGGCCGCGCTCGAAGCCTTCGATCGCCGATTGCCGGAACTGGAGGCGCGGCTGCGCCCGGGTGACCTCGTGCTGGCGACGGCCGATCACGGCTGCGATCCGACCCGGCCCGGCACCGATCACACGCGCGAGCACGTACCGGTGCTGTTCTTCGGGCCGGGCGTGCCGGCAGGTCCGCTCGGCAAGCGTCTCAGCTTCGCCGACATGGGCCAGACCATCGCGCGGCACCTCACGCTGCCGCCGCTTGCGCACGGACGGGATTGCTTCGCATGACGCCGCGCCGCTTTCGCACCGACGATGGGCACCTCACGGCTGATATGCGCGCGGCGTTCGAGGCCGACGGCTACCTGTTCCTGGAAGATTTCGTGCCGCCGGCGGAGTGCGACCGCCTGCGTGCGCGTGCACAGGAACTGGTGGAGGATTTCGATCCGGCGGAGCATCGCACGGTATTCTCGACCACCACGCGCTCGCACGCCGCCGCCGACTATTTCGAGACCTCCGGCGACAAGATCCGGTTCTTCTTCGAGGAAGGCGCGTTCGACCACCGCGGCGAATTGAAGCAGCCGAAGGGGCTGTCGATCAACAAGCTCGGCCACGCCATGCATGACCTCGACCCGGCATTCGACCGGTTCTCGCGCACGGCGAAGCTTCGCACGCTCGCCCGGGCCTTGACGATCCGGGCCCCGCAGGTCATCCAATCGATGTATATCTTCAAGCAGCCGCATATCGGCGGCGAGGTCAGCTGGCACGTCGATTCGACCTATCTTTATACCGAGCCGCTCAGCTGCATCGGATTCTGGTTTGCGCTCGAGGATGCGACGATGGCGAACGGCGCGATGTGGTGCCTGCCGGGCGCGCACCGCATGCCGCTGAAATCCCGCTTCTTGCGCAAGGACGGTAAGCTGACCACCGAAATACTGGACCCGACGCCGTGGCCTGAGGGGCCGCGCGTCGGGTTGGAGGCGCCCAAGGGATCGCTGATCGTCCTGCACGGCCAGCTGCCGCACTACAGTGGGCCTAATACTTCTGACAGATCTCGCCACGCCTATACTTTGCATGTCATTGATGGCGAATGCCGCTATCCTACCGATAACTGGCTGGTGCGCGGGCCGGAGCTTCCCGTACGCCCGCTATGATTGAACGGCCGCAGCGCTTTCATCTTCCGTTAAGCACTTTGCGGACGTAATGTGAGCATTGCCTGGCTTTCACAGGCGTTGAGGGAATAAGCGTGCGAATTCTGTTGGCCGATGACCACGAGCTGGTCCTGGACGGCTTCAAAGCAGTCATCGAGCGTCATGCCCCGGATGCCGAGGTGGTAACGGCGCGCAGCTTCGATGAGGCCTTGGCGCTGGTCAATGCCAACGGCTGCTATGACGTGACGCTGCTCGATCTCAACATGCCGGGCATGCAGGGCCTCGAAGGTCTGAAGCGCATGGTCGCGCGCTGCCCGAATGCAGCCGTCGCCATCATCACCGGCATGGTCACCAAATCGGTTGCATCGTCCGCGCTGGCGGCCGGCGCCAAGGGTTTCGTTCCGAAGACACTGTCCGGCGACAACCTGATGTCGGCGTTGGAGAAGATGGCAGCAGGTGAAGTCTACGCGCCGGCGGATCTGAAGACCGGCGCAACCGACGCGCTGGCCATCGTGGGCGCCGAGGTCCTCACGCCCCGCGAGCTGGAAGTCGCCGCCATGCTGGTCAAGGGCGCATCGAATAAGGAAATCGCCCGCGCACTGGACCTCCAGGAAGTGACGGTGAAGCTGCACGTCCGCAACCTGTGCCGCAAGCTCGAGACCAAGAACCGTACGCAGATCGCCGTCCGCCTGGCTCAGCTCGGCCAGTTCATGTGACCGTTTCCGGTCGGCGCAATTCCGCCGCCAACCGTTCCAGCTCTCCCGATTCCGGCACCGCCGCGAACTGATAGACTCGCGGCCGCGCGCTGTTTTCGCGCAGCCGACGCACAATCTCGCCGTCGCTCAGCTGCGCCAGCACCACGGCATGGCAGCGCGCTCCCATCTCCGCCACCAGTTCCATGGCCGCGTCGGCGCTGCTGGTGGATGCGACCCGCAAGCCGAATGTGGTCAGGCGGCGGGACAGCTCCTCCGCCGTCACCTCGGAGGCGTGAACGACCAGCGCATCGAGTTCGTCTTCGTGGGTATCCAGCTCCAGCGGCGCCGCGATCTCCGGCGAGATCCGGGCCGGCCACAGCAGCGTTGCGGTGGTCTGCTTGTATGGGCAGGTATCGACCATGATGACGCCGCCGGTGTCGATCATCAGCGTGCCGAGCAGGGCCATCGCAGCGACCTCTGCCGCCGCGTCCTCCGAATGAGCGAGATCGAACATTTTGCCCACCAAGTCGCGGTTCCAGCCGTGGCCGTGGAAGTCAAGGCGCACCCGGCCGTAGCGCCAGGTCGGACGCGGCGCGCCGAACTGGACCTTGGTCCGATCCGAATCGACCGGATCGGACCAGATCTCCAGGCGATGCCCGCCGATGGCGATATCCTCCGTCGCCGTCGAGGTGGCGCCGACCACCGAATCGACCCGGATACGGATGCGGGCATCCTGCTTGCCGAGCAACGGGATCGCGGCAGCACACAGATGAAGGATCGCTTGGCCGACCTCGGCCTCGGTCGCCGTCACTTCGACTTCCGCGCCGGCAGGAAGGTCGAGCTCGATCCTGGTGGTGATCGCCGCCTGAGCCGATCGGGCGGCCGCCTCCGCCATCTCGCCCAGTCGCGTGATGTTGGCGGGATCGTCGGACCAGCCGAGCGCCGAGCCAAAACCACGGATATCGGCAAGGGCGCTCTTGGTCGCGTCGCGGATGCGTGCGATCTGCCGGCGATGCAGCTCGCTCAGCCGCGTGTCGCCGGACAGCAGTTCGGCATAACCCTGCACCGGGCCGAGCTCGTTGTTCAGTTCATGGCAGAACCCCCGGATCAGGCCGCCGATCGACATCAGGTGCCCCATGCGCGCCAGCGGCACCGGCAGGCCCGAACCCGTCGTCAGCGCCAAGTCACCCTCGGCATGCTCGTCGAAGCTGTCCGCGGCGGGTTGCCTGATCGCCGTGGGATGCGCGCCGGCGGAGGGCAGGGCGCGCGCGATGAGCGCAGCGATCACGACCACGGCGGCCGCGCTGACCAGCAGCAGGACGACGGCGATGCGAAGGTGACTGTCGGCGCTGTTCTCGCCGTGCGACGGCATGCGCTCGTGCCATGCCATCAGCGCGATCGCGAGTCCGATGCCGATCAAGGCGACGATGGCCGCGACGCGGATCGTCGTGCTGGCCACGTTCCTGCCGGTCATTCCTCGGTATCTCGTGAAGCGGTCAGCAACTCGGCGATCGCCGCCTTGGCGCGGGTCACGGCGTCCTGGATCGCCGCGCTTTGCCCGACCATGCGGTCGACATCCGCGGTATCGCGCGCCACACGCTCGGAAAGATCGGCGAGATCGCGCAGTCCGAATTCAGCCGCAGAGTCACGCAACGCACGCAAGGCCACGCGCACACCGTCCGCATCGTTGGCGCGGATGGCATGCCGGGTCCGGTCGATCTGCGCGTCGAGCTCCTTCGGCAGCCGCTCCGCCAGTGCCGCCAGCTCGGCTTCGGATAGCCCGTTCCTGATTTCCAGCGCGCGGACACTGTCCATCACCGGTTGGCTGGCGGACGGCTCGGCTGATCTATGCGGCTTGTGGGTCCAACGCGCAATGACTTCCTGCAGCTGCTCGAGGTGCAGCGGCTTGGCCAGATAGTCGTCGAAACCGGCGGCGAGATAGCGCTCGCGATCTCCAACCATCGCATTGGCAGTGACGGCGACGATCGGCGCTCCACCATGCTCGCCAGGCAGGGCGCGGATCGCGGCGGCGGCGCTCAGGCCGTCCATTTCCGGCATCTGGATATCCATCAGGATCAGGTCGAACGCGCGTCCCTGGGCGGCGGCCAGCGCTTCGCGGCCGTTGCTGACGGTAATGCCCTCATGGCCGAAGCGCGCCAGCATCTGGGTGACCAGCTCGCGATTGATGTCGTTGTCCTCCGCGATCAGGATCGCCGCCCGCGGATGCGCGCCGTGGTCGGGACCGCGCGACATCGCCATCGGCCGGGCGAGCGGGGAGGCGATGATCGTGCAGGGCAGGATCACGGTAAAGGTGCTGCCGGAATTGACCGTGCTCTGCACCGCAACGCTGCCGCCCAACAGCTTGACCATACGCTTGACGATGGCAAGGCCGAGGCCGGTGCCGCCGAATCGCCGCGCCATGCCGCTGTCGCCTTGGCGGAATGGCTCGAACAATCCCGGCATCTTGTCGCGGTCGATGCCGATGCCGGTGTCGGTCACGTCGATCCTGAGTTCCAGACTGTCCTCGCGGATCGCGCCGACTGACGCTCGCACCATCACCTCGCCGCGCTGGGTGAACTTGACGGCATTGCCGATCAGGTTGAACAGGATCTGCCGCAGCCGGGTTGGGTCCGACTTCAGCCACCGCGGAACATTCGGCTGGATGTCGGTGCGCAGGGCGATACCCTTGGCGGTGGCGCGCACCTTGAGCAAGGCGGTCACGCCGTCAATCAGGCCGGCGACGTCGAAGTCGAGCAATTCCGTCTCGGTCTTGCCGGCGTCCAGCTTGGACAGGTCCAGGATGTCGTTGATGATGGTGAGCAGCGTCTCGGCCGAATCCAGCGCGGTCGACGCCCACCGTTTCTGATCCGGATTGAGCTTCGAATCCAGCATCAGCGACAGCATGCCGATGATGCCGTTCATCGGCGTGCGGATCTCGTGGCTCATGGTCGCCAGGAACTGCGACTTGGCGGTGTTCGCCGCATCGGCGGTGCGGCGCTGCTCTTCCAGGTCGCGCGCCAGGGTGGCGAGCGACGCCGCTTGATGGCGCAGCTCCTCCTGCGCGCTCAACAGCTCGGTGACGTCGGTGTGGACGCCGACCACGCGCGTGACGCGGCCTTCCTCGTCCTTCATCTTGATGCCGCGGGTCAGGATGTGGACGTCATGGCCAAGCTTGTGCCGGAAGCGCTGCACCATCTCGAAGCTGGTCGCCCGGTCCTCCAGGAAGTCGCCGAAACGCTGGGCTACGCGGTCGCGGTCCTCGCGATGCACCAGCGCCGACCAGGTAGACACCGAATCCGGCAACTCGTCCTCGCCATAGCCGAGCTGCTCCTTCCAGCGCGGTGACAGCCACAGCCGGTGCTCGGCTGGCCGCCAGTCCCAGATGCCGTCGTTGCTGCCGAGGATGGCGAGGCTGAGGAACTGCTCGCGCTCGCGCAACCGCGCCTCAATCTGCGCCTTATCGAGATTGAGCGCGGCCAGCAGCAGGCAGGTCAGCATCAGGCAGGCAATGAAGCTCTGCAGGCCGACCAGTTCGCTCAACACGTCGTTCGCGCCCAGCAGCCGCACGCCGCCAAGTTTGTCGGTCACCAGTGCCGTCGCGGAGATGCAGAGCACCACGGCGATCGACACGCGTCGCGGTGCCCGCAGGGCGACCCAGGCGACGATCGGAAAGACGATGAAGGCGGCGGCGCTGGTCTCCGTGACATCGGGCCAGATGATCGGTAGCTGCAGCGACGCAAGGGCGAGGAGCGTGAGCAGGCCGGCCTCGATCCAGCTCTCCGTCGAGATGCCCTGCTCGCCGCGATTGCTCAGGATGAGGATGCCGGGGGCGATGGTCAGGATGCCGCCGGCGTTGCCGCCCCAGAATTGCAGCACGGTGTCCCAGTAGTTCTCCCAGCCGGCCGTGCTCAACGCGCTCAGCACGTAGACCGAGGCGAGGGCGTTGAGCAGGGAGCTGATCGGCGCACCCACGCCGACCAACGCGGCAATGTCCCGCAGGCGCCGCAGCGAGCTGTCGAATCCGACCAGCCGCAGCAGCAGGATGCCGATCAAGGCCTCGGAAATCGAGAAGGCCGGAAGCAGCACAGCCACCAGCAGCGACGACGGCCAGATGAAAAAGGACGCCACGGCGCCGATCCAGAGTGGAACGACGGCGCGCATCCCGAGACGCAGCAGGACGGCCAGCACAAAGCCGCTCGGCGGCCAGATCACCGAGACGCCACTGTCGAGGATGAAACCCCTGCCGACCCAGAAGCACAGGATATAGCCGACCGCGATCAGCAATCCTTCGGCCAGCAGGCTCGTACTGACGAGACCGCTCCAGGAGGCTTTGCCGGTTTCCGTCTGCGTCGCCAAAGCTCGTCCGTCGCCTGCGTGCAACCACTTTTAGCATCATTCAATTCCGCAATCCCCCTGGCAACAGCAAATGAGCGCTGCGACCTGCCAAAGCGCGCCTAAGCCCCTGGGTTGTTTTGGCTTCCCGGCGACGCCGGCCACCCCGGGGAGGACGCTCCCGGAATGACGGGCCGGCGGCCCCGTGCTAGCTTCCGGCCATGGAAACCAAGCTCATTGCCCAGGCGCTCTTGCCCAGCGAATTGCCGGCCGATCCGGTCGCCTGGTGTCGCGCCTTCGCCGACCGGCCTGGCGTCGCCCTGTTCGACAGCGCGCTGAAGGACCAGCGGCTGGGGCGCTACTCCTTTCTCGGCATCGATCCATTTGCGCGATTCGAGGCCGATCGCGCTGGCGTGCGCCTGAACGGCGCCGACCTCGCGGCCGATCCGTTCGATGCGGTCGGCGAGCTATGCGCGCGCTACCGCGTCGAGCCTGCTCCGGATCTTCCGCCGTTCCAGACCGGCGTCGCCGGCTATTTCGGTTATGGCCTGCGGCACCACGTGGAGCGGGTGCCGATGCATGCCCGCGCCGACATCGCCTGGCCCGATCTCATCCTTGGCCTCTATGACCTCGTGCTCGCCGTCGATCATGTCGAGGGACGGGCGTGGCTGCTGGCGAGCGGCTATCCGGAGACCACGCCCCAGGCGCGGCGCGAGCGGGCCGAGGCCCGTATCGGCTGGGCGCGCGAACGGTTGAGCCGTGCCGCCCAGGCGGCGCCGGCATTATCGTGGACAATCGCCGCCAAGCCGGACCTGCGCCAGGCGGAGTTCGAGCACGCCGTGCGCCGCACCATCGACTACATCGAAGCCGGCGACATCTACCAGGCCAACATCACCCAGCGCTTCCGTGCCAGGCTGCCGAACGGCTTCGACCGGCTGTCGCTGTATCAGGCGCTGCGCATGCGCAATCCCGCGACCTTCGGCGCTTATCTCGACTTCGGCACGACGGGCATCCTCTCCTCGTCGCCGGAGCGCTTCCTGAAGCTGGCGGACGGCAGAATCGAGACGCGGCCGATCAAGGGCACGCGCCCACGCGGCCGCGGGGCCGCAGAGGATCAGGCGCTTGCGGCCGAGCTGCTCGGCAGCGCCAAGGATCGCGCCGAGAACCTGATGATCGTCGACCTGCTGCGCAACGACATCAGCCGCGTGTGCAAGATCGGCTCGGTCAAGGTGCCGACGCTGTTTGGGCTCGAAAGCTACGCCACGGTGCATCATCTGGTCTCGGTCGTGGCGGGCGAATTGGCTGCGGGTCGCAGTGCGGTCGACCTGCTGCGCGCCTGCTTCCCCGGCGGCTCGGTCACCGGCGCGCCCAAGATCCGCGCCATGGAGATCATCGCCGAGCTGGAGCCGACCTCGCGCGGGCCCTATTGCGGCTCCATCGGCTATCTCAGCGCCGACGGCGGCATGGACAGCAACATCGTCATCCGCACCTATTGCATCCATGGACAGGATCTCACCTTCCAGGTCGGCGGCGGCATCGTCGCCGATTCAGATCCGCACGCCGAATACGAGGAGAGCCTGGCCAAGGCGAAGGCGCTGATCGAGGTGCTGGCGCACGGTGCTACGGACGGCGGCGCCCGGCCGGCGCAGGGATCGGCGGCATGATCTGGCTCAACGGCCGGCTGGTCGCGCGCGAGCAAGCCCATATCGACCCCGCCGACCGTGGCTTGCTGCTGGCGGACGGATTGTTCGAAACGCTGCGCGCCTATCGCGGCCATGTCTTCAAGCTCGAGGAGCATCTGCAGCGCATGGCGGAAGGCGCGGCGGAGCTCGGCATCCCGTTGCCGCTCGATCCCCCGAGCATCGCGCAGGCCGTTCGCGAAACGCTCGACGCCAATCAGGCATCCGATGCCGCGATCCGCATCACGCTCACCCGCGGCCCCGGCCAGCGTGGCCTGCTGCCGCCGGAGGATCCGCTGCCCACGCTCATCGTATCAGCTGCTCCCTATCAGGCGCCGTCCAGCGTGGACGGTTTCATCGCCGTTACGGCGAAGCGAGCCCGGCGCAACGAGAAGTCCCTGACCGCGCGGATCAAGACGCTCTGCTACCTCGACAACGTGATCGCACAGACCGAGGCGGAAGCAGCCGGCGCCGATGAAGCCATCATGCTCAACAACCAGGACGCCGCTGCCTGCGGCGGGCGCAGCAACCTGTTCGCGGTGATCGACGGCACGCTACGGACACCGGGCATCGACGACGGCGCACTGCCCGGCATCACGCGACACGCCGTGCTCGCGTTGTGCAAGGCCGAGGACACCCCGGTGGTCGAAGGTCCGATCGCACGCCTGGAGCTGCTCGCCGCGACCGAGATGTTCGTGACCAACTCTCTGGTCGAGGTCATGCCGGTGCGCCGGTACGATGGCGGCGACCTCCCCGTCGGCCCGGTCACCAAGCGCCTCGCGGAGGCCTATGCGGGGCTTACGCCATGAGCGGCCGCATCGTGGTACTCGGCATGCATCGGTCAGGCACCTCCTGCGTCGGCGAATTGCTCGCCGCGATGGGCGCCTATTTCGGGCCGCGCGACATGGGTGGCGCCGGCAGCGTCGAGAATCCGCATGGCCTGTTCGAGCGCCGCGACCTGCGTCGGCTGTGTCACTTCATCCTGCAGCAGGCGCGCTGCGAGTGGTGGGCGACCAGCCGCTTCTCGCCCGATCGGCTGCCGGTGGAAACCGACGTGCAGATCGTCGGCATGCTGACGCCGATGCTCGCGGACCTCGATGCGCACGAGCCTTGGTTCATCAAGGAGCCGCGGCTGTGCATCCTCCTGCCGATGTTGCGCGCACGGCTTGGGCCGGTGACCACGGTGTGCGTCTGGCGTGACCCGCTCGAGGTCGCGCAGTCCCTGCAAACGCGCGATGCCATGCCGATCGAATTCGGCATTGCGCTGTGGGAGCGCTACACGCGCGCTTCGTTTGCCCTCGATGCGCCAAGGGTGATCGTCAGCTACAATCGCCTGGTTGCCGATCCTGAAGGCGTCACCCGCAAGCTGCTGGACGATCTGACGGTACGCGGCGTCGGCGGCTTGCGCATGCCTGCGCCCGCGCAACTGGCGCAAGTGATCGATCCCCGCCTTCGCCGCAGCGCTCCCAGCGCAGACGCATCGGCCCTGCTGTCGCCCTCGCAACGCCGGCTGCTGGTGGCCTTGGAGGCGGGCGATCCGGCGGCGGAGTTGGCTGCGCCGTTGTCGGCGGACCGATTGGCACACCTTGGCCGCCTCGAGGAGGCGCGCCGGCGGCAGATGAAAGCGGCTGCCTATCGCTCACTGGCGGAAGCACGCGTTACCCGCTCACCGCTCGCGACGCGGATGCCAGAGGCTCTGGCCTATGTGCCGTGGAATCCCATGCAGTGGGTGAAGTGGCTTCGGCAAGGCAAGCTCGGCCGGCGCCTGCACCAGCATCTTGATGCCGCGACCATCGCGTTGAGCGGCGGATTTGACGCGCAGTGGTATCGGCAGCGCTACCCGGATCTGACTGGAACGGAGGACCCGCTCATGCATTTCGTGCGCTACGGCGCCAGCGAGGGCCGCGATCCGTCGCCGTCATATCCCACGAGCCGCAATCTGCGTGCCGCGCTCGAAGAAGCGACGGTGCGATAGGCTCAGCGGACGACGGTGCCCCAGAGGTCGTATTCGTCGGCCTGGCCGATCTTCGCTTGCACCAGGTCGCCCGGCTTCAGCTTGGTCTCGCCGTCCAGATAGACGTTGCCGTCAATCTCCGGCGCATCGGCGGGAGAGCGGCCGGTGGCGCCATCCTCGTCCACCTCGTCGATCAGGACGGGCAGGGTGCGGCCGACCTTCTTGGCCATGCGGCCTTCGCTGATCTGGCGCTGGGCTTCCATGAAGCGGTCGAAGCGGTCCTGCTTCTCGTCATCGTCGACGTGATCGGCGATCTCGTTGGCCTTGGCGCCCTCGACCGGCTCGTATTTGAAGCAGCCGACGCGGTCGAGCTGCGCCTCGTGCAGCCAGTCCAGCATTTCGTCGAATTCGGCCTCGGTTTCACCGGGGAAGCCGACGATGAATGTGGACCGGATGGTGAGGTCGGGGCAGATCTCGCGCCACTTCTGGATCCGGCCGAGCACCTTCTCCTGGTTGGCCGGGCGCCGCATCGCCTTCAGCACTCGCGGCGAGGCATGCTGGAACGGGATGTCGAGGTAGGGGAGGATCTTGCCCTCCGCCATCAGCGGCATCACTTCATCGACGTGCGGATAGGGGTAGACGTAGTGCAGCCGCACCCAGATGCCGAGCTGGCTCAGCGCCTGGCACAGCTCCGTCATGCGCGCCTTCACCATGTCGCCGCGCCACAGGCTCTCGGCATACTTGATGTCGACGCCGTAGGCGCTGGTGTCCTGCGAGATCACCAGCAGTTCCTTGACGCCGGCCTTGGCCAGGTTCTCCGCCTCGACCAGAACTTCGCGCGCCGGCCGGCTGACCAGGTCGCCGCGCAGGCTGGGGATGATGCAGAAGGTGCAGCGGTTGTTGCAGCCCTCGGAAATCTTGAGATAAGCGTAGTGCCGCGGCGTCAGGCGCAAGCCCTGCGGCGGCACCAGGTCGACGTACGGATCGTGCTTCGGCGGCACCGCCTTGTGCACCGCGCTGACCACCGACTCATATTGTTGCGGCCCGGTGACCGACAGCACGCCGGGATGCACCGAGCGGATCGCCTGCTCGTTGCCGCCCATGCAGCCGGTGACGATGACCTTGCCGTTCTCCTTCAGCGCCTCGCCGATCGCGTCGAGCGATTCCTGCTTGGCGCTATTGAGAAAGCCGCAGGTGTTCACGATGACGACGTCGGCGCCGTCGTACGAGTCCGAGACGACATAGCCCTCCGACCGCAGCTTGGTCAGGATCCGCTCGGAATCCACCAAAGCCTTCGGGCAGCCGAGGCTGACGATGCCGACCTTGGGGGCGGCCTTGGACGCACTCTGTTTCATCTGGACCTGAAAGCGCGAAGACGGCCCGTTGCCGCCCGAATTTGGCCGGCGGTCTATCGCGAAAGCAGGAAGGGCGCAAGAGCGGGTGGCGCAAGGCTGCCATCCGCCCGGTGCGGCCTTAGGTTTGTTGCGGTAACGGCCTGCGCTTGAAAGAAATTCCGGGCACGACGCCGCTCGCCAGCGCAACCCCGGCGCCGACCACGATGATCGCCGTGATCGCCATCCCATCCGGCCGTTCCCCGAGGCTCAGGGCCGCGACCAAGGCGGTGAGGGCAGGGGTCAGGGATACGAAGGCTGAGGCCCTGGATGCGCCCAGCACAGTCACCGCATAGCTGTAAGCTGCCAACGCCAGCAATCCTGACAGGATCCCCTGGGCAAAGCCCTGCGTTGCCAAGGTCTGCCAGGGTAACTCCCAGAGGCGCGGCCCATCTTGGAAGAGATTGATGGCGACCATGATGACGACCGAGACCGCGTTGATGAGCGCGGCCGCCTGCCACGCCGTCAAGCCGGAGCGCTTGAATGCCAGCGTGAAACAGGCCCAGGAAGCCGCTGACAGCAGGAGCAAAACGTGACCGCGCCAATCGCCGGCGCCGGCCTCAAGCAGGCTGGCGCCACCCAGTGCGAGCACGCCCGCCAGCACAAGCCCATAGCCGACCAGCCGCGCGCTGCCGAAGCGCTCGCGGAACAGCAGGAACGCGAACAGCGCGACGAACATCGGCATGACGCCCGGCAGCATGACGCCGACATGGGCGGCCGGCGCGAAGGTCATGCCGAGCGAGCAGATCAGGAAAAATGGCGCGCCCGAGCCGCACACCATGATCGCGCATTTGAGCCAGCCGGCTTTCCGATAGGCACTCATGCTGCGCAGCAAGAGCGGCAGCATGACCAGCGTCGGGATCGCGTAGCGCAGCAATCCCAGGGTCACGGGCGGCACGTCCGTGGTGACGCCATGCCGGGTGAACACGATCCATCCGCTCCAGATCAGGACTGAGGCCAAGGCGGCCAACGATCCGACCAGCACTGGCTTGGATGAAATGCTCGAATTTGGCGTCATTGCGCACATTCCTGCCAAGATTCTGCGGGAGAACCGGAGGATATTGCAGGTATCGCGCAAAAGTCATTGCGAAGATGGCGCGATATGCTAGAGTCTTGGCAATAAAATAGCGGAGAATAGTGGCTTGGCAGCTGAAAATGCCCCGATCAGCCTCGACGTGCTGGACAGCAAGATCCTGGCCGCGCTTCAGGAGGATGGCCGGTTGAGCAATGTGGAGCTGGCCGACCGGGTCGGGCTGTCGCCGTCGCCCTGCCTGCGCCGGGTCAAGCGCCTTGAAGAGGAAGGCTACATCGCCGGCTACAAGGCGAAGGTCGACCGGCGGCGGCTCGGTCTCGGCATGACGATCTTCGTGGGCGTCAAGGTGGACGGTCACCGCGATGCCAACGCCATCGCGTTCCAGGAGCGCGTGCGCCTGCTGCCGGAGGTGGTGGCCTGCCACATGGTCTCGGGCGAGGCGGACTTTCTGCTCGAGGTGGTTGTTGCAGATTTAGCGGCTTACGACGCGTTCCTCTCGCGGACTCTTCTAAGCATGCCGATGGTGCGCGACATCCGCAGCAACTTTGCCATCCGCACGGTGAAGTCCGATGGCGCGTTGCCGGTCTCAGGATGAGCGTGTCAGCTTTACGGAATCACTGCTGGTCCCTATAACCCGGTTCAAGCTTTGTTCATGATTTCAACGGCGCACGGCCATGTTTGACGCTAAGTGGATTCGGGAGAACCCCGAGGCTTTCGATCGTGGCCGCGCGCGCCGTAACCTGCCGCCGTTGTCGGCCGAAATCGTCGCGCTCGATGCCAAGCGTCGCGCTGCCCAGACCAGCTGGCAGGAGATGCAGGCGCGCCGCAACGATCTCTCCAAGCAGATCGGCCAGCTGAAGTCGAAGGGCCAGGACGCGAGCGCCGTGATGGCCGAGGTCGCCGTCCTCAAGGACAAGATGGCGGAAGCCGAGGCCGCCGAGCAGGCGCTGGCCAAGGAGCTCGAGGCAATCCTCGTCAGCATTCCCAATCTGCCGGCGGACGACGTGCCGGAAGGCCTCGACGAGAAGAGCAATCGCGAGGAGCGGGTGGTCGGCGGCAAGCCGAATTTCGCTTTCCAGCCCAAGCAGCATTTCGAGATCGGCGAAGGTCTAAACCTGATGAGCTTCGAGGATGCGGCCAAGCTGTCCGGCGCGCGCTTCGTCGTGCTCAAGGGCATGCTGGCGCGCCTGGAGCGCGCCATCGCCCAATTCATGCTCGACCTGCACACAAGCGAGCTGGGCTACACCGAAGTGTCGCCGCCGTTCCTGGTAAAGGACACGGCGCTGTTCGGCACCGGCCAGCTGCCGAAATTTGCCGAGGACCAGTTCAAGACGGAACAGGGTCTGTGGCTGATCCCGACGTCCGAGGTGCCGCTGACCAACCTGGCGTCCGACGAGATCATCGACGAGACGGCGCTGCCCCGGCGCTTCACCGCGCTGACCCCGTGCTTCCGCTCGGAAGCGGGCGCGGCGGGCAAGGACACCCGCGGCATGATCCGCCAGCACCAGTTCCTGAAGGTGGAGCTGGTGTCGATCGCGCATCCCGACCATTCCGACGATGAGCACAAGCGCATGACCAACTGCGCCGAGGAGGTGCTGAAGCGCCTCGGCCTGCCGTACCGGGTCATCACGCTGTGCACCGGCGACATGGGCTTCTCGGCGCAGAAGACCTACGACATCGAGGTCTGGCTGCCCGGCCAGAACGCTTATCGCGAGATCTCCAGCTGCTCGAACTGCGGCGAGTTCCAGGCGCGGCGCATGAAGGCGCGCTGCCGCAAGGCGGGCGAGAAGGGCACGCGCTTCGTCCACACGCTGAACGGCTCCGGCCTCGCGGTCGGGCGCACGCTGGTCGCCATCCTCGAAAACTATCAGCAGCAGGATGGATCGGTGGCCATTCCCGCCGCGCTGCGTCCCTATATGAACGGCCTCGAAAGAATCGCGAAAGCAAATGCCTAAGGCAACGCTCAAAGACCTGTCCAGCGCCCGCATCCTGGTTTCCAACGACGACGGTATCCATGCGCCGGGCCTCAAGATCCTGGAGCGGGTCGCGCGCTCGCTGTCCAAGGACGTCTGGGTGATCGCGCCCGAAGCCGAGCAGAGCGGCGCCAGCCATGGCCTGACCCTGCGGCGACCGCTGCCGATCCACAAGATCAGCCCACGGCGCTTCGCGGTCGGCGGCACGCCCTCCGACTGCGTGCTGATGGCGGTGAAGCACATCATCATGGACCGCGCGCCCGACCTGGTGCTGTCCGGCGTCAACCGCGGCGCCAACCTCGGTGAGGACGTGTTCTATTCCGGCACCGTGGCGGCGGCGCGCGAGGCGGCCTTGCTCGGCATTCCGTCCATCGCCTTCAGCCAGGTGCGCAAGGGCGACAACCTGCATTGGAAGACGGCGGAGAAATTCGCACCGGAGATCATCCGCCGGCTCTATACCGGAAGCTGGCCGAAATCGATCCTGATGAACGTCAACTTCCCGCCGATCCCGCCGGAGCAGGTCACCGGCGTGAAGGTCGCGCCGCAGGGCCGCCGCTTGGAGCACACGCAGATCAAGAGGATCAAGGACCCAGCGGGCCGGGACATGCTGTGGATTGGCGACTTCCCGACCGACGATCCGCAGGATCCCAACACCGATCTCGGCGCGATCCTTGAAAACATGGTGTCGGTCACGCCGCTTGAGTGCGATTCCACCGACATGCCTTCGCTATCGCAGGCGGCTGCCAAGCTGTCCGACATGAAGCCGAAGGCGGCGCGCAAACGGGCGGCCGGATGAGCCTGCAGGCCCGCAAGATCCGCCTCATCATGAGCCTGCGG
The DNA here is from genome assembly GCA_035274225.1 of Dongiaceae bacterium. GTDB lineage: Bacteria > Pseudomonadota > Alphaproteobacteria > Dongiales > Dongiaceae > Dongia_A. The sequence goes on from DATEOK010000184.1 coordinate 25,275, forward strand.
CGCGCGGGCATCACCGACACGCGCGTGCTGGCGGCGCTCGAGCGCATCCCGCGCGAGAACTTCGTGCTGCCGCACTTCCACGACCAGGCCTACGAGGACCAGGCGCTGCCGATCGCGCAGGGCCAGACCATCAGCCAGCCGCAGATAGTCGCGCTGATGACCGAGGCGCTGCAGGTCGAGAAGACCCACAAGGTGTTGGAGATCGGCACCGGCTCCGGCTACCAGGCCGCCGTGCTGTCGCGCCTCGCGCGCCGCGTCTACACCATCGAGCGCTTCGCCTCGCTGCTCAAGGAAGCCGAAGCGCGCTTCCACGACCTGCGCATCCACAACATCACCTCCAAGACCGCCGACGGCGCCAAGGGCTGGAAAGAGCAGGCGCCGTTCGATCGCATCATCGTCACCGCAGCCGCCGACGGCGTGCCGCAGACCTTGATCGATCAGCTGGCGGAAGGCGGTATCATGGTGGTTCCGGTCGGCGCCGAGCGCGGCGACCAGGTGCTGCTGCGCCTGGTCAAGAAGCCCGACGGCCTGCACCAGGAAATCCTCGCCGACGTGCGCTTCGTGCCGCTGGTCGGCGGTGCGCTGCCGGAGGAAGAGGGCCGGGCGCCACGCGCGGCGCAGAACGGCCGGTGATGGCACGCACCCTTTCGTCAATCGCCGCCGTCACGCTCGCCGCGACCATGCTTGCCGGCTGCAATCTCAATTCCATGCTGGCCTCGCCGCCGGCGCCCGATCCCGCGGTGCCGGCCGACGCGCCGTTCGGCGAGATCAAGAACGGCCAGTATGTCGTCGCGCCGGGCGACACCGTTGCGATCGTATCCGAGCGCACCAACACCCCGATCCGCACCCTGATCGACCTCAACGGCCTCGCGCCGCCCTATGCGCTCAAGGCCGGCCAGATGCTGAACCTGCAACCGCGTAACAGCTACGTGGTGCAGAAGGGCGATACGGTCTCCGGAATCTCGGCCCGCCAAGGCGTCTCGATCAGCGCGCTCATCCAGCTCAACAACCTGCGTCCGCCCTATACGCTGCAGATCGGCCAGGCCCTGGTGCTGCCGACCGGCGTCGATGCGCCCTCCACAATCGCCGCCGCGCCGCAAGCCGCTGCGTTCCCCGCCGGCCCACAGCCGAAGCCTTTCATTCCGGAAGGCGCGACCACCGTGCAGACCCAAGCCGGCGGCTCGCTGTCGCCGCAGCCGGGCGGCGGCATCTCAGGAGGCGCCCTGCCGCCATTGCAAGGGGCGCCCGCGCCCGCGACGTCCTCGGATCCAGCGCCGGGCGAGCCGATCGAGATTGCACCGACCCAGCCAACGCCGCCAACCCAGACCGCGCAGATCGAACCGTCGCCACCGGCCAAGCCCGCGCCCGCCGGCGATCCTTTGCCGGCCCTGAAGCCAGGAAGTCCCTTCGTCTGGCCGGTCGACGGCAAGGTCGTCTCCAAGTTCGGCCCCGCCAAGGACAATCAGCGCAACGACGGCATCAACATCGCGGCGCCGGTCGGGGCGCCGGTGAAAGCGTCGGCGGCGGGAGTCGTGGCCTACGCCGGCAACGAATTGCGCGGCTTCGGCAACATGGTGCTGCTGCGCCACGCCGACGGCTGGGTCACCGCCTACGCGCACAACTCATCGCTGCTGGTGCAGAAGGGCGATAAGGTCACCCAAGGCCAGACCATCGCCCGCGTTGGCAGCAGCGGCAACGTCGACACCCCGCAGCTGCATTTCGAGCTGCGCAAAGGCACCAAGGCGGTCGATCCGCTGAAAGTGCTGACGAAGTAGGAGGCGAGCATGCAACCGCAGGAACAGCCGGTCGTGAAAATCGGCGGACTCGAAATCCACTACCTGGTGGACGGCACCATCAGCGGCGCCGGAATGGGTATGTTCGAATTGATCGTGCCGCCGGGCGCCCGCGTTCCGCCGGCCCACAGCCACGAGGACAATGAGGAGATCGCCTATGTCCTCGACGGCGTCCTGCGCTACACCGTCGACGGCGAGACGCGCGACCTCAAGGCGGGGGAGCGCATGTATACGCCGCGTGGTTCCGTGCACGCTTTCAGCAATCCGCACGAGACGACTGCACGCGCGCTGATCATCCTCACGCCGGACATCGGCGCGCAATACTTCCGCGACATCAGGGACGTGGTTACGGCACCGGGAGGCCCGAATCCCGCGAAGATGGTCGACGTGATGACACGGTATGGACTGGTTCTTGCTCAGTCGAAGCCGTCGGCCTGAGCGCGATCACTGCCGGTCCTTGTATTCCGTATAGATGAGAATCTTGTTCACGGTCTCGCCGTCATCGGACAGCGGCAGAAAGACCGTTCCGGCTTCAAGCCAGTCGCGCTCCGGATCCATGCTGCGGTCGGCATCGTACAGCACGCATTTCTTCTCGATCACCAGGCGGTAATTCTCCAGCACATCCTCTTTGGAGCGGCCGTCCCAATTCTTGAACACGCTCTTGCCGGTGGGGTTGTGGCCGCGCGCTTCCGCCTCGCGCGTGCCGACCAGGCGATAGGTGAGGGAGTAGGGCTCATACCCCACATCCACCATCACGATGCCTTGCAGGAAGCTCGGCAGGTCCATCGGCTCGATGTCGGCACGGCGCGGCATTGCGCGGCCGGCGCGCTTGCCGTTCCAATAGTCGTAGATCTCGCGGATGCGCGGGTGACAGAAGTCGAGGAAGTCGAGGGTGATCCAGCGGGGATAGCGTTTGCTCATGGGTACGCATGTTCTCTTCTGCCGCGACAAGAAGCGCGGCGACAGTACCGAGATCAACGCGAGTCGGGCAAACGACGCGATAGTTGCTTAGCAGTCCTGCCAGACCGGCTTGCGCTTCTGCAGGAAGGCGTCGATGCCTTCTTCCGCATCCAGCGCCTGCATGTTCTCGGTCATGATATGCGCCGCGTAGTCGTAGGCGTGCTTCAGATCCATATCGATCTGGCGATAGAACGCGCCCTTGCCGGTCTTCACGGTCTGGACCGACTTGCCGGCGATCGTGCGCGCGAGCGCCATGGTCGCCGCGGTCAGCTCCGCCGGTGGGACGGCCTTGTTGATAAGGCCGATGCGGCGGGCCTCCTCCGCGTCGATCATCTCACCGGTCAGCAACATCTCCATCGCGTGCTTGGGCGCGACCGCGCGGGTCAAGGCGACCATCGGCGTCGAGCAGAACAGGCCGATATTGACACCCGGGGTCGCGAACCGCGCATTGTCGGCGGCGACGGCGAGGTCGGCGGTGGCGACCAGCTGGCATCCCGCCGCGGTCGCAATGCCTTTGACCTCCGCGATCACCGGCCGCGGGAAATCCGTGATCGTCTGCATCAGGCGGCCGCACAGGCTGAACACCTTGTTGTAGAACTCCGGCGTCGGATCAGCACGCAGCTCCTTGAGGTCGTGGCCGGCACAGAACGCGGCCCCGGCGCCGCCCAGGATGATGACGCGCACCTGGTCGTCGTAGGCCATCGATTCCAGCTGCGTCATCAGCTGGCGCATCAGCTCGAGCGACAACGCGTTGCGCGCATCGGGGCGATACAGCGTCAATCGCACGATGCCCGGCTCGACCTCTTCGCGCAGGACGAGGTCGGTCCCGGGCTGGATCTTGGGCTGCTTGGCGTGTGCAATGGCCATGGCATTCTCTCCCGATGATTATACTTGCGCGGCGATGAACAGATAGTCCCCGCCGACGTCTTCGTATTCGGCCGTCGTCTGCTCGAACCGATTCTGCGCCAGGTCGCGCCGCAAATGTTCGAGCCCTTCGCCCACCTCATCCGGGTCCGCCAGGTTGGCGAAGGCCGAAATATTCGCCCGCACCCGCTGGTCAAGATAGAGATGGGGTTGATGCTTGCCGCTGTAAAGAAGCATGTCGACCGGCTGCAGCGGCATCCTGTGCAGCTTCTGGGTCCAGGTGCGGAAGCCGGCGCGGCGCAGCGAGATCTCGACCGTGTTCCAGTCCGGCATCGTCTCGGCCGCTTCCGCCATCATCTCGGGGAAATAGGCGCTGAGCCAATAGCGTTTGATCTGCTCCGGCAGCGCGGTGAAGATCACCAGCCGCCCGCGGTCTAGCACGCGCTTGGCTTCCGCGAACGAGGCTTCGAGATCGTCGAAGTGATGGATCGCCAGCGTGCAGATCGCACCGTCGAAGCCCCGGTTGGGGAAGGGCAGGTTGGCGGCGTCCGCACCGACCAGGCGCAGCCCCGGCGCCTTCGCCCGTGCGGTGCGCAGCATCAGGCCGGAGCGGTCGAGGCCCATCATCTCGAAACCGTACTGATCGCCCAAGGCCGTCGTGTAGTTGCCGGTGCCGCAGCCGATATCGAGCACGTCGGCGCCCTGTTTGAGGTCGAGCAGCTCAGCCAGCACACTGAGGATCTCGGGCTCGGCTCGGCGCGTCGCGTCATAGGTGGCGCCGATCTTGTCGTACAACGGCTGGAAGGCAAGGTTGCTCATGGTGCTCATCGATGAACCAGATCAAGTATGGCGCGCGTCAGCGGCGCGTTTGAATCGGATAGCGAATGCGTGATCGAGAAATGATGCAGCCCGGCGACTTCCATCAACCGGACATCGGCGCCCTTGGCGGACAGCCTGGCGGCGAAGCGTCGCGACTGCTCAATCCATAAGGGCGGCTCGGCGGCGCCGGCCGCGACGATGGTCGGCACCCGGCAATGCAGCGGCAGGAACTGCGGGCTCAATCCCAGCACATCTTCGGGCGCGAGCCGCACCTCCTCGTTCACCTGGATGCGCAGGACGGCGCGCAGGTCGTAGATGCCGGTGACCAGGATGGCGCCCGCAATCGGCGCGCGCGGCAGGCCGTGCCTGCTCCAATCCTCCGTCATCAGCATGGCGGCCAGATGCGCGCCGGCGGAGTTGCCTGCGACATAGATCCGGTTCGGATCGCCGTTGAGCCGCGCCGCCTGTTGCCGGGTCCACAGCAGGGCCTGCTTCGCCTGCTCCACCACGGTCTTCAGCGGCACCGAGGGGCAGAGGTCGTAGCCCGGCACCACCGCCGCAGCGCCGGCCTCCACCAGCGGGCCGGCGACAAAGCCGAGATGGTCCTTGGACAAGGCGCGCCAGAACCCGCCGTGGAAGAACAGGACGATCGGCCCGCCCGGCCGCGGCGCCGGGTAGAGGTCGGCGAACTGCCGCGGGCCATCGCCATAGCGCTGGTCGCGGTGCACGGAAATGCGGTCCTTGAGGGCGTCGGAAAAGGCCAAATCCTTGGCCAGCCATGACTCGTGGTCGGGCACCGCGATCCGCGGCATCATCTGCCGGGACAGGTCGTCATCGCCGATCAGGTCGTAGTCAGGGTCGGGCGACATGGTCGTCCATTTGCGTCAATGATTGCCAAACCCCGAGGAAATGTCGAGAACAGCGAAGTCGAGTCTTGTGGTATCATAATACCAAAATCATAAGACGTTGATTATGAACGATTTAAGCTCATTGACGGGTGCGATTCCGTCCACTATACGATCCGCCGGCTGCCGGAAGGGCTGCAAATCCCCCGGCCAACAGGAGCAGACAACATGAAGACCTATACCGCCAAGCCGAGCGAGGTGGTCAAGAAGTGGATCCTGATCGACGCCGACGGCGTCGTGCTGGGCCGCCTTGCCTCGATCGTGGCGAACCGCTTGCGCGGTAAGCACAAGACCACCTTCACCCCGCACATCGATTGCGGCGACAACGTCATCATCATCAACGCCGCCAAGGTGAAGGTCACCGGCAACAAGCTCAACGACAAGGTTTTCCACTGGCACACCGGCCATCCCGGCGGCATCAAGGAAGTCACCATGGGCAAGACCCTCGGTGGCAAGTTTCCGGAACGCGCGATCGTGAAGGCGGTGGAGCGCATGGTGCCGCGCGGCCCGCTCGGCCGTCAGCAGATGAAGAACCTGCGCGTGTTCGCCGGTACCGAGCATCCGCACGCCGCCCAGCAGCCCGAGACGCTGGATGTCGGCGCCATGAACCCGAAGAACAAGCGGAGCGCCTAGCATGAGCAACGAAACCAGCCGCGTCACCGACCTGAAGGACCTGCGCGATCTCGGCACCGCCGTCCGTGGCACGCAGGCTCCAGCCGCCGCGCCGAAGCGCGAGCGCAAGGTCGACGCCCAGGGCCGCTCCTATGCGACCGGCAAGCGCAAGGACGCCATCGCCCGTGTCTGGCTGAAGCCGGGCAGCGGCAAGATCACCGTCAACGGCCGCGACAGCACGGTCTATTTCGCCCGTCCGGTGCTGCGCATGATGATCAACCAGCCGTTCAGCGTGGTGAACCGTTCGGGCCAGTTCGACATCGTCGCCACCGTGGTCGGCGGCGGCCTCTCCGGCCAGGCCGGCGCGGTCCGTCACGGCATCAGCCGCGCGTTGACCCTGTTCGAGCCGGACCTCCGGCCCGCGCTGAAGCAGGGCGGCTTCCTGACCCGCGACAGCCGCACGGTCGAGGGTAAGAAGTACGGCCGCGCCAAGGCGCGCCGCAGCTTCCAGTTCTCGAAGCGCTAACGCGCTTTCAGAGCGAAGCACACAGCAAAGGCCGGGCATCGTCCCGGCCTTTGTCGTTCGCGTCAAAGCTGATCGTCGATTGGCAGCAATCCGATCGTATCGATCATGAGACGCTGCCAGAAGGTCGTCTCGGGGTCGCTGTCGAGCGTCACCTTCGTTCCATTCGTATCGGCGGTCCAGGCCAGGTGGTCTTCCTGATCGAGCGTGACTCGGAACGCGCTGCCCGGCGACACGCCCTCATCCATGAACGCCCCGAGTTGGCGGGCAATCTCTGGACTGTCGATCATCACGCCGATCTCGGTATTGATTGCGGTCGAACGCGGATCGAGGTTGAAACTGCCGATGAACACGGATTCCCGGTCGAAGACGAGCGCCTTGGCATGCAGCGCGGCACGCGACTTGCCGGCGGTGATCGACCAATCCCGCTTCATGTTGCTGTCGGGCCGCAGCTCGTAGAGCTCGGCGCCGGCGTTGATGAGATCTTCGCGCGTCTCGGCATAGCCGGCATGTGCTGCAATCACGTCGTTGGTAGCTGCCGAGTTCGTCAGGATCCGCACTTTGACATTTCGTGCCGTGAGCGCTTTCACGCCTCGAATCGTGCGGTCATTCAAGATCAGGTAGGGTGATTCGATCAGCAGTTCATGCCGCGTCTGCTGCACCCGCTCGCGAAGCGCCTGATAGATCACCTCTCCGTCATCCCCCGCATCCACGCGGGACGGGTTTTCGGCGAAGACGCGGCCGGGCGCCCAGATGAACTTGTCTCTTACCTCGACGAGACGCTCGCGGAGATCGGCAACGCTTTCATCCACCGGATAAGGGTAGCCCGCAGCGGCAATGTTCTGGTCGAGCCTTCTCTTCGCCGCCAGGTATTCTTGCTGAGTCACCTGTTGCGACACGATCGCGCCGGCCGGAACGGACCACTTGCTATTCCAGAACACGTCGAAGCTTGCTGACAGGTCACGGACAATCGGACCGGCCATCGCCACGTCGAGGTCGCGGAAATTGCTATCGGGCCGAACACCGAAATAGACATCTGCGATGTTGCGCCCGCCGACAATGCCGACGGCATTGTCGGCAACGAACAGCTTGTTGTGCATGCGATGATTGGCGCGGCTGAACTCGGACAGGAAGCTCAGCGTGCGCCAGCGCCGGTTCTCAACCGGGTTGAAGATGCGCACTTCGATATTGGGGTGCGCATCGAGCGCCGCGACCTTGAGGTCGTTCTCCTCGGATTGATAGTGATCATCGAGCAGCAGCCGAACACGGACGCCACGATCGGCGGCGCGGATCAAATGCTCCGCCATGATCCTGCCGGTCGTGTCGCTGTCCCAGATGTAGTACTGCACGTCCAGCGTCTTTTCCGCCAGATCGGCCAAGGCGAGGCGGGCGGTGAAGGCGCGATGGCCCTGCAGCAACAGGGCGAATCCGGACTGAGTGGCGTGCCGATCCGCCACTTCCTGAAAAAGAGCGCCGACCGTGGTGGTCTGCGGTTGAGTGAATGCGGTCGACGATGTGCGCGGATAATCCCAGTCAACTCTGGTAGCACACCCGCTTGTCAAGAACGCCAGGACAAAGGCCAGAACGACGATACGAAGCATGCAGAAACTGAGACTCGACAATTAGGGGCGGGCAGCGGCCAGCCCACTTGGATGTCACCATTTTGCGGGCACCCGATTGTGCTTGGCAAGGATACCTTTGCCATTGGGTCATTCGCTTGTCAGTGTCCGGTCATTTTTCCTCCGGCGGCTTCACGTGCCGGAATTGCAGGAGCAACAGCAGGTCGTAGGCGATCTTCAGGCCGCCGCAGATCACCAGCGGCCAGGCGCGGAAGGACGCGGCCATCAGCGTGCCGGCCAAGATTGGGCTGATCGCGGAGGCGAGGCTGCGCGGCACGGACGTCAGGCTGGCGGCCGCCGCGCGCTCGGCTTCGGTGACCACCGCCATGACGTAGGAGGAGCGGGCCGGCACATCCATTTGCGACAGCGCCGCCCGCACCAGCAGCAGGATCAGCGCAATCGGCAGCGTTGGTGCGAATGCCGCCAGGATCAACGCGATGTTGGCGGGGATGTGGGTGAACACCATCGTGTTGACGAGGCCGATGCGCCGCGACAGCCAGGCGGCGATCGGAAACGAAAAGGCCGAGAGCACGCCGGACCAGAAGAAGAAAAATCCGGCCTCGGCCAGCGACAGGTCGAAACGCTCGAACAGCCACAGCGCCAGCAGCGACTGCACGACGAACCCGCCGGCGAAGGCATCGAGGCTGAACAGCGTGGCCAGCTTGTAGACGATGATGCGGGATGGCCCCAGCGCAGCGTCAGGACGCTTCTTCGGGGTTCCTTGCTGTCTCGGGATGCGGCCGTAGAACAAACCGCCGGTCAGTCCGAGCGCAGCATACAGGATGAACATGAGCTTGAGCGCTTGCAACTCCCTGAGCCCGAGAGGCGCCATCAGGTCCGGTGCGCCCGCGGCCATCGAGCCCGCTGCCCCCGCGAGCGCGCCGATCAGACTGTAGCGGGCGAAGATCTTGGTGCGTTGGTCGTTCGCTGCCTCGTGTGCCAGGACCGCATGCTCCAGCGGCACGAATATGCTGACGCTACCCGCGGATGGGTTGGCCGTGCCGGCAAACGCCACGACCAGGAGGATGGCGTAGTCGTCCACCACGGCGAACGCCACGCCGGTCGCCACCATCAGGCCGGCGGCGGCCAGCAGGAGGCGTCGGTGGTCATATCGGGCGCCGAGGAAGCCGATGGCCAACGTGAGCAATGCCGATCCGAGCAGCGCCGCGGTCGCCACCATCCCGACCTGGATCGGTCCGAGGCCGAGACGAAGCAGATAGACCGGCAGCAAGACGGCAACGAAACCATCGCCGAAGTCGCGCAACGCCCGCGCGCACAGCAGGGATCCGATGGCAGTGTCGGGAGCTACGGTGGGATTGGACGCGTCCATGCTACCCCGCTCGCCTCCAGGGCGCGGCTGGTAGCAGAGCTTGGACGCCAGGCGTCTTGGGAAAGCGGGGAGTCTGCCGGTGCCCCCGCATCTCCGAGGCTAACAGAACCGAAACCGGTGTCGCAATCACTCGCCTGCCGCCGTCATTTGCGATGATCGGCAAAGGTCTCTTTGCAGCAAACATTTCGCTGGATAGACTTCGGTGCAATAAATATTCCATTCAGATTTGAGACTTGCGCCAAGGTCCTGGATTTGGAGCATCATTGCGCGATGGAACCCACCCGCATCTGGATCAGCGACGCCGATTGCCGGCTGGATGATTTCCGCCGGCTGGTCGAGCGCCACGCGCGCCTTGCCGACTATCCGTTGGCAAGCGCTGTCCATCACAACGTCCTCAGCTATCAAGGCGATGACATCCGTCGCGCCGCCGCTGTGCCGGAGATCCGCAAGGCGCTGATGGCGGAGTGGACGCGGGCGTTGAATGACGGGCCGGGCATCCTCTTGCTCCAGGATGCGTTCCCCGATGCTGCGGTGGTCGACGCCACCACTGACAGCTTCTTCACCATGATCGCGGAGCAGCGCGCGGCCAATGCCAACGCCGGCGATCATTTCGCCAAGCCCGGCGCCAACGACCGCATCTGGAACGCATTGGAGAAGCTGTGCCTGCGCGATCCGCAGCTGTTCGCGCGCTACTACGGCAACGCGGCGCTGGCCCTGGTGAGCGAGGCATGGCTCGGGCCTTGCTACCAAGTCACCTCGCAGATCAACGTGGTCAATCCCGGCGGCGCGGCGCAGTCGCCGCATCGCGACTACCACATGGGGTTCCAGACGGCGGAGCAGCTCGCGCGCTTTCCCGCGCATGCCCACCGGTTGTCGCCGGTGCTGACGCTGCAAGGCGCGGTTGCCCATTGCGACATGCCGATCGAGACCGGCCCGACGCTCTACCTACCGTTCTCGCAGACCTATGAGCTCGGCTACCTGGCGTGGCGGCGGCCGGAGTTCATCGCGTATTTCGATAAGCACCGCATCCAGCTGCCGCTCGCCAAGGGCGACGCGGTGTTCTTCAATCCGGCCCTGTTCCATGCCGCCGGCAGCAACCGCACGAGCGACGTGAAGCGCATCGCCAACCTGCTGCAAGTGTCCTCGGCCTATGGCCGCGCGATGGAAAGCGTCGACCGCACGCGCATGAGCGCGGCGCTCTATCCGGCGCTGCTGGCACTCGGCAACGAGCTCAGCGCCGAGCAATGCGCCAACGCCGTCGCTGCCTGCGCGGAAGGCTATTCGTTCCCGACCAACCTCGATCGCGACCCGCCGCTATATGGCCTCGCGCCGGAAACGCAGGCCCAGCTTTTGCTGAAGGCGCTGGCTGAAAAGTGGCCGGCCGACGAATTCAGGAACGCGCTCGAAGCGCAGGCTGAACGGCGCTTGACCTAGGCGGTCACACCGGAGCGACGCCGAACAGGTCGGCATGAAAATGCAGGACCAGCCAGAAGACGAGCAGGCCGACGACCGCGCCCGCCAGATCGAAT
>DATEOK010000185.1:0-18133 GCA_035274225.1 Dongiaceae bacterium
GACCATGGACCTGGCATTGGCAAACCCGGATCGCGGCCAACCGCGGTGGTTTCTCGGCACCGCCATCAAATTTCTGGTCTCGGCCCGCGAGGGCAACGGCGGCCTGTGTGTGGTCGAGCATCACATGCCGCATGGCGATGCGCCGCCGCTCCATCTGCATCGCCACGAAGACGAGATCTTTGTCGTGCTCTATGGCACGCTGCGCCTGGAGGTCGGCGGGCACACTCAATTCCTCCACGCCGGCGATGCCGCCGTAGCGCCCAAGGGCGTGCCGCACAGCTACGTCGTGGAATCGGACGGCGCCCGTGTCATGACCATCACGCGCGGCCACGATTTCGAGAGCATGCTGCGGTCGGTGAGCCGTCCGGCCAACCGGCCCGGACTGCCGCCGCCGACAGCGCCCGACGCCGACACCATGGCCAGGCTCGTCGAAGCCTGCCGGCAGAACGGCATCGAGCTGGTCGGCCCGCCGCTGCAGAACCGATGAGCCATGTGATCCCCATCACGTTCCCAGCGCTTTGGCTGACATTGGCGTGATCGGCGGCAAACCCCTCGCTCTGGCATCTCGACGGAGCTTGTGAACGCAGACGTCGATGCACGGCGTCTGCGCATCCACAAGGAGAGACGCCATGACCAAGCGCACGATGCTGCTGGGTGCCGCCGCCGGTCTGCTCATGATGAGCGCCACCGGCGCTTCAGCCGACCTGTACACGCCCGGCTCGGACTCCATGACCAATCCGACGATCGGTCCTGCCCATAACTGGCAGGCGGCCGGCTTCGGCACCCAGAATCTCATCAGCGTCATTCCGGCGAACGGCAACTATTCCATCGTCGAGAAGACGACGCTCAAGCTGCCGTTCCGCATCGAAGCTGAAGTCACTGCTTCGAAGTGGCGGATCAAGGACTCCTACATCACGATCGGCGCCGCGCCCCTGTGGTCCGCCGGCCAGGTCGGCGTGTGCTGCGGCGCGCTGGTCGAGTTCGACCAATACAACTACGCCCATCGGATCGACCTTGGCGCCAAGAAGCACGTCGACATGGATGCCTGGTGGGAGGCGGACGTCGGCGACAACAGTCTTGCCAACAAGGCGCGCAACGCTTGCCGCCGGTTGCGTGACGAGCTCGAAGACCAGGGTCTTAAGCACGACGCGATTTTTGCGCAGGACCGCGACACCAAGATGTCGATCGCATTCCACTATGTCGCGCGCGTCGGGCACAAGAACGACAATCACGATCTCCAGGAAGCCGGCGCGCCGACCATCCAATGGAAGCAGTCGCAACCGACCTATGCCGATGTCTTTGTAAAGTGCCGAAAGGAAACGATCGCCCACGTCGTCGGCCAGGCGCTGCCCGACCCCAAGCCGACGGCCAGCGATGATCTCGCCATGGGCTTCCAGGTGAACCAGGCCGCGCTTGCCATCACGCCGAAGCATTACGAAGCGAAGTGCCCGGCCAAGCTGCACCTCAATCCGACCATCGAAGCGACCGGCAAGGGCACGGTGAAGTACCGCTTTATCGACCAGCTCGGCAATCACTCGCAGACCTTCCAGGTCAAGTTCGACAAGTCGGACGTGAAGTTCCTCGACCACGTCATCGAGATCGACGCCAAGAACAAGCCCAAGGGCCTCGGCTTCACGGCCGCGCAATCCAGCAGTGGCGCGCTCGGCCTGGCGGCACCGAGCAACCCGAACCTGACCCAGGGTTATTTCCAACTGGAGGTGCTCTCGCCGCACAAAAAGCTGTCCAACATCGCCGACTATTCGGTGAAGTGCACCGTCACGACGGCCGGCGATGGCGAGATCACGACCAGCCCCACGGACCCCAAGCCTGTCATCGGCGATCTGGTGGCCGATGTGACTCCGACCAAGAAGCTGGCCGACCTGGTGATCGACAGCGTGCAGCCCAGCCCCGCGGTCCCGACCAAGCTGTTCGTGAAGGTCACCAACAAGGGCACCGCCGCCTCCACGCCGACCAATCTCAAGGCGCTGCGCTGGGTCGGCAACCAGGCCACCGCGCGCGGCACCCTGGTGCCGGCGGTGCTGCCCGGCCAGTCCCAGGTCGTGCTGGCCGAGCTTGGCGGCACCATCGATGGCGCCACCCATCTCTATGTCCGCGTCGACGATCCGAACCGCGTGCACGAAAGCGACGACGGCAACAATTCATTCAAGGTGAAGTAGGACGATCGTGGAGCCCTGCCGGTTCACCCCGGCGGGGCCTGCCGCGTTGGAGCGGCGCCGCTCCCCTCAGGAGCTATTTCGCGCTAGCAGGCTGTCCGCGGAGCCTTGGCCGTTGCCGGTCCATTTGCCGACCAGGCGCTTGCCTTCCCACAGTTCAGCGGAGCTGTATCGCGATGTCGCCAACAGCTCGTCGACTTTCAACGCCGCCGCGCTGTCGTCGGCGCACTCGATCTGTTCGTAAGTCCGGATGCGATCGCCGGCATCGGTGAAATAGCAGCGATAGTTCTTCTTGGTCATTGTAACCCTCCCCGCCGTCGTGAGCGATGGTTCCACGACGTCATGCGCGCTGCTCGCGTGGCATCTGCAGCACCCAGGACAATCCAAGCGCGTCCTGCGCAAACCGGACTCGCGCGCTGAGCTGCTCGGCCACCGCGCGCACCAGCCGCAATCCCAAAGAGTCCGTCGTCATCGGATCCAATCCGTCTGGCAATCCGACCCCGTCATCCGAGACCTCGACGGTGACTGTCCCGTCCACCCCTTGGGAACAGCCGACGTTGATCTCGCCCGGCACCCCCGTGGGGTGGGAATATTTCACCGCGTTCGTGACCAACTCCACCACGATGAAACCGATCGACAGCGCTCGCTCCGGCGGCAGAACACAGGGCCCGTGGCAGGCGAATTGCAGCCGGATGTCACGACCGCGGGACAGCGCTGCCACGACGGCCCTCGAGATGTCTCGCAGATACTCCCCGAGGTCGATGGCTTCCTCCGCCGGGTTCGCGGCAAGCCGCCGGTGTAGGCGCGCCACCGCGTCGACCCGGCCGCCGAGTTCCACGAGGATGGTCCGCACTTCCTCCTTGTCGATCGGGCTCGATCGGCTGCCGATCGACGACGCCTGCAAACGGACCAGGCCTGCAACCATCGCGAGGCTGTTTGCAATGCGATGATTCGCTTCCACCGCGGGATCTGGCTGTGAAAAGGCCAATGTCAGGTGCGATGCTATGGCTCGCTCCCTCGGAAATGACGGGAGAACATGCCAAAAGCATCGCACTATTCCAGAATAATGCAACGAATACTTAAACAGACCAAGACACCTAGAGCGCGCTAGGCTAACGAATACTCTTTGTCTACTTGCACTTATTTCACCATTTAGCCATCAAGGTCAGCGAATACGACCTGAACATCAGATGATATAAATGAGTAAAAAACACCATATGCGCACTTGACGGTTTTTGAGTGGACACCACATACTAAGCCGGTTGCTTGAGAGGAGGCGAGATGGGAGAGCTCAATCGCGGCCAGCGCTTGCAGATCATGCTCACCGATGACGAATTGAAGGCGGTCGATGACTGGCGGTTCAAGACCAGGATGCCGAGCCGCGCCGCCGCCGTGCGCGAGCTGTTGAAGCGCGGCCTGATCGCCGAAGGATTCGACTTCGCGAACCGAGCCACCAAGTCCAAGGACTTCGGTGTGGTCGGAACGGAAAAGCCCGGCAGCCGCAGCCGCAAGTAGTCTCTACGCGCGCGCCGGGGGCCGGCAGGCACGCAGGAAATTCTCCACCACGAAATCGACGTGGCGCTCGATCTCCTTTGGGGTCGGGCGCCGCGTTGGATTGAGCAGCACCTCCATGTGGATGTGCCCGCGCAGCGCATCGATGAAGAAGTGCGCCATGCCCTCCGCATCGGAGATCTCGATCTGGCCGCGCCCGGCGGCTGACCTCAGCATCTCCGCGACCCGCCGGAAAATGACCTGCGGGCCGGTGCGGAAAAAGATCTCGCCGACTTCCGGCACCCGGCCGGACTCGCCCAGCACCAGCCGGAACAGCGCCAGGCGCTCCGGCCGGGTCAGGATCTCCAGGTAGTGGCGGCCGAAATCGCGCAGGTCGTCCTCGAGCTTACCGTCCAGCGGATAGCCCTGGACCAGCGCTGACAGCTCTTCCGCAGCCTCCGCCACCAGGGCGGCGAACAGGCCCTCCTTGTTCTCGAACAGCGCATAGACGGTCGCCTTGGAGCCGCCGGCGCGCTCCACCACCGCGTCGATGGTGGCATTGGCGTAGCCGCGCTCCAGGAACACGTCGCGGGCGGCGTCCAACAGCGCCTGGCGCCGTTCGGGCAGCGGGCAGCGGCCCTTGCGGCGGGCGGCGCCCCCCGGCTTGTCGATGGTCGTCGTGGCCATCTCGATCTCCTTCGTTTCCGAAGTTACCCACAGTATGTACTGTCCCGGACGGTACTTTCAATAGCCGCCCACCTTGGCTAGGGGTTCCTCCCTGGATAGGGGCATCTTAACGCCAAGGTATGATTTATTCAAGCAATTCAAAGAGGCATATGTGAGTTGGCCGATGGCCAATGCGTAGAACGCATGGCTCGGGCGCTTGATCCGATCCGCGGACTAGCTAAGTACTGACCATTACAAAATGCCCTATCGGAGCTGACCATGTCGAAGACCTTGAAGCGGATTTTGATGGCGAGCGCTGGGACGGTGGTTCTGGCCGGTGCGGGCGCCTTCGGCTGGTACTGGTTCGAGACCGGCCGGTTTCTGGAATCGACCAACGACGCCTATGTCCAGGCCGACTACACCACCATCGCGCCCAAGGTCTCCGGCTACATCTCCGCCGTCGCGGTCGAGGACAACCAGCAAGTAAAGGCCGGCGACGTGCTGGCGCGGATCGATGACCGCGACTATCGGACCGCCCTCGCCCAGGCCAAGGCCGACGTCGCCAGCGCCGACGCCGACATCCGCAACATCGACGCGCAGCTGACCGAGCAGCAGTCGGTGATCGCGCAGGCCGAGGCCGCCATCGTCTCCGACCAGGCCGCCCTCAAATTCTCGCAGGACGACTACGACCGCTATCACAAGCTGACCGCCGGCCGGATCACCTCGGTGCAGGACGAGCAGCGCGCGCAGACCGTGCTGCAGCAGGCAACTGCGCGCCTGCAGAGCGATCGCGCCGCCCTCACTGCCGCGCATCAGCGCGTCGAAGTGCTCAACACCGCGCGCGTGAAGGCCGAGACGCAGGTCACGCGCCTGCAGGCTGCTGCCGATCAGGCGCAGCTCAACCTCTCCTACACCACCATCACCGCGCCGATCGACGGCACGGTCGGCGCCCGCTCGCTGCGCGTCGGCCAGTATGTGCAGGCCGGCACCCAGCTGATGGCGGTCGTTCCGCTGCACGCGGTCTATGTCGTCGCCAACTACAAGGAAACGCAGCTGACCAACGTCGCCGCCGGCCAGCCGGTCGAGATCGAGGTCGATGCCTTCCCCGGCCATGTCGTGAAGGGCCACGTCGACAGCCTGTCGCCCGCCAGCGGCCTTGAGTTCGCGCTGCTGCCGCCGGACAACGCCACCGGTAACTTCACCAAGATCGTGCAGCGCATCCCGGTGAAGATCGCGATCGAGACCAATGATGCGCTTGCCGGCCGCCTGCGCGCCGGCATGTCGGTCGAGCCGGTGATCGACACCCGCAGCTTCGCCGATGCCGGCACGCCCACCGCCACTTCCGAAAACGTCGCTGCTCGCTAAGACGATACGAGGCGCGCCATGTCCGTCGCCGAACTCTTTGACGACCATTCCCTCCGTCCCCGGCAGCTGACGCCAACGCCGCAGATCGCGGTTCCGGCCAACCAGAATGCCGACGCCGTCTCGTTCACCACCTGGCTCGCCGTGATCGGCGTGACCCTGGGCGCGTTCCTCGCGGTCCTCAATATCCAGGTCGTCAACTCCTCCCTCGCCGACATCCAGGGCGCTATCGGCGCCGGCATCGATGACGGCGGCTGGATCGCCACCTCGTACCTGATCGCGGAGATCATCGTCATCCCGCTGACCGGCTGGCTGTCGCGCGTGTTCTCCATGCGCAAGTTCCTAATCGTCAACACGGCCTTGTTCCTGGTCTTCTCGGTCGCCTGCGCCTTTGCGCAGAACCTGGGCGAGATGATTGCGCTGCGCGCGATCCAGGGCTTCAGCGGCGGCGTGCTGATCCCGGCCGCCTTCACGCTCATCATGACCATGCTGCCGCGCGCCAAGCAGCCGGTCGGCCTCGCCATGTTCGCTCTGTCCGCCACCTTCGCGCCGGCAATCGGCCCGACCATCGGCGGTTACCTGAACGAGAACTATGGCTGGGAATACATCTTCTACGTCAACCTGGTCCCCGGCCTCATCATGCTGGCCATGCTGTTCGTCTCGCTGCCCAAGGCACCGATGCAGCTCGGGCTGCTGCGCCAGGGCGACTGGGCCGGCATCCTCTTCATGGCGGTCGGCCTTGCCGCCTTGCAGACCGTGCTCGAGGAAGGCAACAAGGACGACTGGTTCGGTTCCGACTTCATCCTTCGCCTGTCGATCATCGCCGCTGTCGCGTTGCCGATCTTCGTATGGATCGAGCTCACGGTGAAGAACCCGGTCATCAACCTGCGCCTGCTGGCCCGCCGCAACTTTGGCCTGGGCACCGCCGCCAACTTCATGCTGGGTGCCGCGCTCTACGGCTCGTCCTTCGTGCTGCCGCTCTACCTGTCGCAGATCCAGGGCTACAACGCCGAGCAGATCGGCGAAGTGCTGGCCTGGACCGGCATCCCGCAGCTACTCATGATCCCGCTGGTTCCCCGCCTGATGAAGCTGGTCGACATCCGCGTGCTGATCGGCATCGGCTTCGCGCTGTTCGCCGCCAGCAACTTCATGAACATCTTCATGACCGTGGACTATGCCGGCGACCAGTTGTTCTGGGCCAACGTCGTCCGCGCCTTCGGCCAGGCGCTGGTCATGACCCCATTGTCCGTCGTCGCCAGCGCGGGCATCGAAGCGGAGAATGCCGGCTCGGCCTCGGGCCTGTTCAACATGACCCGCAACCTCGGCGGCGCCATCGGCATCGCCACCCTGCAGACCCTGATCACCAAGCGCGAACAGTTCCACTCCAACACGCTGATGGATTCGATCTCCCTGTTCAGCGAGGCGACGCGCCAGCGCATCGCCGAGCTGACGCACTATTTCCTGACCCACGGCATCGCCGACCCGGCAACCGCGCAGCACCAGGCCATCGTCGCCATCGGCAAGGTCGTCCGCCGCCAAGCCTTCGTGATGAGCTACAGCGACGTGTTCGTGCTGCTCGGCGTCGGCCTGGTGCTCGCCCTGCTCGCCGCGCTTGCCCTGAAAAAAGCGGCGGGCGGCAGTGCGGCGGGCGCGCATTGAGAAATCCATCTTCGGTGTTATCTATTCAGGATCAACCGGAGTAGCCCCATGTCCCACCTGTTCGACGAGTTCCGCCTGCGCGAGATCACCTTTCGCAACCGCATCGGCGTGTCGCCCATGTGCCAGTATTCCTCGCGCGAGGGCATGGCGAACGATTGGCACTTCGTGCATCTTGCCAGCCGCGCCATCGGCGGCGCCGGCCTGGTGTTCACCGAAGCGGCCGCAGTCACGCCGGAAGGCCGCATATCCCCACAGGACCTGGGTGTATGGAGCGAACGCCACTTCGAGCCGCTCGCCCGCGCCACGCATTTCATCGACCAGCAAGGCTCGATCGCCGGCATCCAGCTGGCCCACGCCGGCCGCAAGGCCAGCACCCACCGCCCCTGGTCCGGCCACGGCAAGGTCGCCGACAATGCCGGCGGCTGGACACCGCTGGCGCCGAGCGCCGAGGCCTTCGCCGACGACTATCCGACGCCGAAAGCGCTCGACGTCACCGGAATCCATAAACTGCAGGAAGCGTTCGTCGAGGCGGCCGAGCGCTCCTATCACGCCGGCTTCCGCGTGATCGAGATCCATGCGGCCCACGGCTACCTGTTCCACGAGTTCCTGTCGCCACTCAGCAACCATCGCACCGACGCCTACGGCGGCTCGTTCGAGAACCGCACGCGCTTCCTGCGCGATACGGCGCAGGCGGTACGCGCCGACCTGCCGGAGCGCTGCCCGCTGTTCGTGCGCATCTCCTGCACCGATTGGGTGGAGGGCGGCTGGGACATCGAGCAATCGATCGAGCTGGCGCGCCAGCTGAAGGGCCTGGGCGTCGACATGATCGACTGCTCCTCCGGCGGCAACGTCCAGAAGGCGGAGATCCCGGTCGGCCCGGGTTATCAGACGCCATTCGCCGCGCGCATCCGGCGCGAGGCGGGCATCCCGACCGCCGCGGTCGGGCTCATCACCGGCGCCGCACAGGCCGACCACATCATCCGCGGCGAGGAAGCGGACATGGTGCTGCTGGCGCGCGAATTGCTGCGCTCGCCGTACTGGCCGTTGGAGGCCGCGGAAGAGCTGGGCCATGAGGCGTCCTGGCCCTCGCAATACCTGCGCGCCGCACCCAAGGGCGCTCAGGCCCGTACGCCGTCGCACGAGATCGACTAGCCTCGCTCGCGCCCTTCCCACTCCGTCATGGTCGGACTTGGTCCGACCGTCCACGAGTTTCGTTGGGAAAAGACTCGCCGGTTGCGAGAAACTCTTGGATGGTCGTGCCGAGCACGACCATGACGTTACGTGGGTGGTTGATGCGCGCCTAAGCTTCCGCCGCCACGGCACCTTGCGCGGCCCGGCGCAGCGCGGCTCGAGCCAGCAGTCGCGTGGAATCCAGCGTCGGCAGCGCCGCGTTCGCGTCGCTGATGATCAGCGGAATCTCGGTGCAGCCGAGGATGACGGCATCGCATCCGTCGTCTTTCATGCGCGCGATGACATGCTGGAAGTAAGCGGCCGACTCCGGCTTGAACCGGTCATAGACCAGCTCCTCCATGATGATCCGGTTGGTCTCGGCCCGTTCCTCCGGGTTCGGGCGTAGATAGCCGAGCCCGCGCGCCGTCAGCGCCTCGGGGTAGACCTCGCTGTCGACCAGCCAGCGCGTGCCGGTGATGCCGAGGCGCCGGAAGCCTCGCGCCACGGCTTCCGCCGCCACCACCTCGGCGATATGCAACCACGGCAAGGGCGAGCGCGGCAGCACCAGCGGCAGCGCCTCGTGGATCGTGTTGTCGGGACAGATCAGGAAATCGGCGCCGATCCGTGCCAGCTTCTCGGCGGAGGCGAGCATGAGGTTCGCCACGCCCGGCAGGTCGCCGCGCTCGAGGCACGCCACGTAATCCGCCAGCGAGGGCGTGTGCATCGAGACCTCGGGATGCGCATGTGGGCCGAGCAGCAGCGCGCCTTCGACGCAGATTGTCTTATAGCAAAGCGCCGCACCTTCGGCAGAACAGGCGACGATCCCGATATGTTCAGGCTTCATGTCCGGACTCCGCGAGGGCGCGCAAATGACGCTTCTGTCATGACCATGTACTGATTGAAAATTCGTGGCAATAGCGCCACCCTGCGCGAGCCGCACACGAATCACTGGATGACGTCATGGAACTTGATCCGGTCCTCCTGTCCCGCCTGCAATTCGCCTGGGTCATCGGCTGGCACATCCTGATGCCGGCCTTCACAGTCGGCCTCGCCTCCTTCATTGCGGTGCTCGAAGGCATGCGGCTGTTCACCGGGCGCGAGGTCTACCTGCGCGTCTCGATGTTCTGGATCAAGATCTTTTCGGTGTCGTTCGGCGTGGGCGTGGTGTCGGGCGTGATCATGCCGTTCCAGTTCGGCACCAACTGGAGCCGCTTCTCCGACGCAACCGCGGGCATCGTAGGCCCCCTGCTCGCCTATGAAGGCCTGACGGCGTTCTTCCTGGAGGCGGCGTTCTTGGGCGTCCTGCTGTTCGGGCGCAAGCTGGTGCCGCCATGGGCACACTTCGTCGCGGCCCTGATGGTGGCGCTCGGCACGCTGTTCTCCTCGTTCTGGATCCTCGCCGCCAACAGCTGGATGCAGACGCCTGTTGGCTACGAGCTG
This sequence comes from Dongiaceae bacterium, assembly GCA_035274225.1. GTDB lineage: Bacteria > Pseudomonadota > Alphaproteobacteria > Dongiales > Dongiaceae > Dongia_A. The sequence goes on from DATEOK010000185.1 coordinate 9,963, forward strand.
GTCGACGGCCGCTTCGTGCCGCGTGACTGGATCGAGATCATCTTCAGTCCCTCCTTCCCGTACCGTCTCGGCCACACGGTCGTCGGCTTCTATGTGACGACCGGGTTCGCCGTGCTCGGTGTCGCCGCTTGGCTCTTGCGCAGCGGGCGCTTCTATTCCGAAGCCAGGATCATGCTGTCCATGACGCTGTGGCTGCTGAGCGTCCTGGTCCCGCTGCAGATCCTGCTCGGCGACGAGCACGGCCTCAACACCCGCGAGCATCAGCCGGCGAAGCTGGCTGCGATCGAGGCGCGCTGGGAGACCGAGCGCCAAGTGCCGCTCACCTTGTTCGCCATTCCCGATGAGAGCGCCGAGACCAACCGCTTCGCCATCGACGTGCCCTATCTCGGCAGCCTGATCCTGACCCATAGCCTGGACGGCGAGGTCAAAGGCCTGAAGGACTTCCCCGTGCAGGATCGCCCGCCGGTGGCGATTCCATTCTTCGCCTTCCGTATCATGGTCGGCATCGGCCTGCTGATGCTGACGATGGTGGTGGTGAGCTGGTGGCTGCGCTTCCGCGACAGGCTCTATGACAGCGACTGGTACCTGCGTGCATGCCTCGTCATGGGGCCGCTTGGCTTTGTCGCCGTGATCGCCGGCTGGACCACGACCGAGGTCGGTCGCCAACCATGGACCGTCTACGGCCTGATGCGGACGGCGGACTCGGTGCCGCCGTCGCTCACCGGCGGTGACGTTCTCATATCACTGCTGGGATACATGGCGGTGTACCTGATCATCTTCCCTGCCGGCATCATGGTCATGGTGAGGATGATCCGGAAGGGCCCGGCGGCGGGTCCGGAAGCCGACTCGCCGATCGAAAGCGGCCGGCCGGCCAGCCCGACTTTGATCCAGGTCCGTTCGGAGGACGTGTCATGAACGAGGTCCTCGATTTCGTTCCGATCTGGACGCTCATTCTCGGCATCGGGATCTTTTTCTACGTGCTGCTCGACGGCTTCGATCTCGGCGTCGGCATGCTCTACGGCCTCGCGCCCGACACCGAACGGCGCAACGTCATCATGAACTCGATCGCGCCGGTGTGGGACGGCAACGAGACCTGGCTGGTGCTGGGCGGCGTCGGCTTACTCGCCGCCTTCCCCCTCGCCTTCGCCATCATCATTCCCGCGCTCTACTTCCCGATCCTGGTCATGCTGCTGGCCCTGGTGTTCCGCGGCGTCGCGTTCGAGTTCCGCTTCCGCGACGCGCCGCACCGCACCTTCTGGGATCACGGCTTCTGCTACGGCTCGGCGATCGCGACCTTCGCGCAAGGCATCATGCTGGGCGCCTTCATCCAGGGTTTCGCGGTTGACGGCCGGCATTTCGTCGGCACCACGTTCGACTTCGTCACGCCATTCTCGGCGATGACGGGCATCGCGCTCATCTTCGGCTATGGCTTGCTCGGCGCGGGATGGCTGATCCTCAAGACCGAAGGCGAGATCCAGGCCGCCGCGCGCCGCCACGGCAAGGCCTGCCTCGTCGGTGTGCTGGTCGCGGTGCTGATCGTCAGCGTGTGGACGCCGTTGCAGCACACGGAGATCGCGAGCCGCTGGTTCTCCTGGCCGAACATCGCGCTGCTCGCGCCCGTCCCGATCGCGACCGCGCTCGCCGCCTTCGGCACCTGGCGTGCGCTGAACGGCAGATCGGAGGCCGGGGTCTTCATCGGCGCCGCGATCCTGTTCACGCTCTCTTACATCGGCATCGCGATCAGCCTGTTTCCGATGATCGTGCCCTACCATTACACCCTGTGGGAGGCCGCCTCCCCGCCGAAAACCCAGGCCTTCCTGCTGGTCGGCACTTTGTTCCTGCTGCCGGTGATCCTGGTCTACACCGGCTGGTCGTACTGGGTGTTCCGCGGCAAGGTGCGCGCGGACATCGGCTATCATTGACCCAACAAAGCTGCTCGCTCCGCCCACCCGGGAACTTTGAACCAACTGCAAGGTTCATGAAAACGTAGCTACCTACGACCCTACCCGGAGATTTCCGCAGTGCGGGCCCTGACTGTCATCCCTCTCTGGCCCAATACCCTGGCCCTCACCAACCTCGAGGAGCCCGTCGTGGGCGACAAGCAGCTTCTCGCCCGCACGATCGCCCTCGGCATATGCGGAACCGATCGCGAGATCATCGCCGGACACTATGGCGAATCGCCCCACGGCACCGACCGTCTCATCATCGGGCATGAGTCGCTTGCGGAGGTGATGTCCGCACCGGCCGCAAGTGGCCTCGCCAGCGGCGACCTGATCGTCGGCATCGTGCGTCGGCCGGACCCAATCCCCTGCCCCAACTGTGCCGCCGGGGAATGGGACATGTGCCGCAACGGACTTTACACGGAGCACGGCATCAAGGGCGCACATGGCTATGCCGTCGAACGCTTCGCGATCGATCCCGTCTTTGCCGTCAAGGTCGAGCGCAACATGCGCGACACCGGAGTGCTGCTGGAGCCGGCGAGCATCGTAGCCAAGGCCTGGGATCACATCGAACGTATTGCGGCGCGCTCGGTCTGGAAACCAGAGAGCGTGCTGGTCACAGGCGCGGGAGCAGTCGGCCTGCTCGCCGCGATGATGGGCGTGCAGCGCGGGCTGGAGGTCACGTTGTTCGACCGGGCGGAGGAAGGAATCAAGCCCCGGCTGGCGGAGGCATTGGGCGCGCGCTACTGCATCGGCGATCTCGCCAACCTCGGTCAGCGTCCCGACATCATCATCGAGTGCACCGGCGCCGTCAGCATTGTGCTGGCGGCCTTGGAGATCACAAGCCCGGTCGGCATCGTGTGCCTCGCCGGCCTCTCCAGCGGCCGGCGGAAGGTCGCCATCGATTCAGAGGTGCTCGGCCGCACGATGGTCCTGGAGAACGATGTCATGTTTGGCACCGTCAATGCGAACCGCCGCCACTATACGATGGCAGCCGACGCGCTCGCCGCCGCCGACCAGGAGTGGCTGCGGATGATAATCACGCGGCGCGTGCCGCTATCCGCCTGGCGGGAAGCGTTCGAGCGCCGCGGTCAGGATGTGAAGACCGTGATCGACTTCGCGGTGACCTGATGCCGTCCAGGATCGAGGACTATGCCCTGATCGGCGATTGCGAGACTGCCGCCCTGGTGGCGCGCAGCGGATCAATCGACTGGCTGTGCTGGCCCCGCTTCGATTCCTGTGCATGCTTTGCCGCGCTGCTGGGCACGCCCGAGAACGGGCGCTGGTTGATCGCACCCGCGAGCGAGCCTGACGCGATCTCCCGCGCTTACGTCGAGGACACGCTTGTGCTCGAGACCACCTTCACGACGGCCGACGGTGAGGTCACGCTCGTCGATTTAATGCCCCCGCGGGCGGAGGAAGATGGCCACGACGTCTCGGATATTGTCCGACTGGTGATCGCACGACGCGGCACGGTCGACATGAGAATGGAGCTCATCCTGCGGTTCGACTATGGCAGCGCAGTGCCGTGGGTCGAAAAGTTGCCCGACGGCTCAGGCATCAGTGCCGTTGCGGGTCCAGACCGCGCCATCCTGCGCACGCCTGTAGGCCTGCGCGGCCAAGACAAGAGGACGGTGGCGGAGTTCGCGGTCAAGCAGGGCGAGGTTGTTCCGTTCGTGCTCACTCATCAGGCATCACACTTGCCGATTCCCGCCGCGATCGATCCGCTACGATCGCGCGATGTGACCCTGCGGTTCTGGCGCACATGGTCGGCAAAGAGCGACTGCCCTGGGCAATGGCGCGAGGCGGTGCAGCGCTCGCTTATCACGCTCAAGGCCCTGACCTATCAGCCGACTGGCGGCATCGTCGCCGCGCCAACCACCTCGCTGCCCGAGAAGCTCGGCGGCGTGCGAAACTGGGACTACCGCTATTGCTGGCTGCGCGACGCGACGCTCACGCTGATCGCATTGATGCAAACCGGCTATTACGACGAGGCATCGGCTTGGCGAGGCTGGCTGCTGCGCGCGGCGGCGGGCAGCCCTGAGCAAACCCAGATCATGTACGGCATCGCGGGCGAGCGCCGCCTCGTCGAGTGGGAGATCCCGTGGCTGCCGGGCTATGAGGGTTCAAGCCCGGTGCGCGTCGGCAATGCGGCCGCTGATCAGTTGCAGCTCGATGTCTATGGCGAGGTGTTGGACGCCCTCTATCAAGGCCGCCTCGGCAAGCTGGAGCGGGACAAGACTGCCTGGGGATTGCAGATGGCACTGGCACGTCACCTGGAACAAGCCTGGCGCGAGCCGGACGAAGGCATCTGGGAAACCCGCGGCGGTCGGCGGCATTTCACCTTTTCGAAGGTGATGTGCTGGGTGGCATTTGACCGCGCCGTGAAAACGCTGGAGAAGGACGGCGGTGACACGGCGCAAGCCGTCCGCTGGCGCGCAATCCGGGACGAGATCCACGCCGATGTCTGTCGCAATGGCTTCGACGCCGGGCAGAACAGCTTTGTACAGGCCTATGGCTCTCATCAACTCGACGCCAGCCTGTTGCTTATGCCGTTGGTGGGATTCCTGCCGCACGCCGATCCGCGCATGATCGGCACTGTCGATGCGGTCCAGCGGCGCTTGCTCGATGACGGTTTTGTCATGCGCTATGACAGCGGCGAAATCAACGATGGCCTGCCGCCTGAGGAGGGCGTGTTTCTCGCGTGCAGCTTCTGGCTGGTGGACAATCTCTGCCTGCAAGGTCGTTGGGACGATGCCACGGCGCTGTTCGAGCGCCTTCTTGCCCTACGCAATGACGTCGGCCTGCTGTCGGAGGAATACGACACCGTCTCGAAACGTCAGGTAGGCAACTTCCCGCAAGCCTTCTCGCACGTCGCGCTGATCAACAGCGCGCTCAACCTCACCCGCGCTGCCGGACCAACCCAGCAGCGCGCGAAAGATGAGCAGCCGACCACGCGTGCGAAAAGCTAGGCGACCACGCGGTTCCTGACCGCTCTGGTAGTCGTCGACAAGCATTCCTTTCGATGAATATCACTGCGATGAGAGATTCAATGCCGGGCGGCGGTCTGCTCAGGAATCACCAGCGCGACCGTCTTGCCCTCGATCACTCTGTGGTTCGAATCGGCCATCTCCACTAGAATCGTGTGCGGCCCGGCGGGCAGCCCCGCAATGATGAGCGGCACGCCGCCGGCATCCGCCCAATGCCATGGTGCGTTGTCGACCGTGACATGCAGATGCCCGACCCTCGGCGACACGTCGAGCGCCGCCGGACCGAACACCGGCATGATGCGCAGGTTGTCGGTGCGATAGCGGATCACCGCCACGCCTCGCGCCAGAGCCTCCGGCAGAGGATCATCGACGTGCAGCCGAGGCGCCGGCTCCGAGGCAACCGGCAGCGCTGCGGGCGCGTAGCTCTCGGCGGCGGCCGCGCCGCAGGTCAGGGCAAAACTGCTCGCCGCGGCGAGCAGGAGGATGCGAAGCGAATTCATGATGACACCATTAGGTTGCTGTTGAACATGCCAGCCTGCCGGAGGATTCCGGCAGGCCGTGAGGATTGATCAGATGACGGTGGTGGTGACTTCGATGTTGCCGTGGACCGCCTTGGAGTACGGGCAGATCCCGTGCGCCGCCGCGGCCAATTCCTCGGCGACCGAGCGATCGATGCCCGGCAGGCTGACGCTGAGGCGCGCCCGCAGGAAGAACGCATCGCCGTCGCGGTTCAGCTCGATCTCTGCGTCGACGACCGGATGCTCGGGCAGCTTGATTTTGCGCTGGGCGGCGGCGTGCCCGATCGCGCCGAGATAGCAAAGAGACCAGGCGCTGGCGAACAGGTCCTCGGCGGCCGGGTGCGGCTGCGGAAGCTTGAGGTCGACAATGCCGTCGGCGCTGCGGGTGGCGCCGTTCGGGCCGCTGGTGGTGTGGGTCCGGCCGGTGAAGAGGGTCTTGGCGGTGGTAGTCATGACACGTTTCCTTCTGCTGGGCTGGAAGTTTTTAACGGACGCGATTAAATCGTATGCGATCTATATAGCGACGCAGCCCCCTTTGTCAAGCTTGCGATTTAATCGCATACGATTTATATAGAGACCAGCAGTCACCTTTACCTGCATCAGGGCACCGCCATGGCTCCCAAGAGCGAAAAAACCCAATCAAACCGAAGACTTGCCGACTTTCTTTGCTTCGCCGTCTACTCGGCCAACCTGGCTTTCGGGCGGGCCTACAAGCCGCTCCTGGACCATCTTGGCCTCACCTATCCCCAGTACATCGCGATCGTCGCCCTGTCGGAGGAGGACAACCAGACCGTCAGCAGCCTGGGTGAAAAGATGTTCCTCGAATCCAACACCCTCACTCCCCTGCTCAAGAAGCTTGAGGCGATGGGCTATGTCCGCCGGCAGCGCGCCGTCGAGGACGAGCGCCAGGTGGTGGTGAGCCTGACCGAGGCCGGCCGGCGTCTGCGCGAAAAGGCGACGACCACCAACCTATTGAAGGCAACAGGCCTCGATCCCGAGGACTTCCGCAAGCTGCAGCGAAGCGTCGTGACCCTGCGCGACAACTTGATCGATGCTGCGTCGGAGTCCGGCGAATGAGCAGCGCCGCGCTGATGATCGTCGACGTCCAACCGAGCTTCTCGCCGCCCGCGTGGCTGGTGAGCGGCATCAGCGCGCTCATCGGGACCATGCCGTCAATCGCAACGGTCGAACGCCACGATGAGGACCGGACGCCGTTTCAGCGCCAGCTCGGCTGGGCTCCCGGCGCTTCCGACGACAGCCTTGTCCCGGCCGACCGGGTGTTCGTGAAGCATGGCTATCTGCCTCCCCCGGAGGCGATCGAACACCTGGCCGCCCTGCGGCCGAGCCGCGTCCTCGTGTGCGGCATTCAAGCTGATACGTGCGTGCTCGCCGCGGGGTTCGCGCTGTTCGATGCGGGCCTGCACCCGACGCTTCTCACCGATCTTGTCGCCGGATCCTCAGTCGACCGATCGGGAGATCTGGGCGCGCAGCTGTGGCGCCACCACTTCAAGCACGTCGCGACCAGCCGGGACATTCCGCTGCTGTCCTAGCTGCTCCTACTCGACCGCATCAGGCCGCACGATCAGGGACTTCAGCACCGAAGCGGCGCGCGCGGCGTCGAGTGGATGCTTTCCGATCTCGCAGTAAGTGCCGATCACCCGTTGCGCGTGGCTGGGCGGCGTGCCGCTGATGTAGCGGATGAACCCGATACATTCGCGCGGGCCACCGCCGACGTTGCTCTCCGGAAACGTCTGGTTATAGAAATTGACTGTGTAGTCGCCGATCGACTCCTTGCTCCGCCAGGTCACAGTCCCCGGCACGCCGAGCGGATTGGCCTTGGTCATGGCCTCGACCGCCAGCTGGAATTTGGGCTCGCTGAGATGCACGGCACCGATCGCCGTCACCATGTAGACGCTGCCATAGTGCCCCTTGCTGCTCGACATGATGGAGCCGTCGACGACGGTGTTCGGCGGCAGGAACGCCTGGCCGAAATCGATCAGCTGTTGCCAGTTCTTCGGCTTGGTCGCCCGTAGCTTGTCGAACGAGTCCTCGTCGACCGTCTCTTTCTTGCAGAAGATTTCGTATTCCGCGGAATAGGCCGCTTGATCGAACGCGACCCCGCTCTTGGCGCAGGAAATCTGCTTCGCGGCCGCCGCGTCGCACCAAGCCAGGCACGCGATGGCTATGGCAAGCCATCGCGCAACGAACGGAGACCATTGCGTCATGGCACGGAACCCCCGAGGCGACAGAGCGCCGAGCGTAGCATGGGTGCAACCTGCGGTCACGCTGCGTGAAAGATCAGCCACCGGCACGCATCACATTTCCGCGAAGCACCTTCTCGGTTCCGGGGATCAGGACTACCTTTCTCTCAACACCTGAACCGGGAAACGAACGATGTCGAGCAAAAGCAATCTCCGGCACCTGGTGCCGCTCACACTCATCGCAGCGGTCATCGCCGTTGCGGCCTGGCGACCATGGACAATGACCGCGGCGGCCGAAGAGGCCGTCGTCATCCCCGCCCCCGCGGTCGACCTGCAGCCTGGGCTGCGCACGACCGAAGTGGCGGTGCTGGCGGGCGGCTGCTTCTGGGGCGTGCAGGGCGTGTTCCAGCATGTCGACGGCGTCACGCGCGCCGTCTCCGGCTATGCCGGCGGCGAGGCTGACACCGCCAGCTATCAGATGGTGGGCCGCGGCGACACCGGTCACGCGGAATCGGTCGAGAT
>DATEOK010000186.1:0-5090 GCA_035274225.1 Dongiaceae bacterium
CAACGCTGATCCTGCTGGTGTTCTCGGTCGGCTATACCGCGATGGCGCGGCATATCGCCAATGCCGGATCGTTCTTCGCCTTCACCTCGCGCGGCCTGGGCGGCGTCGCCGGCGGCGCGGCCGCCTACATCGCGCTGCTCGCCTACAACACCATGCAGATCGGGCTCTACGGCCTGTTCGGCGCGGTCACGGCCGGGACGCTCGAGGGCATGTTCGGCATCGCCCTGCCGTGGTGGGTATGGTCGCTGATTGCCCTCGCCATCGTCGCACTCCTCGGCTATCGCCAGATCGACCTCTCGGCCAAGGTATTGGCTGTCTTGGTCATCGTGGAATACGTCGCGGTGGTGATCCTGGACCTCGCCATCATCGGTAAGGGCGGCGCCACCGGCATCGAGTTCTCCAGCTTCACGCCGGGCACGTTCTTCACCGGCTCTCCCACCATCGGCGTGCTGCTGTGCTTCGCCGCCTTCATGGGGTTCGAGGCGACGACGATCTACAGCGAAGAGGCGCGCGATCCGAAGCGCACCGTGCCGCGCGCGACCTACGCGGCGGTCCTCATCATCGGCGTGTTCTATGCCATCAGCACCTGGGCCATGGCGCTGGGCGCCGGTTCCGACAAGGTGGTGGAGACGATCGGCGCCCTGCCCGATCCGACGACTTACGTCTTCATGCTGTCCGACCAGTATGTCGGCGGTTGGCTGACCTGGATCATGAGCCTGCTGCTGATCTCCAGCGTGTTCGCGGCCCTGCTCGCCTTCCACAATGCGGCGGCACGGTACTTCTACGTGCTCGGTCGCGAGGGCTTGCTGCCGGCGAAACTGGGCAGCACGCACGATGCGCACCAGAGCCCACATTCGGGATCGGTGCTGCAGACCGTGCTCGGCATCGTCGTGCTGGCGATCTTCGCCGTCACCGGGCAGGATCCGATCTTCGCCCTGTTCACCTGGCTCACCAACACCGCGACGCTGAGCGTGATCACGCTGATGGCGCTGGTGTCGTTCGCGGTGCTGGCCTTCTTCAAGAAGCAATCCACGCTCGAGCCGTCTGCCCTTAAGGCCTCGATCGCCCCGCTGGTTGCGGGCATCGTGCTCGCCATCATCGCGGTCCTGGTGGTGCTGCATTTCGGCGAGCTTACCGGGGCGGCGCCGTGGCTGGCGATCGCCCTACCGATCCTGGTGCCGGTCGCCGCCATTCTGGGTGCGATCGCCGCGAACAACCTGAAGCAGAGCGATCCGGCGCGGTTCGCGCGGCTGGGCGCGCATCAGGCCAGCGGTCAGTAGCCGCGCGATCCTTTAGGGCCGGGGCGAACGCCCTGGCCCACGGAGGGCTCATGGCCTTTGCCGACGAGATCACGGTCGCCGCGCTGGAGGCCGATCCCTATCCGATCTATGCCCGCCTGCGCCGCGAATCGCCTGTCGCCTGGGTGCCGGCAGCCAATGTCTGGTTCGTGACCCGCTGGCAGGACGTCGAGTTCGTTAGCAAGAATACTGTGCTGTTCACGGCGGAGGTGGCGACCTCGCCGGTCGAGCGCTCGATGGGCAAGCCGACCATCCTGACGACCGACGGCCCGCAGCACGACGAGCTGCGCCGCGGCTTCGACCAGAAATACAAGCCGCGCGCGGTTTCCGAATACATCGATGATCTCGCCAGGCCGATCGTCGCGGAGTATGTCGAGCGGATCGCGGCGCTCGGCGAAGTCGACCTGATGGCGGAATTTTTCGAACCGCTGTCGAGCCTCGCCCTGGCACGCTCGATCGGCTTCGACACTGTCGACGTGAAGACGCTGCAGCGTTGGTTCCACGGCATGGCGATCGGCGCCGCCAACTACGAGAACGATCCCGAGAAGCAGGCGATCTCCGACGCCGCCAATGCCGAGGTCGAGGCGGCGATCATTCCGATCTTCGAGCGGCTGGAGCGCAATCCGGACGATTCCGCGATGTCGCGCATGCTGCATGACGGCATGGAGCCGGGACGCACGCGATCGCGCGCGTTCCTGCTGCCCTCGATCAAGGTCGCGCTGCTGGGCGGCATGCAGGAACCGGGGCATGGCGCCGGCACCGTGTTGTATGGGCTGCTCACGCATCCGGAACAGATGAAGGCAGTCCTGGGGAACCTCGACGGTCTGCTGCCGAAGGCGGTGGATGAAGGTCTGCGCTGGGTTGCGCCGATCGGCACGCAGATGCGGCAGGCGACGAAAGACATCGAGCTCGGCGGCGTCACGATCCCGGCTGGTGCGCCGGTCGCCTCGGTGCTTTCGTCCGCCTGCCGCGACGAGGCGCGCTATAAGGATCCGGACCGCTTCGACATCCACCGCACCGAAGCCGGCCACGCGGCCTATGGCTTCGGCAGCCATTTCTGCGCCGGAAGATGGTTCGCGCAACGCCTGATCCCGCATTTGCTGCGACCGCTGCTGGAACGCCTGCCGGATCTGAGACTGGTGCCAGAGCGGCCGCCGGTGTTCCGCGGCTGGGAGTTCCGTGCGCCGGGCACGCTCTACGTCACGTATCGGCCGAACTGAGCCAGAGCGAAAGCAAAGGTCCGCCTGCCCCCGAAACTGGATCCGACTTTGGGAACGGAAGGCTCGCGATGCGCGCGATCATCTCCGGCGTTGGCGCACCGCGGCGGAGGTCCGGGTCCTGGCCGGGGGGATAGGCGCCGACCACCAGAAAATCGGGCGATGCCTGCAGCCGGCAATGACCGGTGCCGGCGGGCAGCAGCGCGACGTCGCCGGCATTGACCGTGACCTCGCGGCCGTTCGGTCCGCCAAGCAGCAGCCGCGCGCTGCCGGCGGCGAAGCCGAGCGCCTCATGCGCGCCGGTGTGATAGTGGTGATAGGGATAGACGCCGTTGCGCCAGGCGGCGGGCCAGCCGTTGCGGTCGAACATCGCCTCGAACCGGGCCGCAGGATCATGCCCGGAGATTTCGACGGCAGCGCGATAGAGCAAAACCGGCAGGCGCGCGTTGTTCGGCACCCAGTCGTTGCGCTCCAGCAGCAGCGCTTCCGGCTTCGGCGTTGTCATCGGGCTCTCCTCACCGCTCGAGCGACGTTCAGAGCATAGAACATCGCACTCTGTCACTCATCACCGAAGTAACAGGGTCCGTCAGACGGTGAACGCCGTCCGGAAAGCAGCCAGCGCATCCTCCGCCGTGCCGGAGGCGAAGGCCTCCATGCAGACCGGGCCGCGATAGCCCATGGCCTTCAGCGCTTTTGCGATGCCGGGATAGTTGATCTCGCCGGTGCCGGGCTCCCTGCGGCCGGGCACGTCGGCCACCTGGATCTCGCCGACATAGGGCAGGCACTTGCGGCACCATTCGATCAGGTTCCCCTCGCCGATCTGCACATGATAGAGGTCGAGATTGAGCCTGAGCTGTGGATGGTTGACCGCGGAGACCAGCGCCAGCGTGTCTTCGATGCGGGCGAAGGGCACGCCGGGATGATCCACGGCCAAGTTCAGGTTCTCGATCATGAAGGTGACGCCGTGCTGCTCCGCCAGATCGGCGATCCGCCGCAACGTGTCCTTTGCCTTGAGCCACATCGCGCCGGTGACGGTCTCGCACGGCGTGACCGGCAGGCCGCGGTCGCCCAATCCGGTGCCATGCAGATTGAGCCGCGCGACGTTCAGGCGCTTGCCGACCTCGATCGCCTGCTTGGCCGTGGCCAGCAGCTCCGCGGCGCCCTCGTCATCGGCGAGGCGGCCGCGGACGTAGCCGGTCATGGACGAGAACGCGGCGCCCGACCGTTCGAGCATGCCGAGATCGTGGCTGCCCCAGTTCCAGATGCCGCATTGAAAGCCCATCTCGGTGAGGCGCTTCAGGCGCCAGTCCATCAGCTTGTCCGGCCACAGCATTTCGGCGCAGGCGGCCAGGGTGAAGGGTGCGGTCATGATGGTCGGATCCCCGTCGTCGTTGCGAGCGCGACGCTACACCGGCCTTCCGCCGTGCCGCAATCGATCATGCGGCGGCGGGCTTGCTGTTCAGCCGGTCGCGCTTGCGCTTGAAGCGCTCGTTCATGCGCGCTTCGCCTTCCTTGCTGCCGTCGTGCCAGGTGCCGAACCATAGATCGAGCGGGACCAGGCCATCACCGCCGTAGTTGACCTCGAAATACTTGTGATGGAGGTAGTGCGCGTAGGCTTGACTATCGAGCGTGACGCCCTTGGCGATCTCGAGCCGGTCGAAGCCGATGTGGCCGTTGATCGCGCCGAAGCCGGCGAGGTGCAACTGAAACAGCCCGACGATCGGGTTCGACGGAATGACGAGGTGCCAGAGCGCGACCGCGTGGTAGAGCAGGGATTCGACCGGATGCATCGACAGCGACGACCACGGCGTGGCGTTGATCGAGTTGTGGTGCACCGAATGGATCCACTTGTACAGGATCGGCACGTGGATCAGGCGGTGGATGCAGAAGAAGTGCACCTCGTGGATGATCGGCGCGACCAGCACGAGCAGCCCGAGATAGACTGGGTGATCGGCCCAGCTAAGCCACGGCACATAGCCGTTGGCGAAGCACCATAACAGCAGCACCTCGACCGTGGTCCAGCACGGAATGCCGATGAAGAACGTGCGCAGGAAATTGTCGATGTTCTGGCTCTTGAACCAGAACACGTCGGACGGGTGCTCCGCCGGAAACCGGCTGCTGAACTTGAAGCGCGTGCCCTGCTTGCGCCGGACATAGAAGAAGAACTCGATCGAGCCGTACATGAGGAAGATCGCCGCCGCGTTGACGGCATAGAGCCAGAGCGCCCAGCCCCAGCTCAGCGACTTCATGGTCTCGACCTCAGGGATGACCCAGTACCAGTAGGCCAGCGCCGTCGCCATGTGGAACGCGTTCCACGGAAACAGGTAGCTCGGAAGCCACTTCAGAAGCGCGAGAGGCCGCGGCGGCCAGACACACAGCGGCGGCAACTCCACTGTCGCATTCGGAGTCCAGTCACCGCGCTTGTTGCGGGTTCCGAACTTGAGGTCGTCCATCGGGTGCCTCTCACCAGTCGGGCTTCGTCTCTGCGCGACATTGCGGTCGAAGCCCGAGTGATGCAATACTCTATGAGATAGAACGTATCATTTCATATCATAACGTGTCATCACCGGCTACA
>DATEOK010000187.1:0-4448 GCA_035274225.1 Dongiaceae bacterium
CACCACCACCACGCGGTTGCCGACGGTGACCAGCGGCGCGACCAAGCTGATGAAGGAGAGCAACGGCGCCTCGTCCGGGCACACCACGCCGGCGACGCCGATCGGCTCGTTCATGGCGAGCGCCACGCCACGCAGCGGCGGCGAATGCACCGCGCCTTCGTATTTGTCGGCCCAGGCGCCGTAGCTGAACAAGCGGTTGATGGTCGCCTCGACCTCGGCTTTGGCCTTGCCAGCGGAGGCGCCGGTCATGACGGAAATGCGGCTCGCGAACTCTGCCGCGCGCGCGCTCAGATTCTCCGCGATGTAATACAGGATCTGCGCACGATTGTGGGTCGTCGCGCGCGACCAAGCCTCGGCTCCGCGCGCTGCAGCGACGGCGTTGCGGATGTCCTTGCGGTTGCCCTCGCCGACTTCGCCCACGAGCTTGCCGGCGGGCGAGACGATAACACGCGAGTAGTTGCCGTCCGGCCGCGCCTGCTTGCCGCCGACGAACAGCTTGGCGGTGCGGTCGAGCGCGGGGGTTTCGAAGCCACCGGGGGCGGTCTGCAGCTGGGGCTGCTCCGCCGCCTTGCGTGGCTTGCGGTTCGCCCATGCCTTGGGCTTCAGGTATTCGTAGCAGCCTTCCTTCCCGCCTTCGCGGCCGAAGCCGGATTCGCGGTAACCGCCAAAGCCCACAGCCGCGTCGAACAGGTTGGTGGCGTTGATCCACACCACGCCGGCCTGCAGCTTGGGCGCGACGTCGAGCGCGAGGCCGATGGTCTCGCTCCACACGCTGGCGGCAAGGCCATAGCGGGTGTTGTTGGCGAGCGCGATCGCCTCATCCGGCGTGCGGAAGGTCATGGCGACGATGACCGGGCCGAAGATCTCTTCCTGCATCACCGTCGCGGTCGGCTGCACGTCGCTGATCAAGGTCGGCAGGAAATAGCAGCCGTCCTTGGGCAGGCTGAGATCGGGCTGATAGACCGAGGCGCCCTCCGAGATGCCGGTCTGCACCAGCGCCTGGATGCGCTTCAGCTGCACCGGCGCGACGATCGCGCCCATGTCGATCGCCTTGTCGAGCGGATGGCCGACCCGGAGCCTGGTCATGCGGCGCTTGAGGCGCGCGAGGAAATCCTCGGCGATGCCTTCCTGCAGCAACAGGCGCGAGCCGGCGCAGCACACCTGGCCCTGGTTCAGCCAGATGCCATCCACCACGCCTTCGACCGCGCCGTCGAGGTCGGCGTCGTCGAAGATGATGAAGGGTGACTTGCCACCGAGCTCGAGCGTCAGCGTCTTGCCCGAACCCGCGGTCTTGCCGCGGATCAGGCGTCCGACGTCGGTCGAGCCGGTGAAGGCGATCTTGTTGACGTCGGGATGATCGACCAGCGCCGCGCCGGTCGGACCTTCGCCGGTCACGACGTTGAGCACACCCGCCGGCAGGCCGGCCTGCGCCGCGAACTCCGCAAACAGCAGCGCCGTCAGCGACGTGAACTCGGCGGGCTTCAGCACCACGCTGTTGCCGAGCGCCAGCGCCGGTGCCAGCTTCCACGCCAGCATCAGTAGCGGGAAGTTCCAGGGAATGACCTGGCCCACGACGCCGACCGGTACATGATCGGCGAATTCGCGCTCCTGCAGCTGGGCCCAGCCGGCATGATGATAGAAGTGCCGCGCCACCAGCGGGATATCGATGTCGCGCGATTCGCGCACCGGCTTGCCGCCGTCCAGGGATTCGAGCACGGCAAACAGACGGCCGTGCCGTTGTACCGCGCGCGCCAGGGCATAGAGATGCCGCGCCCGCGCCGGGCCGCCGATCTTGGCCCACTTGTCCTGTGCCTTGCGCGCGGCGGCGACCGCGGCATCGACATCCGCCGCGTTGCCGTTGGCGATGCGCGCAAGCTTGGCGCCGGTCGCCGGTTCGGCGCTGTCGATGTAGGCGCCGGAAGTCGGCTTCACGAAGGCGCCGTCGATGAAGTGGCCGAAGGTGGCGTCGTGGCGTTTCAGCCAAGCACGCACCTCGGTGTCGGCTTCGGGCGCCGGGCCGTAATTCATCTCGTCGAAGTAACGGGCAACGCTCATGGCGATCATCCCACCGGGTGGCGGTTGTAGGCCGAATAGCGGCCGGTCACGTGATGCTCGAGCTGGCGCTCGATGTCGGCGAGCAGGCTGGACGCGCCGACGCGGAAATAGTCCGGCTCCAGCCACTCACGGCCCAGCTCTTCCTTCATCACGAACTGGTAGTTCAGCACGTCCTTGGCCGCCGAGATGCCGCCGGCCGGCTTGTAGCCGACCATGAAACCGGTGCGCTCATGATAGGCGCGGATCATGCGCACCATGATGAGCGTGACCAGCAGCGTAGCATTGACGCCTTCCTTGCCGGTCGAGGTCTTGATGAAATCGGCGCCGGCCATCATGCAGACCAGCGACGCGCGCGCCACGTTGCGCAGAGTCTTGAGGTCGCCGGTGGCGAGGATCGCCTTCACATGCGCATCGCCGCACGCCTGGCGGAAATCGCGCATCTCGTCATACAGCGCCTGCCAGTTTCCGGTCAGCACATGCTCGCGGGTGATGACGATGTCTATCTCCTTGGCGCCGTCGCGCACCGAAGCATCGATCTCCTTCAGCTTCACGTCATGCGGCACCAGGCCGGCGGGGAAGCCGGTGGAGACGGCGGCAACCGGAATGCCGCTGCCCTCCAGCGCCTCGACCGCGGTCTTGACGAAGCGGTGATAGACGCAGATCGCGCCGGTGGTGATGCGCCGATCGGCCATGCCGAGCGCCTCGAGGATGTCGTGGCGGATCGGCGACTTCGCCTTGGCGCACAGACGGCGCACGCGGCCTTCCGTGTCATCGCCGTTAAGCGTGGTGAGGTCGATGCAGGTCACGGCCTTCAGCAGCCAGGCCGCCTGCGCATCCTTCTTGACCGTACGGCGGCCGGGCAAGGTGGCCACGCGTCGTTCCGCCGCCGAGAGATTGACGCGCACGTCGCGCACCCAGCCGAGGTCGAGCGCGCGGGCTTCGTTGCGCGCCGGCGCGTTGCGGCCAGTGTCCGGACGAAGGGACGCGATTTTCAGTTCCGCCATGCTGATCTCCAGGGCGAACGATTGAGCACGGAGCGATACCGCTCCACGCGATCATAGGCCCGCCACGGCGGCGGGCTACCTCTCATAATGTTAACTATATCACAGAATGTTATAATTATTACATTCTTATTTTCGTGTTATATATCAAACTCTTACGGCCGACGATCGGTGCTCGGCTTCTCCCAGAGGTTGATGCCGAGGTCGACCGCATGCTTGTCGATCTCCGCCAGTTCGGCGGCGCTGAAGTCGAGCTTCTTGAGCGCGCCGACATTCTCCTTGATCTGCTCCGCGCTGCTGGCGCCGAGCAGGGCCGAGGTCACGCGCTTGTCGCGCAGGGTCCAGGCCAGCGCCATCTGCGCCAGGCTCTGTCCGCGCTTCTTGGCGATCTCGTTCAGCGCCTTGATGTGCGCGATGTTCTCCGGCTTGAGGTGCTCTTTCTTGAGCGAGCCGCCGCCGGGCCGGTTGATGCGCGCCTCGGCCGGAATGCCGCCGAGATACTTCTCCGACAGCATGCCCTGCGCCAGCACGGAAAAGGCGATGCAGCCCATGCCGGTTTCCTCCAGCGCGCCGAGCAGGTTGTGCTCCTGGGCCTCGATCCAGCGATTGAACATGTTGTAGGCCGGCTGGTGGATGAGGGGCCGCACGCCCATGCCCTTCAGCAGCTTCGCCGCCTCGCGGGTCTTGCCCGGCGAGTATGACGAGATGCCGACATAGAGGGCCTTGCCCTGCTGCACGGCGGTCGCCAGCGCGCCCATGGTCTCCTCGAGCGGAGTGTCGGGATCGAAGCGGTGCGAGTAGAAGATGTCGACATAGTCGAGGCCCATGCGCTGCAGGCTCTGATCGAGGCTGGCCAGCACGTATTTGCGCCCGCCGCCGCCCTGGCCGTACGGGCCCGGCCACATGTCCCAGCCGGCCTTGGACGAGATCAGCAATTCGTCGCGATAGGGCTTGAGGTCCTCGCGCATCAGGCGGCCGAAATTGATCTCGGCGCTGCCCGGAGGTGGACCGTAGTTGTTGGCGAGGTCGAAATGGGTGATGCCGAGATCGAAGGCGGTGAGCACCATCTCGCGCTGCACCGCATAGGGTGTCGCATTGCCGAAATTGTGCCAGAGGCCGAGGGTGAGCACCGGGAGCTTGAGCCCGCTCTGACCGCAAAAACGGTATTGCATCATCTCGTAGCGCTGCGCGTGGGCGACGTAGGTCATGGCGGCGGTCCTCATCCGGTGAAGTGCATAGAAGTAGCGGCCAAAGGCTGCTAAGAGCAACCGCGAACCGATCAGGGACTTGCAGGTTTCCGCCCGGAATCGGTTGCGGTTTTCCTACCGCGATCTAGTGTTAGCTAACACGAAAAGAAGAGCGACGAGAGGCGTCTATGAAAGTCATCATCAC
>DATEOK010000188.1:0-2286 GCA_035274225.1 Dongiaceae bacterium
TGCTGATCGTAAGACATCCCAAGCAGCACGCGATGCGGCAGGATCGCGGCATAAGCCGACCGCCACGCATCGACATAGACTTTGGCGATGCCCGCAGCGTCCTGCACGGTCGCAGGGCGGATGGTTGTCATGCGGCAAGCGTAGCAGGATTCCCTGGCCGCGCTAGCCTCGGCGTCTTCTCGCCGGCAGCAGGGTCAGGTCGCGCGCGGCCGCGAGCCGCGCAGCAGCTTGTAGCCGTACGTGTTGGCTTGACCGGTTTCGCCACGATAGGTGAACCGCTGATCCTTGAAGCCGGACTTGAAGCGGCCCTCGCGCAGAACGTTATCCGGCAGGATGTCGATCGGCCGATAGGCGTGATGCTCCTGCCCGGCAATGAACGGGCTGTTGTCCGTCGCGTTGTAGGAGCAATGCAGCAGCGTGCGCGGTTCCTGGCTGAGGTTCGGCCCGGAGGCATGCAGCATGTTGCAGTGGAAAAACAGCGCGTCGCCGGGCGCCATCTCGCAATCGATTGTCTCGAGGCGCGCAAGCGCCTGTTCCAGCCGCGCCGGATCGGCGCCGCTCGCTTCGCCGATGCGCGGATGCTCCATGCGGCCCAGATGATGCGAGCCCTTGACCAGCCGCAGGCAGCCGTTCGCAGGGAACGCGCGGTCGATTGCGATGGTGCAGGTGGTCATGTCGGGAAACAGGCAGCCCTCGTGATACCAATAGGCGTAGTCCTGGTGCCAATCCCAGCGCCCGGCGCTGCCCGGCGCCTTCATCGACAGCTTGGAATGCCAGTGATAGACCGGCCGGCCGATGACCGCGGCGGCAGCCTCAACGACGCGGGCCATGCGCGGGATGACGCCGACCAGATCGTCGCTCATCTCGGTCCAGCTCACGACCTCCTGTGCGTTCCCCTGGGAATCGGCGATGGCGACCAGATGGCCGCCGACCAGCGGATCGGCGAGGCAGCTCACGCGCAGCGGCTCGATCTCCTCTGGCGAAAAGAACGCGCGCAGGATGACGAAGCCATCACGCCGATAGCTGGCGATCTCATCGGCGTTGAGCGGCCTGACCGATTGCGGAGCGGCGACTTGATCGGAGAGGGCGGGTGCTGTGAGCGACATCGGGCGAACACCTTCACACAGACCGGCGGCGGCCGGCGATGCGAGCTTCCACCAGCAGCAATGCGCCGGTCAAGCGTCAGCCGAGTTGCTTCGCGTGCGACAAGGCCTCGAGCGCTCGTCGAACTCCGGCATGCGCCGGCGCGTTGCGGTGAAGCATGAGGGCGATGGCTGCCTCGGATGCCTTGTCCGGATGGCCGGCATCGAACGGCGGGGACGGGTCGTATTCGATCCCAAGCTGGATGGCTTGTGCGACCTCCGGCCCGGCCAGTTCGGCGATGATGCGGAATGCGAAGTCGATGCCCGAGGTGACACCGCCCGAGGTGAAGACATGGCCGTCGCGGACGACCCGCCCCTTCTCGTGGCTGGCGCCGACCAACGGCAGCAGGTCCACGTAGGCCCAATGCGTCGCGGCCCGGCGGCCTTTCAGCAATCCAGCCGCACCAAGCAGAAAGGCGCCCATGCAGACGGAGGTGACGTACTGGGCGCGCTCGCCCTGGCGGCGGATGAAGTCGATGGTCTCAGCATCGGCGAGCGCCTCCACGACACCTGCGCCACCGGGCACGCAGATCAGATCGAGCGGCGGGCAGCTTTGGAAGGTGTCGGTCGGCATGATGCCGAGACCGCGGTCGCTGACGACCGGCGACATTGTCTTCGCGACGATGCGCGTCTTGGCTTGCGGGAACTTGCTGGCGCCAGCGATCGAGGGCGGCGTTCCAAGCCGGCACAACACCTCGAACGGGCCGGTGAAGTCCAGCTGCGTTATTCCGGGGAAGATCACGAAGCCGATGTTGAACTCAGTCATGCCCCCTCCACGTCGCCGGACAGTTAGCGCTCCAGATCCTCCGGCACCTTGTCTTCCGGCTGCAGCATCAGGCGCTCGACGCGTTCGCCCTTGATCAGGTGCTTCTGCAGGATCTCTTCCGCGTCCTCGACGGTGCGGTAGGTGTACCAGACCTGCTCGGGATAGATCACCATGGTGGGGCCGAGCTCGCAGCGGTCGAGGCACAGCGCCTGGTTGATGCGCACGCCGTCGAGGCCGAGCTCCTTGGCGCGCGCCTTCATGTAGTTGCGCAGCTGCTCCGAGCCCTTTTTCTTGCAGCAGCCGCGCGGATGGCCCTCCGGCCGCTCGTTCACGCAGCAGAACACATGCGCCTCGTAATAGGGCGCGGGATCGCCCGGC
>DATEOK010000189.1:0-9328 GCA_035274225.1 Dongiaceae bacterium
CCTCCACCGGAACGGGGGAGGGCAGGGGTGGGGGCAGCGAGCGAAAGTTGTCGGGCACCGAGACGCGGCTTTCCCTCCTAACCCTCCCCGTTTCGGTGGAGGGGATTGCGTCACATAGAGCTCGCATCCTTCAACTGCCGGATCGCCAGTCGCGCCAGCTCGTCGGCGCGCTCGTTCTCGGCGTGGCCGGAATGGCCCTTCACCCAATGCCACTTCACGTCGTGCGTCTCGATCGCGCGCTCCAGGCGCTGCCACAGGTCGACGTTCTTCACCGGCTTCTTGTCGGCGGTCTTCCAGCCGCGGGCCTTCCAGCTGTGGATCCAGGTGGTGATGCCCTGGCGCAGATATTCGCTGTCGGTGTGCAGGTGGATCTCGCACGGCCGCTTGACCGCCTCGATCGCCATGATTGCGGCCATCAGCTCCATGCGGTTGTTGGTGGTCGCCGGCTCGCCGCCGTTCATCTCCTTCTCGACGTCGCCATAGCGCAGCACCGCGCCCCAGCCGCCGGGGCCGGGATTGCCGCTGCAGGCACCGTCGGTGAAAATCTCGATGATCTTCTTGGCGGTGGAGGTCATCAGATGCCGTAGGCCGAGGCCGACTTGCATTGCTGGTGGAACGTCAGCTTGCGGCGGTATTCCAGCGGGTCTTTGGGCTGCACGAATGCACCCGGCGGATGATTGAGCCAGTCGTAGAGCCGCGTCAGCAGGAATCGCAGGGCCGAGCCGCGCGCCAGGATCGGCAGCGCCGCGATCTCCGCCGCCGGGATCTTGCGGTGCGAATCATAGCTCCGCACCATCTTCTGCGCCTTGGTGACGTTGAACGAGCCGTCGCCCTCGAAGCACC
The DNA here is from genome assembly GCA_035274225.1 of Dongiaceae bacterium. Classification (GTDB taxonomy): domain Bacteria; phylum Pseudomonadota; class Alphaproteobacteria; order Dongiales; family Dongiaceae; genus Dongia_A. The sequence continues at coordinate 844 of DATEOK010000189.1, forward strand.
AGGCGTTGATGCAGATGGCGAGGTCGTAGGCCAGGAAATCGGTGCAGGCGAAGTAGAAGTCGATCAGGCCGCTGAGCTTGTCGCCGAGGAAGAACACGTTGTCGGGAAAGAGGTCGGCGTGGATGGTGCCGGTCTCCAGCCCGTGCGGCCAGTGCGCCTCGAGATAGCCAACCTCGTCCGCGATCAGCTTGGCGAGGCCGGCTTCGACCTCGTCGGCGCGCGCGGCGGTCTTGGCCGCGAGTTCCTGCCAGCCGGCGAGCGAAAGGTTGTTTGGCCGTTGCAGGGCGAAGTCGCGGCCCTTCACGTGCAGGTCGGCGAGCGCCGCGCCCAGCAGCTGGCAGTGCCGCTCGTTCGGCCGCCGCGGCCACATGCCTTCGAGAAAGCTGCAGATCGCAGCCGGCCGCCCGCACAATTCGCGCAGCGCGGTGCCGTCCATGCCGTTGAGCGGGGTCGGGCAGTTCAGCCCCTTGGCGGCCAGGTGCTGCATCAGGCCGAGGAAGAACGGCAGGTCCTCGCGCTTCACCCGCTTCTCGTACAGCGTGAGGATGTAGCTGCCCTGCGTGGTGTGCAGCAGGTAGTTGCTGTTCTCGACGCCCTCGGCGATGCCCTTGCAGGCCATCACCTCGCCGATCTGATACTGCTCGACGAAGGCGCGAAGCTCGTTGTCGGGGACTTCGGTGTAGACGGCCATCAGGCGGTCATCGTCAGGCAGTGAGGGCGCGGGGCAGCTTGAAGTGCGTGGTCTCTTCGGTGACGGAGATTTCGTCGATGGTGGTGAGATAGTGCTGGCGGATCGCGGCGATCACCTCCTGCACCAGCACCTCGGGCGCCGAAGCGCCGGCGGTGATGCCGACCGTCTTCACGCCTTCGAACCAGTTCCAGTCGATCTCCGCCGCCTTCTGCACCAGGTACGCCCTGGGGCATCCGGCGCCGCGCGCCACTTCCACCAGGCGCTGCGAGTTGGACGAGTTCGGCGCACCGATCACTAGCAGCAGGTCGGACTTGGGCGCGATCACCTTGACCGCCGCCTGGCGGTTGGTGGTGGCGTAGCAGATGTCTTCCTTGCGCGGCCCGTGGATCTTGGGAAAGCGCCGGCGCAGCACGTCGATGATGCCGATGGTGTCGTCGATCGAGAGGGTGGTCTGCGTGATGTAGGCAAGGCGGTCGCCCGTGCTTGAACCAACGGGTGGCGCGACCTCTTCCGCATCGTCGGAGGTTTCGACCAGCGTCACGGCGCCCGCCGGCAGCTGCCCGATGGTGCCGATCACCTCCGGATGCCCGGCATGGCCGATCAGGATGATGTGGCGCCCGCCGGCGAAATGCACCTCGGCCTCGCGGTGCACCTTGCTGACCAGCGGGCAGGTGGCATCGAGATAGAGCAGCTTGCGCCGCTCGGCATCCTCCGGCACCGACTTGGGAACGCCATGGGCCGAGAACACCACCGGAAACTGGCCGGGAATCTCTTCCAGGTCCTCGACGAAGATGGCGCCCTTGCGCTCCAGCTCCTCGACCACGTGCCGGTTGTGGACAATCTCGTGCCGGACATAGACCGGCGCGCCATAGCGCTCCAGGGCGCGCTCCACGATCTGGATGGCGCGGTCCACCCCGGCGCAGAAGCCGCGCGGCGCCGCCAGCAGGAGGGTCAGGGCATCTTTGGGCATGGTGTCCAGTCCGTTACCGGGTGCTCCATTAGACCCTTTTCGGCCCGTCCGGCAACCGCGATTTCCGCAGGAGGACACGTCAAACCGATGGCGCGAAACGGAGCATCCTGCTTGTCTCGGCGCGGGGCCTTCCGCTAGACTCCTCTAATACATGTGCGGCGCGACTGAATTGCGCCGTCATTGGGGATTTTCCATGGCTTCACCGACGATCGCGCAACGGTCACCTTTCCGCTACGACGTGACCCAGGGCAAGAGCTATTGGTGGTGCGCCTGCGGCCGCAGCCAGAAGCAGCCGTTCTGCGACGGCTCGCACAAGGGCAGCGAATTTTCTCCCATCCAGTACGACGCGACGGAGACCAAGACCGTGTTCTTCTGCGGCTGCAAGCATTCGAACAGCAAGCCGTTCTGCGACGGAACCCACTCCAAGCTGCCTTGATCTCGGCCGGCCTTTAACCAGCAACGGATCGACTGATGCACATTCCCGCCACTTCCACCGGACGCGCGCGGCGCGCCGTCGGCATCGTTGCCGGGGCCATGGCCTTGCTGCTGACCGCCTCCTGCGCCAACAACGAGGACATCGCCTCCTATCCGTGCCCGTTCGTCGGCACGGTGCGCGAGGTCAGCTACATGACCAAGTTCCAGGGCGACAGCCAGGACCTGTCGGACACCCTTTACGAGGCCAAGATCGACCAGGTCCTCCCGGCGGTGAACTGCGTCTACCAGAACGACGACGGCAAGCAGGCGATCGTCTATGACATCCAGGTGAAGTTCCTGGCCCAGCGCGGCCCGAAGGAGCGCGAGGGCATCGCCAAGTTCGACTACTTCGTCGGCATCGGCGGACCGGGCGGCCAGATCCTCAAGCGCGAAGTGTTCGACAGCGCGGTCGAGTTCAAGGACAACGCCACCCAGGGCATCACCATCGAAGAGATCCAGCCGCGCATTCCGCTGAAGCAGGGCGAGAACGGCGACTATTATCGCATCTATGTCGGCTTCATGCTGAGCGAGAAGGAACTCGCCTACAACCGCAAGAACCCGCGGTAGAGCTGCGCGTCGACGCGACGCAATCCGTTACAAATCTCCGGTCCGCCGACATCCGCTGATTACAGTCGGCCGCCATCCTGATCCCAGCGTAGCCGCATGTGGCTGCCAGGGATGGAGGCCGAGGTGACCAAGCAGCAGACAGCGCCGCTCGCCGTCAGTCCGATCACGGCGTTGGTCGCGAAGAACGGCCGCCCTTGGCAAGCAAGCGCAGTCAGGCTCGGCGCGCGATTCACCGGGACGATCGAGCGGCTGCTGCGCTGGTCGCCGGCGCTGCTGTTCGCGCTGGCGCTGGTGGTGGTCCAGCATGAGCTGAAGGATCACGAATTTGCCGATATTGCGCACAGCTGGCGCAGCGTGCCCTGGCATCTGGTCGCGGTGGCGATCCTCCTGACCGCCATCAACTACGCCATCCTGGCGGGCTATGATCTGCTGGCCTTGCGCTTCACCGGCCACCGCGTGCCGCTCCGGCGTATCCTGCTCACGTCCTTCATCGGCTACGGCATCAGCAACAACACCGGCCACGCCTGGGCCTCCGGCGGATCGGTGCGCTACCGCTTCTACAGCGATGCCGGCGTGCCGGGCCGTGACATCGCAAAGATCTCGCTGTTCCTGGCGCTGACGTTCCTGGTCGGTGTTGTGACGCTCGGATCGGGCGCCATCCTGCTGGCGCCCACCATGGAGCGGAACGTCCTTGGCCATCTCGGCGTCTACGACCTGATGCTGGGCGGCAGCCTGGCCGCTTTGCTCGCCTACTGGGCCGCGGTCCTCGGCTGGCGCAAGCCGCTTCGGGTCAAGGGTATGGAGCTCCGGCTGCCGTCGCCTACATTGGCGCTCGGCCAGACCATCGTCTCGACCCTCGATCTCGTCCTGGCCTCGCTGGTGCTGTGGGTGTTCCTCAAGGACGTGCCCGGCCTCGCCTTCACTGCCTTTCTCGCCGCCTATGCCATCGCGCTGCTGCTGAGCGTGGTCTCGCAGGTGCCGGGCGGCCTCGGCGTGTTCGAGGGCGCATTCCTGTGGCTGACCGCGCCGATGTTCGGCGCCTCGCATCCGACCATCGTCGCCGGCCTCGTGCTCTACCGCGTCGTCTACTACTTCATTCCGCTGGCGAGTGCCGGCGTGCTGCTGATCGCGCACGACCTCTACGCCGCGCGCGCGCGCTTCGCCAAGGTTGGCCGCGTCGCCTCGCGCCTGGTGCCTGCGACGGTGCCGCAGGTCTTCTCGCTGCTGCTGTTCTTGACCGGCGGCATGCTGCTGGTCTCCGGCGCGACGCCGACCCTGTCGCACAACATGCACTGGCTGCGCAGTGTGATCCCGCTGCCCCTGGTCGAGTTCTCCCACCTCACCGGATCGCTGGTCGGCGTGCTGCTGCTGTTCCTCGCCCGCGCGGTGCTGCAGCGGATCGATGCGGCCTGGTACGGCGCGCTCACTTTGCTGGCGATCGGCATCGTCGCCTCGCTGCTCAAGGGGCTGGACTGGCGGGAGGCGCTGGTCCTCGCCGGGATGTTCGCCGCGATCTTCGCCTCGCGCCGGCACTTCTATCGCAAGTCCTCGCTGCTGCAGGAGCCGCTCAGCCCGTCCTGGCTGATCATGATCGCGATCGTGATCGCCGGCACCACCTGGCTCGGCTTCTTCTCGTATAAGCACATCGAGTATTCCCACCAGCTGTGGTGGCAGTTCTCGTACAAGAACGACACCTCGCGCTTCCTGCGGTCGCTGGTGGGGATCGCCGTCCCGGTCGTCGCGATGCTGGTCTACCACCTGCTCGGCGTGCGCCGGCCGGAAGCGCTGTCAACCAGCGCGCCGGCGGAACTGGACCAGGCGTTGCCGGTGATCCGGCATTCAGGCCAGACCCAGGGTTTCCTGGCGCTGCTCGGCGACAAGGCGCTGTTCTGGTCCGACGACCGCCAGGCTTTCCTCTCCTATGTCGCAACCCGGCACTATTGGATCGTGATGGGCGATCCGGTCGGGCGGGAGCGGTCCTTCGAGGGCCTGCTGTGGCGCTTCCGCGAGGAGGCCGACCGCTACGGCGCGAAGGTCGTCCTCTACCAGGTGGCGGAGCATCACCTGCCGCTCTATCTCGATCTCGGCCTGGTGCTGCTGAAGCTGGGGCAGGAGGCGCGGGTGCCGCTTGCCGACTTCACGCTCGAGGGCAAGCGGCGCGAGAACCTGCGTCATGGTCGCACCAAGCTGGTGAAGCTGGGATACAGCGTCAGAGTGCTCGACCCGGCCGAGGTCGCCGCCGTTTTGCCGCGCCTGCGGCAGATCTCCGACCTCTGGCTTGCCCAGAAGAAGGCGCACGAGAAGGGCTTCTCCCTCGGCTATTTCGACGAGGCCTATGTCGCGCGCACCCGGATCGCGGTCGCCACATCATCCGATGGGACCGTCATGGCGTTCGCCAACCTGTGGGAGATCGATGGCAGGGACGAAGTGTCGATCGACCTGATGCGCTATGACCCGGCGGCGCCGCGCGGCGTGATGGACCTGCTGTTCGCGGAGCTCATGCTGTGGAGCCGGGCTGAGGGCTATCGCTGGTTCAACCTGGGTACCGCGCCGCTCTCCGGCCTGGAGCGTCATCCGCTCGCGCCGCTGTGGCACAAGATCGGCACCGCCATCTTCGACCTGGGCGAGGAGTTCTACAACTTCGAAGGCCTCTACCAGTACAAGGCCAAGTTCGATCCGGACTGGCGGCCGCGCTACCTGGCCTCGCCGCCCGGCCTGTCGGTGCCTATCATCCTGCTCGCCATCACGCGGCTGATCGCCGGCAAACCAGGAGAGCGCAAGCATGAGCACCGAGCTCTTTCCGGAACAGGAAACCTTGAAGCGTCTGCGGCACCGCAAGCCGGCACGATCGATCATACCGCTGAGGGGGCTGACGCTGGGCGAGCGGATCGCCGATCTGGTGGCGGCGGTCATGGGATCGTGGACCTTCATCGTCGCGCAGAGCCTCGTGCTGTGCCTGTGGATCGCGGCCAACGCCTACAGCGGAAAGGCCTGGGACCCCTATCCATTCATCCTGCTCAATCTCGCGCTGTCGTTCCAGGCGGCCTATGCGGCGCCGATCATCATGATGGCGCAGAACCGGCAGGCCGCTATCGACCGCAGGAAGGCTGAGCAGGACTACGACGTCAATCTCAAGGCCGAGCTGGAGATCGAGTTGCTGCACCAGAAGATGGACCTGATGCGCGAACAGGAGATCAAGCGCCTGACGGAGTTGGTCGAGGCGCTCGCGCGAAGCAGAAAGGAACAGTCATGAACTGCCGCCCGCTATCATTCATCGCGCTTCTGCTGCTGGGCTGCGCCACGCCCGCGTTGGCGGGCGGCAACGACGAGATCGTCACCTCCGGTTCGTTCGGTCAGGTGCACATCTACCGGCAGAGCGCGAAGCCGGCGAACGTCGTGCTGTTTGTCTCCGGCGATGGCGGCTGGAACCAGGGCGTGGTCCAGATGGCGAAATCGCTGGCCGATATGGATACGCTGGTCGCTGGCATCGACATCACGCATTACCTGAGGCAGACCGCGACCGCCAACAACGACTGCACCTACAGCGCCGGCGATCTGCAGGGCCTCAGCCAAGCGCTCGAAGCGAAATACGGCTACGACCACTATGTCGAGCCGGTGTTGGTCGGCTACTCCTCCGGCGCGACCCTAGCTTATGGAGCGCTGGTGCAAGGCCCGCCCAGCACCTTCGCCGGCGCGATCTCCCTCGGTTTCTGCCCCGACCTGTTGTCGCCCAAGCCGCTCTGCAAGGGTGCGGGCCTCACCCACACCGAGGATCCGAAGCACAAGAACACGCACGTCTACGACAAGGCGGCGTCGACGCCATCGCCTTGGGTCGCGATCCAGGGCGAGATCGACGAAGTATGCAGCGCCGCGACCACCAAAACCTTTGTCGGCGGCATCGCCAATGCCAGCCTGGTGTCGCTGCCCAATGTCGGCCATGGTTTCTCGGTCGAGAAGAACTGGATGCCGCAGTTCAAGGATTCCTTCCAGCACATCCTTCATCGCAAGACCGCCGAGGACGCGGTCAATCCCAAGCCGGATTCCCTCGCCGACCTGCCGCTGGTGGAGAACGGGCTTGCTGACCCGAAGGGCAAGCCGCTCGCCGTCATCGTCACCGGCGACGGCGGTTGGGCCAGCATCGACCGCGACATCGGCGGTGCCATGAACAAGAGCGGTGTCAATGTCGTCGGTCTCAACTCGCTGCAGTATTTCTGGTCGGAGAAAACGCCGGAGCAATCCGCGCGCGACCTGGATCGCATCCTGCGCTGGTACGAGGATGCCTGGCAGCCGTCCAGCATCATGCTGATCGGCTATTCCCTCGGCGCCGATGCGCTGCCATTCATGGTCAACAACCTGCCGGCCGACCAGCAGAGCCGCATCGCCACCGTCGCCATGCTCGCCGTCGGCCACGACGCCACGCTCGTGGTCCACGTCTCGGACTGGCTGTTCTCCGGCAAGCACGACGGCCTGCCGATCAAGCCCGAAGCCGACAAGATCGCCGCCGCCAACCGCATGTGCTTCTACGGCGAGGAGGAAGCCGCCGACAGCCTGTGCCCGACTTTGGATGCCGCCAGGTTCACCATCATCAAGACCAAGGGCGGCCACCATTTCGATGGCGACTACAACTTCCTGGCCGGCGCAATCCTGAAGGCATCGAACTCAGCCTTGTAGTTCATCTGGCGCATGTCGCCACGACTCAGATGGCACCATTTCGCCGGTTGGTTCGGCGCTTCGCGGGGCATTGTCTCCGCGCAATTTCGGTCGCATTTCCGTGATATTTCGCCGCTTGACGGCAAGCTTGCGGGGAGCGATGCTCCGCGCGGTTTCGACCGATCGCGGGAGAGATCGTCTGGCGGCCAGAGTGACCGCCGGCCGGCGCCGAAGGAGCAACCGCCCCCGGAAACTCTCAGGCAAAAGGACCGCATCGGTTAAAAACTCTGGAAAGCGGGCCGCCCCACACCTGGGCAGGTTCCCACCGAAGGAGTAGAGCCAATTCCCGCGGCGCTTCGTGCCGCGGAAGTCGGTAAATCTCTCAGGTTCTAAAGACAGAGGGGGGTTGTGAGATCGCGGGAATGTCCGTGGTCCCGACCTGGAGGCTGTCTGTGAGCGCGAGCGAGAGCACCGAGAACCTGAAGCGAACTCCCCTCTATGATCTGCATGTCGAGCTGGGCGGCAAGATAGTGCCGTTCGCCGGCTACGAGATGCCGGTGCAATATCCCATGGGGATCCTGACCGAGCACCAGCACACCCGCAGCGGCGCCGGCCTGTTCGACGTCTCGCACATGGGCCAGATCCACTTGCGCGGCGAGAGCTTCCAGCAGGTCGCGAGCGCGCTGGAGCGGTTGTGTCCCGCCGATTTCCAGAGCCTCGCACCAGGTCAGCAACGTTATTCCTTTTTCACCAACAACGCCGGCGGCATCCTCGACGACCTGATGGTGACGCGTGCCGGCAAGGGCGACGACAAGGATCACCTGATCATGGTGGTCAACGCCTCCTGCAAGGATCAGGACTTGTCGCACCTGCAGGCCAATCTCAACAACCGCTGCGAGGTCGAGCCGATGTTCGACCGCGCGCTGCTGGCGCTGCAGGGTCCGCGCGCGAGCGCGGTGATGCAGAAGATCGCCCCCGACAGCGCGTCGATGAAGTTCATGACCGGCCGGCCGCTCAATGTCGGCGGCATGCAGTGTTTCGTCACGCGCTCCGGCTATACCGGCGAGGACGGCTTCGAGATCTCGGTGCCCGGCGGCGAAGCCGACAACTTGGCGCGCAAGCTGCTGGGCGAC
>DATEOK010000190.1:0-5037 GCA_035274225.1 Dongiaceae bacterium
AACCATGCGCAAGCCCCGCTCCATGGCAGCGCTCGAAGACTTCAGCCGCATCCGGCTGTCGCAGAACTTCTTCATGCGCGATTTCCTCTATTCGGAGATCGCCGGCTTCCACGGCGTCCCCAACCTGCCGGACGATCCCGATCTCGCCATCGCCGCCGGCCGACAGCTGTGCGAGACATTGCTCGAGCCATTGCAGGCGGCGTTCGGCCGCCTCGGCATCCGCTCCGGCTTCCGCTCGCGCCGCGTCACCGAGTTCGGCCACCGCCGGCGCGAATGCGGCAGCGTCAAGGTGAATACCGCCTATCACGTCTGGGACCTGCGCGATGCCGAGGGCTGCATGGGCGCCGGCGCGACGGTGGTGGTGCCGTGGTTCGCCGACCGCTACGCCAAGGGCGCGGACTGGCGCGGCATGGCGTGGTGGATCCACGACCACCTAACGTACGCGCACCTGCAATTCTTCCCCAAGCTCGCCGCCTTCAACATCCAGTGGCACGAGAAGCCAGTGCGGAAGATCGAGTCTTTCATCAAGCCACGCGGCTGCCTGACCAAGCCCGGCATGGCGAACCACGAGGGCCGTCACGCGAAGTGGTATGCGGACTTTCCGGCCTGAAGGCATTGCAGCAGCTGCTCGCCTTCCGGCCATTCGCCATAGCCGGCGCTGGTGTTGATGTGGCCGGCGTCGCCGATATCGACCAGCTCGGCGCCCCAGGCCTTCGCCATGTCCAGCGCGCGTTGCAACGCGACGTAGGGATCGTCGCGGCTGGCAGCGACGATGGTGGGGAACGGCAGGCGCTGCATCGGCACGGGGCGGAACACATGCGCTTCGGGCGGCGTATGCGTATCCGAGTCGACATCGGCCGGCGCAGCCAGTAGCGCGCCATGGACCGGACGCTTGTGCGCAGCGGCCCAACAGGCGACGAGCGCGCAGGATAGGCTGTGCGCCACCAGGACAGGTGGCTCTTTCGAATGCGCCACGGCGGCATCGAGCTGTGCGATCCAGCCGGCGCGATCGGGCTTGTCCCAATCCGCCTGCTCGACCCGGTGCGCGTCGGGCAGGCACGCCTGCCATAGGCTCTGCCAATGCTCCGGTCCCGACCCGCCTAGTCCGGGAATGATCAGGACCGGGGCCGGCATCCGCTACTCGGCCAGCTTCGCGGCGCGCGCGTCGCTGAGTGGGTGCGCGAGCTTGTCCAGCATCTCCTTCGGCGCGACCTGCCAGAACTTGCCGCGCTCCAGCATCCAGTCGTTGAGCAGGCGGCGGGCGAAGCGCGATTGCGTCTCCTCCGCATGCTGCTCGATCAGCGAGCGCAAGTGCGACTCCCAGTAATTTGACTCGAGCCGCTGGTGCACCACGGAGCCGTCGTTGACGAACAGCGGGAAGTCGCCGGCTTCGTCGTAGACGAAAGCCATGCCGCCCGACATGCCGGCGCCGAAATTGTCGCCGACGCGGCCGAGGATCACGGCGGTGCCGCCGGTCATGTATTCGCAGCCGTTGGAGCCGCAGCCTTCCACCACCACGTCGGCGCCGGAGTTGCGCACGGCGAAGCGCTCGCCTGCCTGGCCGGCCGCGAACAGCTTGCCAGCGGTCGCGCCGTAGAGGACGGTGTTGCCGATGATGGTGTTGTCCTGGCTGGTGAGCTTGGACGAGGGCATCTGCCGCACCACGATGGTGCCGCCGCTCAGGCCCTTGCCGACATAGTCGTTGGCATCGCCGAACACTTCCAGCTTCACGCCCTGCACCGCGAATGCGCCGAGCGATTGGCCGGCCGAGCCGCGCAGGCGCACGGTCAGGTGGTTGGGCTTCAGCCCCGCCATGCCGAACCGCTTGGTGATGTGCGCGGAGAGGCGCGTGCCGATGGCGCGGTAGGTGTTGCGGATGTTGTACTGCAGCTGCATCTTCTCGCCGGCCTCGAACAGCGGCTTGCAATCCTCCACCATCCGGGCGTCGAGCGTGTCGGGCACTTCGTTGCGGCCCTCCAGCGTGCAATAGCGCGCCTGGTCGCCCGGGTCGGCTTGCGAGAGCAGCGGATTGAGATCGAGGTCGTCGAGGTCGGCGGCGCCGCGGCTGACCTGCTCGATCAGCTCGGTGCGGCCGATCACCTCGTTGAGCGTGCGATAGCCGAGCGAGGCCAGCACTTCGCGCACTTCTTCGGCGATGAAGCTGAACAGGTTGACCACCTTCTCCGGCGTGCCGGTGAAGCGCTCGCGCAGCCTCGGGTCCTGGGTGCAGACGCCGACCGGGCAGGTGTTGGAATGGCACTGCCGCACCATGATGCAGCCCATGGCGACCAGCGAGGCCGTGCCGATGCCGAACTCCTCGGCGCCGAGGATCGCGGCGATGACCACGTCGCGACCGGTCTTGATGCCGCCGTCGGTGCGCAGCCGCACGCGATGGCGCAGGCGGTTCAGCGTCAGCACCTGGTGCGCTTCCGCGAGGCCCATTTCCCACGGGATGCCGGCATACTTGATCGAGGTGTGCGGCGAGGCGCCGGTGCCCCCGACATGGCCGGAGATCAGGATCACGTCCGCCTTGGCCTTGGCGACGCCGGCCGCGATGGTGCCGATGCCTGAGCGCGCCACCAGTTTCACGCACACCTTGGCGGTCGGGTTGATCTGCTTCAGGTCGTAGATCAGCTGCGCCAGGTCCTCGATCGAATAGATGTCGTGATGCGGCGGCGGCGAGACGAGGGAGACGCCGGGCGTTGCATGGCGCAGCTTGGCCAGCTCGACCGTTACCTTGAAGCCGGGCAGCTGGCCGCCCTCGCCGGGCTTCGCGCCCTGCGCGACCTTGATCTCGATCTCGCGGCAGTTGGCGAGATATTCGGCGGTGACGCCGAAGCGGCCGGAGGCGATCTGCTTGATCGCCGAGTTCTCGTTGTCGCCGTTGGACTTCGGCTTGAAGCGCGCCGGGTCCTCGCCGCCTTCACCCGAGTCCGACTTGGCGCCGATCCGGTTCATGGCGATGTTGAGCGTGCCGTGCGCCTCGCGCGACAGGGCGCCCAGCGACATGCCGGGCGTCACGAAGCGCTTGCGCAGCTCGGTGATGCTCTCGACCTCGTCGATCGAGATGCTTTTCCCCGTCGGCACGAAGTCCAGCAGGTCGCGGATCGCGACCGGCGGCGCCTTGGCAATCATCTCGCTGTAGCGCTTGAAGGTCTGGTACGATTCGCTGGCCACCGCCGATTGCAGGGTGTGGATCGCATCCGCCTGCCAAGCGTGGGTCTCGCCGCCCTTGCGGTATTTGTAGAAGCCGCCGATCGGCAATGCGATCGCATCCGGGTTCCAGGCGCGCGCATGCAATGCGCTGACGCGGCGCTGGATGCCGACCATGCCGATGCCGGAGATGCGCGAGGGCATGTTCGGGAAATACTCCGCGACCAGGGTGCGCGACAGGCCGAGCGCCTCGAAATTCGCGCCGCCGCGATAGGACGACACCACCGCGATGCCCATCTTGCTCATGACCTTGAGCAGTCCCTGGTCGATGGCGTAGCGGAAGCGGTCCAGGCAGTCGTCGAGGATGAGCTTGCCGAACAGCCCGCGGCCATGGCGGTCGGCGATCGAGGCCTCCGCGACATAGGCGTTGACCGTGGTTGCGCCGACGCCCACCAGCACCGCGAAGTGGTGCACGTCCAGGCACTCGCCCGACCGCACGTTGAGCGAGGTGAAGGTGCGCAATTGCTGGCGCAGCAGGTGCACATGCACCGCGCCGGTGGCGAGGATCATCGGGATGGCGGCGCGGTCCGGCCCGGCGCGCTCGTCCGACAAGGTCAGGTGGGTCGCGCCGCCGCGCACCGCATCCTCCGCCTGGCGGCGGATGGTCTGGATGGCGTCGCGCAAGGCATGATCGGCCTTGGGATCGAAGGTGCAGTCGATCTCCGCCGCGCTCTGCCCCATGTAGGCGCGCATGGCTTGGAACTCGGCCGTCAGCAGCACCGGCGAATCGAGCTGCAGCAGGCGGCACTGGCCCTCGTCCTCGTCCATCACGTTGCCGAGGTTGCCGAGGCGGGTCTTCAGGCTCATCACCCGCTGCTCGCGCAAGCTGTCGATCGGCGGGTTCGTGACCTGGCTGAAATTCTGCCGGAAGAAATGATGCAGGCCGCGATACTGGTCGCTGAGGATCGCGAGCGGCGTGTCGTCGCCCATCGAGACGACGGCTTCCTTCGCATCCTCCACCATCGGCTGGAGCACCAACTCGAGGTCTTCCATGGAAAGGCCGGCCGCGACCTGGCGGCGGCGCAGCACGTCCTTCTCGAAATGCGCCGGCTCGCCGCGCGTCTTCTTCAGGAGGTCGTCGATGACGGTGATGTGCTTGACCCAGTCGCCGTAATCCGCGTTGTCGGCCAGCGTATCCATGATCTCGCGGTGACCGTAGAAACGCCCTTCGCCGAGATCGACCGCGATCATCTGGCCGGGGCCAAGGCGGCCCTTGCGGCTGATCCGGTCCTCCGCCAGCTTCACCATGCCGGTCTCGGAACCCGCCACCAGCAGCCCGTCATTGGTGATCGAATAGCGCATCGGACGCAGGCCGTTGCGGTCGGTGAACGCCACCACCCAGTTGCCGGCGAAGCCGCAGATCGCGGCCGGCCCATCCCAGGGCTCCATCACCGAGTTGCAATAGCTGAACATGTCGCGGATCGGCTGCGGCATCGCGGTGCGGCCGTCCCAGACATCGGGGATCAGCAGGCACTTCACCATCGGCAGCGGACGGTCCGAAGTGGTCAGGATCTCGAACACGTTGTCGAGCGCCGCCGAATCCGAACCGCTCGGCTGGATCACCGGCTTCAGTTCCGCCATGTGCTCGCCATAGACCGCGGAATAGAGCCGGGTCTCGTGGGCGCGCATCCAGTTGACGTTGCCGCGCAAGGTGTTGATCTCGCCGTTATGCGCGATCACGCGGAAGGGCTGCGCGAGGCTCCAGGTCGGGAAGGTGTTGGTCGAATAGCGCTGGTGATAGATCGCGAAGTTCGATTCGAAACGCTCGTCCTTCAGGTCGGGATAGAAGGAGTCGAGCTGCTCCGCCAGGAACATGCCCTTGTA
>DATEOK010000191.1:0-14262 GCA_035274225.1 Dongiaceae bacterium
CTGGTGCCGTCACCGACCTTGACCGCCCAGCCGCTGCCGGATTGCGCGAGCTGTGCCGGAATGAAATTCATCTGCGGCGAGCCGAGGAAGCCAGCGACGAAGCGCGTCGCGGGGCGCTCATAGAGGTCTAGCGGCGTGCCGGCCTGTTCGATCCTGCCGTCGCGCAGCAGCACGATGCGGTCGGCCAGGGTCATCGCCTCGATCTGGTCGTGGGTCACGTAGATCATGGTGGTGCCCAGCTCCTGGTGCAGGCGCTTGATCTCGCTGCGCATCTCGTCGCGCAGCTGGGCATCGAGGTTGCTCAAAGGCTCGTCGAACAGGAACAGGCGCGCGTTGCGCACGATGGCGCGGCCGATGGCGACGCGCTGGCGCTGGCCGCCGGACAGCTGGCGCGGCAGTCGGTCCAGCAGCTGCGTGATCCCGAGCATGCCGGCGGCGCGCTTGACGCGCGTCTCCACCTCCGCCTGCGGCGTCTTGCGCGCGCGCAGGCCGAAGGCGATGTTCTCGAACACGTTCATGTAGGGGTAGAGCGCGTAGTTCTGGAACACCATGGCGATGTCGCGGTCGCGCGGGCGGACATAGTTTACAACCTTGCCGGCGATCTCGAGCGTGCCGCCGTCCGGCGTCTCCAATCCTGCAATGGTGCGCAGCAAGGTGGACTTGCCGCAGCCGGAAGGCCCGACCAGCACGGTGAACTCGCCGGATGCGACCTCCAGGTCGATGCCGCGCACCGCCTGCACGCCGCCATAGTGCTTGTGGAGATTGGTGATCTTGAGATCCGCCATGCGCCCCTACCCCTTGACCGCGCCCATCGAGATGCCGCGAACCAGATAGCGCTGCAGCGTCGCGACCGCGAAAAACACCGGAATGGTGCCGAGCACCGACATAGCGGCGATCTTGGCCCAGAAGTTCGACTGGCCGCCGAAATAGTGAGTCACCTGCACCGTGTAGGTCACCACCTCGGTGCGCGTCAGCACCAGCGCGAACAGGAAGTCGTTCCAGGCGAACACGAAGGTGAAGACCGCGGTGGCGAAGAGGCCGGAGCGCACCATCGGGAACACCACCTTCCACAGCACCTCCCAGCGGGTGCAGCCGTCGACCAGGGCGCTTTCTTCCAGCTCCAGCGGCAGGTCCTCGATATAGCCGCGCATCATCCAAATCACGTACGGCAGGCTGAAGGCGGTGTAGAGGATGATGAGGCCGTGGAATGAATCGACCCAGCCGAAGAAGACGTAGAGCAGGAAGATCGGGAACACGATCGCGATCGGCGGCATCATGCGCTGCGAGATGATCCAGACCGCCAGATTCTCGCCCCCGGTCTTGAACCGCACCAGGCTGTAGGCGCAGAGGGTGCCCAGCACCATGGCGATCACCGTGCTGACTCCGGCCAGCACCAGGCTGTTCCACACCGTCTCGGCATCGCCGTCCTTGAACAGCACGCGGTAGTTGGCGAACTGGATGCTCTTCGGGTACCAGACCGGCGGAAAGGCAAAGATCTCGTCCGGCGTCTTGAACGAGATGATGAACAGCCAATAGACCGGGAACACGAAGAAGATGGTGAGCAGGATCGCCGCGGCATAGCGCATGGTCAGCACAGTGCCCGGACGACGCAGGAAGGGGATCTGCGCGCTCACTTCGCCAGCCCCATGCGGCGGATGGCCCAGGTCACCAGCGCGGTCAGCAGCGCGATGATGAGGAACGCCATGGCGGCGGTGTAGCTGGTCTCGAACTGCTGGAAGCCCTGGACATAGGCGTAGATCGACGCCGTCTCGGTCATGGTGCCGGGGCCGCCGGCGGTCAGCGCATAGATGATGTCGAAGATGCGCGCCAGGTCGAGGCCGCGGATCAGGATGGCGATCGCCATCACCGGCCAGATCGACGGCAGCACGATCTTGAAAAAGGTCCGCCAGTAGCCGGCGCCGTCGATCTCCGCCGCCTCGGTCAGGGACTTGTCGACGTTGGACAGGGCCGCGAGCAGGATCAGGAACATGAACGGCGTCCACTGCCAGATCTCGCACAGCAGGATCGCCGGATAGACCAGGTACGGGCTGATGGTCCACAGCAGCGGCGTCGGCTCGCCGGCGAACCAGCCGATGATCTGGTTGATAGGGCCATAGCGGTTGTCGAACAGCAGGCGCCAGGTGGCGCCGGCGACGATCGGGGAGATGATGGTGGGAAGCACCAGCAACGACACGAAGATCTGCCGCCCCGGAAGGCGCTCCAGGAACAGCTGCGCCATTAAGAGACCGACCACCAGTTCGATCGGCAGCGCGATGACGGTGATGATGACGGTGTGGAGCAGCGACTCCCACAGCCGCGCGTCCTTGAACAAGGCCTTGTAGTTCTGCAGGCCGGCGAAGGAATAGTCCATCTCCAGCATGGTCAGGTTCTGGAAGCTGACCACCAGCGAGTAGATCAGCGGAAACAGCCCGACCAGCAGGAGCAGGAAGATGGCCGGGACGATCAGCCAGTATTTGAAGAAGCGGTCGGGCGCGACGCCGGCGGGCGTGGCAACGCCGCTCGCCCCGACCATTGCTGACGCCGTGCTCTCGCTCATGCCTGAAGCCGTGCCCCTGTGGTTCGCCGTCATCCCTGCGGCCGCCCCGCTCCGGACAAAGCCGAAGCGGGGCGGTTGCGCGAGATGTTAGGCGATGGTCCCTGGCCTATTGCGGATAGGCGCCGGACTTCGATGCCCAACCCTGATACACGGCCTTCTGCTTGTCGACTCCGATCTTCTCGGTGATCGCGTCCCACTCGCCGGCCGCGGTGTCGAGGATGGCCTTCGGGTCGTCGCCGGCCCACAGCTTGCTGATGGCCTGACGCAGCACCTCCTCATACTTGTCGGTCTGCAGCAGGGACAAGTCGAGCAGGCCGGTCTTGGCCCCTTCGCCCAGCGCCGCCAGATACTCCTTCGCATCCGGCCACTTCGCCTGATACTCCGCGCTGGTGAAGTGCGAGTCCCGGAACGGATCGCGCAGGGCATAGGGCAACTGCACGCGCTGCATGCTGATGTCCTCGCTGTTCAGCCACTGGATGAACAGGTAGGCGGCGTCCTTGTTCTTGCTGGTCGAGGCGACGGAGAGGGCGAAGCCGGCCGCCAGCTCCGGATGGCCTCCCGGCGGCAGGGCATAGCCGACCTTGCCGGCGATGGTCGATTTCGGCACCCAGCTCAGCACTTCCTGGTCGGTGCCGTAGCCGGCGGCCCAGCGGCCGTAGGGCGGCCACGAGATCGTCATTGCCGAGGTGCCCTGGAGGAACGCGGCCAGGTTCTCGACGAAGCCGAACTGCTCCACTCCCGGTGGCATGAACTTGTTCTCGTTGCGCATGTCGGTGAAGACCTTGACGCCGACGTCGCTGTTGATCGTCGCCTTCATGCTGTCGGCGTCGAAGAACTTGCCGCCCTCGTTGCGGAAGCGCTCCTCGAACATGAACATGGTGTAGGGCGGCTGGCGGAAGAAGGCCGCGCCGTAGGTCTGCGGCGCCAGCTTGTCGGTCAGGAACTGGCCGACCTCGTCGAACTCCTTCCAGGTCTTCGGCACGGTCAGGTCGCGGCCGGCCTTGGCCTTGAACTCCGCCTGAATCTTCGAGTCGCCGAAGATGTCCTTGCGGTAGTACATCACGAACACGTCGCCGTCGTCCGGGAAGCCGTAGATCTTATCGCCGACCTTCATCTGGTTGTCGCGATAGGTCGGCGCGATCTTCTGCAGCTCGTCCCGATAGCCGTACTTGTCGACATAGGAGTCGAGCGGCTCGAGCGCGCCGGCCCCGGCAAGATCGGGCATCCACGCCGGGATCACGTTGAGGGCGTCATACGCCCCAGCGCCCGATCGGTAGTCCTGCATGATCTTGGTGAACATCTCCTCGGTGGCGACTTCGACCACCTTCACCTTGATACCCGTCAGCTCCTCCCACTTAGGTCCGGAGAAGTTGAGCGGATCCAAAGCCTGCAGGCCCGCTTCCCAGACGATGGTGATGGTCTGACCCTTGTATTTCTGCGCCTCTTTCACGGCGGTTTCCGCCGCGCTTTGGGCCGTTGCGGCGGACGCCCACGACATCGCCAACCCGGCGACGGCGCCCACCCACGCCACTGTCTTGATCAGCCTCATGGTCTCTCTCCCGTTTACGGCGATCGCGCGGCGGCGGTCGCCTTGTTATGCCCTCGTCGGCCGCCAGCGGCCGGCTCGGGATTCTTCTTTCAGCCGCCGAAGCGGCTGCGATACGCGTCGAGCCGCGCCTTGAAGCGCGGTTGATCCAGGACGGCGCGGTTGACGACGCCGCGCGGCACCCGCCCATGCTGGATGTCGAGCACGGCTTTCACGTCGGCCGCGCCGTTGCCGGCGAAGCACTGGTCAGTCCAGCACAAGGCGTGCGGCGCCAGGATCACATTGTCGAGTTTGAGGATCGGATCGTTCGGATCCGGCGGCTCGGATTCCAGCACGTCGAGGCCGGCGCCGGCGATGCGCCGCTCGGTCAGCACCTTGGTCAGCGCCTTCTGGTCGACGATCGGCCCGCGCGCGGTGTTGATGAGGTACGACGTCGGCTTCATCAGAGCGAGCCGCTCGGCATTCACCAGGTGCCTCGTCTCCGGCGACAGCGGGCAGTTGACGCACAGCACGTCGGCGCGACGGAACACGTCCTCCAGGCTGACCAGTTCGATGCCCAACTCCGCCGCCACCGCCTTGTCCGCGAACGGGTCGTGCGCGATGAACTTCATGTCGTACGGCTTGGCCATGCGGAACAGCTCGGCGCCGATATTGCCGATGCCGACCGAGCCCAGGGTGCGGCCGACCAGGCCGACACCCATGTGATCGACCCGCTTGTTGAAGGTCTCAGGCCCGCCACGGGTCAGCTTATCCTTGATCAGCAGCTTGCCGGTCAGCGCCAGCATCAGCGTGATGATCGAGACCGCGACCGGCCGGCGCACGCCGTCGGGCGTGATGACCAGCGGGATGCCGGCCTCAGTGCAGGCCGGCACGTCGACGTTGTCGTAGCCGACGCCGAAGCGGGCCACCACCGACAGCCGGCCGTTGGGATGGATGCTCTCACGCGCGAAGCGCGGCATCAGCAGGATCAGAGCGTCGAAATCAGCCATCAGGTCCGCACGCACCGGATTGGAGGCGTCGATGTATTCGACCTGGACTCCCGGCGCCTTGCGCAATGGCTCCACGTCGAAATCCGGGAAGGTCGGCGAACCGTCCGCCTTCTTGAAATCCCCCGAAAGTGCGACGCGGAACGTGTCAGCCATGGCGTGTCACCGCTTCTTGCAGCCGGCGCGGAGCAGCGCGACCGCCTCGGTCAGCGCATTCTGCAGCACCCAGACGTCGCCGGAATAGCAGATGAAATCGAAGCCCCACTTGTAGAAATCGATGCCGGTCTCGACGTTCGGCACCAACCGCCCAAGCGCCTTCTTGTGCTTGCGGCAAGCCGCGACCACCGTGTCGATCGCCTTGATGAATTTCGGATTGGTGAACTCGCCGGGGATACCGAGCGAGACCGACAGGTCGAAATGCCCGACCCACAAGCAATCGACGCCGTCGACCGCTGCGATGGCGTTGGCGTTCTTCACGCCTTCGGCGGTCTCGATCTGGCAGAACAGAGTCGTCTTCTGGTTCGCCGCGGCAAGCTTTTTCGGCACCGGGCCGGACGTGTAGGCGTCATGCGCCACGCCGAGCGCGACGCCGCGCTTGCCTTCCGGGTGATACTTCATGCAATCGAGGATGTCGCGCGCTTCCTTTGCGCTGCCGACCATCGGCAGCATGATGCCTTCGGCGCCCATGTCGCAGGCGCGGGCGATGTGGTGATACTCCTTCGACGGCACGCGCACGATCGGCGCGATGCCCGCGGCCTCAAAATAGCGGATGGCGCTTTTCACCGTCTCGAAGCCGAAGCCGGAATGCTCGAGGTCGAACAGCACGAACTCGCAGCCGGCGTTCCTCATGATGTGGCCGATGCCGGGCGTGGCGAACTCCACGATGAAGTGCCCCAGCTTCACCGTCTTGGTACGCGCCATCGCCTTCAGACCCGCAGCAGCCATCAGTTTCCTCCCTCGTGTTTTCTTATCGAAGAATGGCGAGCTTCAGGCCGCCGACCCTTCGCAAACCAAATCCAGTTCCGTGACCTTCTTATCCGCCACCAGCGCCGCGCTCGCCTCGTTGAAGCTCGCGAAATGCCCGGTCTTGAGATGCGCGCCGAACGCCGCGCGGTCGTCGTAGATCTCGTACAGCACGACGCGGTCGGTCTCGCCCGGCGATTCCATCACGTCGAAGCGGCGGCAGCCGGGCTCGTCGCGGCAGGAGGCGCGGGCGTTGTCGTCGATCAGGCGGCGGAACGAGGCTTTGGCGCCGGGCTTCAGCCGGAAATCCACCATGATGACGAAGCCGCTCATTCCCCGCCTCCCTTCACCCGCCAGTAAAGCGCGGCGACCTGATCGAGATGTGCACGGATCACGCGCTCGGCAGCATCCGGATCGCGCGACGCGATCGCCTCGTAGATCTGCCGGTGGAACTCGTAGGCGACCTCGTTGGCGCCGGGATAGGTCAGCGTGACGTGGCGCTGCTCCACCAGCCATTCGGCGATGGCGGCGTGGATCGCCTCGAAGATCGGATTGCGCGGAATGACGGCGAGCATGTGGTGGAACTCGACGTCGGTCTTCTCGAACTTGGCGAGGTCGCCGAGCGATTGGCGGTTGGCCTCCAGCGCGTCGCGCAGGTCGCTCAGGTCCTCTTCGGTCGCGTGCTCAGCGGCGTAGCGCGCAAGGCCCATCTCGAAGAACGAGCGCGCCTCCTGGAAATGCCGCACACCGTCCGACTCCGCCAGCAGGTAGCGCGCCGCGCCGGCGAGCGAATCCACCACCACCTTGGGCGTCGGCCGCGTGGCGCGCGCGCGCCCGCCGGAGCGCAGTTCCACCAAGCCCATTTTCTGCAAATGGAACAGCGCCTCGCGCACCGCAGGGCGGCCGACACCGAACTCGCGCATCAGGTCGCGCTCGGAAGGCAGCTGGTCGCCGGGCGCGACGTCCTGGTCCCGGATGCGCTGCTCCAGGTGCTGCGCGATGTCCTCGTACAGCTTGCGGCGGCGGATAACGGTCATAGGGTCAGCACCGTCGTAGGCTGGTATACCTGTCATACCAGTTTCGACGGAAACGCTAATTCGATTGCCAATTGGAGTCAATTCGCGAAATTTTATTGCACCGCAGCAGACGCGAATCCGACACGGCCCTGGCGGACGCGGGCCGAGAAATCCGCGGCCTGGTCGGCCACCCGCGCCGCATCGTTGATGTGCGCCTGCTGTTTCAAGGCTTCGAACGACAGGCCGTCGCTCGCGAAGCGTCCGTATTCATAGCCGAACTCATCGCTCTTGCCGTTGAGCAGAAGGCGCCAGTCCCACGGCGCGAACCCGTCGCCGGCCGCCACCTTGGTGTGGATGCGGATGTTGGTGGTGCAGTTGCTGGTGAGGGCGTTGTACCAGACAGGCTGCTCGTGCATCTCGGTCGCGCTGCGCAGGTAGTCGAGGAAGATGCTGCGCGCCGCCTCGGGTGTCGCCACGGTGTGGTAGAGGTAGACCTCCTCCCCGGTACGGTAGTTGGTGCGCAGGCGGATCACGTCGCGCTCGTCGGCGATGATGTAGATCAGCTCGTATTGCCGGAAGAAACCTTTGAAGGCGGAGTATTCCTCGCCCACCTCCTTCCGCGTCTCGATCGAGAAGGCGATGTGGTCGCCCTCGCCGAATTGGAAGCTGACGATCGGATGGGCGATCCAGGGCGAGCCCCAATAGGTGAGGAAAATGTCCGCACCACGGATCTGCGACAGGTCGTAGGTGCGATCCTCCCAGCGCGGGGTGTAGTCGAATTCCGCACGGTAATCGAAGTTGCGCACGTTGTGGATGGTGACGCGATCGCCATCGATCTCGGCCCAGGGCGTCTGCGTGACGTCGCCCTGCCAAGCGCGGTCGTTCGACGGCGCTATGGTCAGCCACCAGGCGAGCACCGCGACGAATCCGATCAGGCAGGCCAGAAGCTTGCGACCCACGCCACGTACGAAAATGATGGCCGCAAGTATCGCGGCCCCGAAGATAATCGCGACCGGCAGCCGCAGCGCCGCCACCGGCATGTCGATGGAAAGCGCCGCGATCGCCCATGCAACGAGCGCAAAGACAATCAGCCAGGCGAGGCCAAGGCCAATCCAGCGCAAGCATCGCGCAATGAACGAGCGCCGGACCCCGGCTGGCTCATGCAGGGTCGCAGTCATGTGCGCCACGGATCATCGATGCCCGACATCTTGAGCAGCGGGCGCGGCGATACAGCCTGCATGATACCCCTCCAGAGGCGCCGCCCAGCGCCTCGCTCCCCCGCGTCCGAAGATTCGCGGATTCCCCGGTGAATTGCAAGCCGATGCGGCTAGATGATGCCCGCATCCAGGCTGGCCGCCATCAAGGCGCCCAGTTCCTCGCATTGCGCGACGAAGCCCTCCTGCCAGTCGCCGCGCAGGATCAGGGGCGACTGCACCGCCCGCCAGCGCAGCCCGGTCACGATCGTCTCGACCCCGCGCCGGGTTCCCGTCCCGTCATGGCGGCCGCGGATGTAGAGCGCATAGGGCTTGCCTTCCGTCCGATCGAGGCAGGCGTAATAGGTGCGGTCGAAGAAATCCTTCAGCGCGCCGCTCATGTAGCCAAGATTCTCGGTCGTGCCGAGGACAACGGCATCCGACCACAGCACGGAGTCGGCGTTCGCCTCGAACGGCGTCAGCGCGCGCACCTCGACCTCGGCGATCTCCGGCCTGGTGGCGCCGGCCAGCACCGCGTCGCGCAGGCGCAGCGTGTTGGGCGACGGCACGTGAGCCACGATCAGCAGGTGCTTTCCCATGACGACGACGACGCGATCCCTCCCGGCTGGCCGCACTATCCGTCCGACTATCAACCTAAATCAAGGGCGGGGAACCAAGCCGGTGGCCGGGCGTTGATCGTTCGACCGGCAAGGCCGCCGGATTCTATGGGCGCGCGCGTCGATGTCGAATGGAACCCATGCCGCACAAGTGAACAAGGCAACCAAGATCGCCGAGCCGACCGCGGCGCCTGAGAACAGCGCACCCGAAGCCGAAGAGGTGGTGGAGCAGCTCGGCCGCACCATCAATGTCCAGACCGTCTTTCTCGGCATCATCGCGTGTGGGCTTGTGCTCTATACCTTGTATTTCTCCAGCACGGTGGCGATCCCGCTCGTGCTGGCGTGCATGTTCAACCTGGTGCTGACTCCGTTGGTGCTCGCGCTCGCGCGCGTCAAGATACCGGCGCCGGCGGGAGCCGCGCTGGTCGTGTTCCTGGTGCTGTTGATCGTCGGGGTCGGCATCCTGACCCTCGCTCAACCGGCAGCTGACTGGCTGCGCCGGCTGCCTTATGTCATCGATCAGTTGGCCGACCGCCTGGATTTCGTGCAGGTTCCCGCCAAGCAGCTCAAGGAAGCAGAGGAAGCGCTGACCAATCTCGGCAGTACGGCCCCTGACACCGCAACGCAGGTGGTCGTCATGCCGCGCACCACCACGTTGCGCGAGCTGCTGTTCAACGAGACGTCGCGCTTCGCGATCGGTGGCGGCACGACGCTGGTGCTGCTATATTTCATGCTGGCGATGGGCGATAAGTTCCTGCGCCAGCTGGTCGCGGCGCTGCCCGATTTCCGCACCAAGAAGCAGGCGGTCGAGATCGCGCACCAGCTGCAGAGCGACATGTCGCACTATCTGTTGACGGTGAGCGCCATCAACGTGGCGTTCGGCGCCATTGTCGCCGGCGCGATGTTCGCCGTCGGCATGCCCAACCCGCTGCTCTGGGGCGTGATGGCGGGCATCCTCAACTATGTCCCTTTCCTCGGGCATACGGTTTCGGCCATCGTGATCGCGGTGGTGGCGCTGTTGAGTTTTGACGATCTCGGCAGGGCGCTGATTCCGCCAGGGAGTTTCATCGTGATCGCCGCGCTCGAAGGCAACGTGATAACCCCGATGATCCTGGCGCGGCGCCTGACCCTCAATCCCGTTGCGGTGGTGGCCGCGCTGCTGATCTGGGGCTGGATGTGGGGCATCGTCGGGCTGCTGCTGGCCGTGCCGCTGCTGGTCGTGGCGAAGATTGCCTGCGACAAGATCGAGCCGCTGCATCCGGTCGGCGAATTCCTCGGCGGGTGACCCCTCCGAGACCGCATTTGCCGAGTTAGGAATACCAATTGTAATATTGGTCGGACTCGTCACTCCGCCAAAGGTCGAATAGAGGCCGTTTGCGGTTTCCCCATTGGACATTTTGTGTATTAATCCCAGAAAATAACAACAAATGAACCCGCCTAAGACGGGCAACAACTCAAATACATGCGGAGGAAAGTCATGACGGGTAGCAAACAACCCAAATCACGGCGCACCTTCTTGAGGAGCGGTAGCATCGCCGCCGTTGGTGCTGCGGCTGCGGTCGTCGCCGCACCACGCGTCGTCAAGGCACAAGGGCCGATCAATCTGCGCTGGCAGAGCACTTGGCCTTCGAAGGATATCTTCCACGAATACGCACTCGACTTCGCGAAGAAGATCACCGACATGACGGGTGGCGACCTCAAGATCGAGGTGCTGGCGGCGGGCGCGGTGGTCCCGGCATTCGGCCTGCTCGATGCGGTGTCGCAAGGAACGCTCGACGGCGGCCATGGCGTGCTCGCCTATCACTACGGGAAACAGAACGCGCTTGCGCTGTGGGGCTCCGGCCCGGGCTTCGCCATGGACGCCAACATGCTGCTGTCCTGGCACAAGTACGGCGGCGGCAAGGAGCTTCTGCAGAAGGTCTATGACTCGATCGGTGCGAAGGTCGTTTCATTCCCCTATGGGCCGATGCCGACGCAACCACTCGGCTGGTTCAAGAAGCCGATGGCGAAGGTCGAGGATTTCCAAGGCCTGAAGTTCCGCACCGTGGGCATCTCGATCGACGTGTTCACCGGCCTGGGCGCCGCGGTCAATGCCCTGCCGGGCGGCGAGATCGTCGCGGCGTTGGATCGCGGGCTGCTCGACGCAGCCGAGTTCAACAACGCCTCGTCCGATCGCGTGCTTGGCTTCCCGGATGTTTCCAAGGTCTGCATGCTGCAGAGCTTCCACCAGAACGCCGAGCAGTTCGAGATTCTGTTCAACAAAGGGAAGTATGACGGCCTGCCCGATCAGATGAAGGCCATCATCTCCAACGGCGTAGAGGCTGCATCGCAGGACATGGCCTGGAAGGCGATCGATCGCTACTCGAAGGACTATCTCGGGATGCAGACGGAGGACAAGGTCAAGTTCTACAAGACGCCGGACGCCATCCTGAAAAAGCAACTGGAAATCTACGATGAGGTGGCGAAGAAGAAGTCGGCGGAGAATCCGCTGTTCAAGGAGGTGATCCAATCGCAGATCGCCTTCGCCCAGCGGACGACTCAGTGGGAACAGGACACACTCGCCAACCGCCGTCTGGCCTTCGACCACTACTTCGGCGCAGAGGGGGCGGCAAAAAAGCTCTGACAAGCTGGCATTCGCATGGCACCATCGGTGGGTCACCGCCGTATGGTGCCATGCTCCCAAACGACACTCCGGCCGGCTAGCCCATGACCGTTCAGCGATTCCTGCACGCCGTCGATGCGATCAGCACCTGGGTCGGGAAGGCGTCGGCGTGGCTGATCGTCGGGCTGATGCTGTTGATCTGCGCCGAGGTGTTCAAGCGCTACATCCTGAACCAGCCCACTGCCTGGATATTCGACGCCAGCAGCATGCTCTATGGCACGCTGTTCATGCTCGCCGGCGGATATGCGCTGGCGCAGAACGCCCACGTGCGGGGCGACTTTCTCTACAGCTCGATGCGGCCGCGAACCCAGGCCACGCTGGACCTTGCGCTGTACATCGTGTTCTTCCTGCCGGGGATCATGGCGCTGCTCTACGCCGGCTATGACTACGCCGCGCTGTCGTGGCGGATCGGGGAGCGTTCGAACGTCACGGCGGAAGGGCCGCCGATCTACTTCTTCAAGACCGTCATTCCCATCGCCGGCGCGCTTGTGATGCTCCAGGGCATCGGCGAAATCGTCCGCTGCGTCGTCTGCCTCAAGACCGGCGCATGGCCGGCGCGGGCCAAGGACGTGTCGGAGATCGACGTGGTCGAGGAGCAGCTTGCGCTCAGCGAGCATGTCGACGAGGCAACGCGCAAGGCCGCGATCGAGCGCGCGCAGAAGATCGACGAAGAAGCGCGCCAGCGCGGCATGGGGGGAGATCTGCAGACGTGAGCGATCCGCTGATCGGACTGACGATGCTGCTGCTGATCGTGGTTGTGATCGTCATGGGTTTTCCCACGGCTTTCACGCTGATGGGCCTTGGCATGTTCTTCGGGTTCTATGCGTTCTACGACCCGGCAGAGCCGTGGATCGACAATCGCGTTTTCGACCTGATGGTCGACCGTACCTACGGTGCAATGACCAATGACGTCCTGATTTCCATCCCGCTGTTTGTCCTGATGGGCTACGTGATGGAGCGCGGCGCACTGGTCGACAAGATGTTCCACAGTATCCAGCTGGCGTTCCGGTGGGTCCCCGCGTCGCTTGCGGTCGCGACCCTCATCGTCTGCACCTTTTGGGGCATCGCCAGCGGATTGGTCGGCGCCGTCGTCGTCCTGATGGGCGTCATTGCATTCAATCCGATGCTGCGCGCCGGTTATGACGTGAAGCTGGCGTCCGGCGTCATTACCGCCGGCGGCACCCTTGGAATTCTGATCCCGCCGTCCGTCATGATCATCGTCTATGCAGCGGTCGCCGGGCAGTCGGTCGTGAAGCTCTACGCCGCGGCCATGTTTCCCGGCTTTTTCCTGGCGCTGCTCTACCTCGTGTACATCCTCGGATGGGCAATGCTGCGGCCGAAGATCGCTCCGCCCTTGCCGGAAGAGCAGACCAGGATTCCGGTACCGGACTGGATGCGCCGCTTCCAATCCGCCTACTCGCCGAACATGCTGGTCGGACTCCTTGAATCGCTGTTCTCGCCATCTCGGGCGCTGGCGCTGGAGACGGAAAGCGGCCGGCTCACCTATGGGAAGCTACTCAAGAACGGTGCAGCCACTTTGATACCGCTTGCGCTGACAGTCGCGACCCTGGCGCTTCTGTGGTGGTACGTGGCAATCCACCCGTACGCGGCGACTGACGCTGCGGCATCCGCCGAACTCCAGCAGCTTGGCGCACCGGCCCTGGAGCAGCTGGGCGCACCGACGGAGCAACTGAGCACCCCGGAAGGGGCGCCTGGACCTGCAACGGCTTTCTATATCATCTTTGCGATCCTGGCCCTGGCGGCCGCTGTTGTGCTGGTCCGCTATTACTGGAAGATGACCGCCGAGCGGCTGCAGCTGGTGAAGCTCTTGTCCGCCTCCGTCATGCCGCTGGGCATCCTGACGGTCGTCGTGCTCGGCGTCATTCTGTTCGGCATCACGACCGCGACCGAGTCCGCCGCTGTCGGTGCGGCGGGCGCTTTCCTACTGGCGTTTCAGGCGCGGACGCTCAATTGGAAGCGCGTCAAGGAAGCGGTATTCCTGACCGCAAAGACGACGGCCATGGTGTGCTGGCTGTTTGTCGGCTCCGCTTTGTTCTCCGGTGTCTTTGCGCTCCTGGGTGGCCAAGCGCTGCTCGAGAGCTGGGTCCTGGCGCTCAACTTGACGCCGTTGCAATTCATGATCCTGTCGCAGCTGATCATTTTCATCCTCGGCTGGCCGCTCGAGTGGACGGAGATCATCATCATCTTCGTGCCGATCTTCCTGCCGATGCTGGCGCACTTCGACATCGATCCCGTCTTGTGGGGCGTCCTCGTGTTCGTGAACTTGCAGGCCGCGTTCCTGTCGCCTCCGGTGGCGATGTCGGCCTATTACCTGAAGGGCGTGTCGCCGCCGCACGTGACTCTGACGCAGATCTTCGCCGGCATGATGCCCTACATGCTGATCGTGATCCTTTGCATGGTGATCATGTATCTCTGGCCCAGCATGACGCTGTGGCTGCCGGAGTATCTCTACGGCCGGTGAGCGGGTTTCCCCAGAAAGAAACGGCTGCCCGTCGAGGGGAAACGGGCAGCCGCTGGTTCGGTAAGTCAGATGTCTCGGTGAGGTATTAGTCCCACTTCCAAATCGGCTTACCGAAGTTGATATCGTCGGAATCGGTCAAGGCACCCGTGGCCGCACCGGCCGCGCCGCCTACCAGCGCACCGGCGACCGGATGGCCGACCAGCGCGCCACCGACCGCACCGCCGGCCGCGCCGAGGCCCG
>DATEOK010000192.1:0-8665 GCA_035274225.1 Dongiaceae bacterium
TAACCGCGCGCCAAAGCGCGTGGCGAACGCGGCGGCGCGTTCGCCCATGCCGTAGAAGAGGGCGGAGATCGCGACCGTCAGCAGGAACTGCATCAGGACGAGGCCGAAGCCACCGACCGCGCCGATGAACCAATTGGCAAGACGGCCGGCGTAGGGCCTGATCTTCTGCAGCAGCTCGGGCCCTTCGCTGCTGGCGATGCCGGCCCACGTCGCGGTGAGCCGGTCGCCGATCAAGGGAATGTCCTGGAGCCAGGCCGGCGGCGGTGGAACCTGCAGGGTCGTGATCGTCTCGGCCCAGCCCAAGACCCGGTCCGAATGCGTAACGATCGTGCCGATGGCGAGCCAGAACGGCACGGCGAACACCAGAAGCAATGCCATGGTCATGATGGCCACGGCCAAGCCACGGCTGCCCCACAGCCTGTCCTGCAGCCGGCGCATGATCGGCCAGGTCGCGATGACCAGCGTCGTCGCCCAGATGACAGCGGGCAGGAACGGCTTCAGGATCCAGAGGCTGGTCACGATCAGTCCGGCGATGACCAGCACCCCCAGCGTCCGTTGCGCAAGATCGTACCGGACGGCCTGTGGCTCCATGGTTCCCTCCTAGAGGACGGCGCACTGGGCGGCGGCGATCAACCTGTCGATCACCGCCGCGGTTCGCTTCTTGGCCGGCAGGAGTAGCGGATAGGCCGGGTAAGCCGTGTGCGCGGCACCTTGCGGCAAGATACCGCGCTCTATTCCGCTTCGTCCTTGCTCAGCTTCCAGGAGCTGTCGAGGTCATACTCCTGGATTGCGGCGGCCTTGATTTCCGTGTCGTCGCCCAGGTCCTTTTCGTAGACCCTGCCTTGCTGGTTGACCAGGAAGGTCATGATGCCGGTGTTGCCATAGTCGTCGGGAGTCGCGATCACGGCATAGCCGCCGATCATGTTGCCGTTGATGATGTAGTCGTAGCGTCCACCAGGCGCGCCGGCGCCCTGGCGGGTGATGAGGCGGAAGTTGTAGCCGCGCAGCGGATCGCCTTCGTCGCGGCCCTGGAGATAGCCTTCCTGCTGCGTCACGAAGTTCAGCAGCGGACTGACGGCGTCATTGGAGCCCTCCGGCACCTCCCAGTAGAGGCCATCCTTCTTGCCGGGCGAGCTCATGAACGTCTGGGCGTATTCGAGGACGTCGTCTCCGTCGCGATCGATGGCCCGATAGTCCTCCTCGGCATCGACCACGGCGCGCAGCGAGTCGATCGCGGCGAGCTCATTCTGCCCGATGCGGCGCGCCAGCAGCTCGTCGAGGCCGGCTTCGAGATCGAAATGCCATCCCTTCGCGTCCTTGACGATCGGGAAGGGGACGGGCCATTCGTCCTTGCCGATGAGCACGGTGCGGGTATCGGCGTCGTCTTCGCGCAGGCTCATCTGCTCCTTGGCCGCATCGTAGGCGCGCTTGCGGTTTTCGCGCTCGGCCGCCTCGTCGTCGGTGAACAGCTCGTCATTGTGGGCATCGCCCAGGAGCTCGACGATCGCAGCGTTGCTGCCTTTCTCGAGCGCCGCGACCATGGCGGCCGCGGCGGCGTCCGGCGTATCGAACGTCTTTGCATCGACCGCATAGGCCAGACCTGGCATTGTCAATGCGATCAATGCACCGCCTAGGAAGCGGGACGCGAGCAGGGGTGTGCGGTTCATGGATCTCTCCTCAATGACAGTTCTAGCGACGTCCGCCACTCGCGCGAGGTGGCCTCGACGGCTTTCCGCCACCACCCTTGGGGCGGTTCATGCTCTTGTTTCCACGGGCGCTTTGCTGCTTGACGCGCTGGTTGCCCTGGCCGGCGAAGGCGCCGCCGCCCTTGTTCGAATTCGGCCGCGCTTGCCGCTGCTGCGGCTGCTTCTGCCGCTGCTGCTGGTTCCTCATCTGCTGCTTGTTGGTGTTGTTCTGCCGCAGCTGCTGCGTTGACTTGTTGTTCTGCTTCAGGCTCTGGTTGCCGCGGCTGCTCTGGTTGCGGGCGGCCGCGTTGTTCTTGAGCTTCTGGTTGCCCTGGAGCTGGCCGGATCCGCCCTGGCCGAGCTGCTTCTGGATATTGGCCGAGTTGGGGCGCTTGGCGTCCGGCGTCCTGCGGGTGGCGGATGACTTCTGGCGGGCCTTCTGGCCCGACCATTTCATCTTGTCGGTGCTGCCGGCCTTGCGCTCGCCGTTGAACTTGTTCTGCAGCTTGGTCTTGTCGATGTTGGTGCGATCGCCGCCGATGCTGACGTCGCCGCGGCTGTTGTCGATGTTGATGTCGTTGTCGATATCGATGTCGTCGTTGTTCCAGTCGAAACCGTAGGAGAAGGCGGCGCCGACGAACATGCCGGTGAAGAACGTGGCGGCCGGAGCCCAGTACGGCGGATATGGGTCGGAATAGTACGGCGGCGGATAGTTGGTATAGTTGTTGTAGACCACCGGCGCCGGATCGTACTGCGGCACGTAGATCACTTCCGGGTCCTTGGATTCGACCGTGATGTTGTCGCCTTCGTTGACGACCGTCACCTGGTCGTTGGATTGCAGGTAGCCGGCATCCGACGCCGATCCGCGGGCGGCCTGGATGGCGTTGAGCAAGTCCTCCTGCTGATCGAGCAACGCGTTGCCGAGGTCCTGGCACCAGCCAATGTCGTCGCTCAACTTCTTGAGGGCTTCCGGGTAGTTAATGAGGGCAAGGACGGACGGGTCCCACTCTTGGTCCGGCTGCAGGTTCGGATCCTTGGCGCGCTGGTCCAGGAAGCGTTGCGCTTCGACGATCTGGATGGGATTGGTCGATGCCGGAAGAACGATGGCGAGCAGCTCATCCGGGTAAAGCGCGATCGGCGCCACCAGCGTATTGAGCTCCTCCGCCGTCAGCAGCGTGGCGGACTGCTCGCCCGCAGCGTCGCCGGAGGCGATGGCGTCGGTTGGCGCGGCATCGGCGAACTGGGCTTTGGCGTCCTGGCAGGTCAGCGCCAGGAGGCCGAGAAGCAGCGCCACGACGGAAAGCCTTCTTGTAACAACGGCCATGACAATCCCCAAGGGATGTTGATCAGAAGCTCGTATTGGTCATCACGCTACGCTTGCTAACGGGTCTTCACTCCGGCAGAGCGCTCATCCGGAAGAACGTCTTGGTGGCATCGTCCGGCTGTCCGAACCACTTCAGATACAGGGTCTCGAACTCCGGCGAGGTGTACAGCTTGCTCAACGCCCGATCGACCACCAGGCGGAAGTTGTCGTCGTTCCGTCCCAGCGCCAGGGCGATCGGCTCGTGCGTAAACAGTCGTTCGATGACGAGCAGGTCGGCGGCCGACGTGCTGCTCTGGGCCGCATCCACAAGGATCGCGCGATCGGCGAAAAAGACATCGGCGCTGCGGTCGAGCACGCTGGCGACCCCGGCCTCATAAGAGTCGACGGTCTTCACATTGGCGGCGATCTGGAACTCGGCGACCTTCTCGTTGAGCCAGCTCTCGCTCCGGGTGCCGGCGACCGCGGTAAAGGTCTTCTGATCGAGGATGCGCGCCGGCGATCCCCGCCAGGTCGGCCCCGACGGCGGCTGGCCGCTCAGGATCTCGCGGAGTGGAAGGGGAGCGTCCGCGCGCACCAGCGCACCGATGCCGCCCTGAAAAACCGGGATCGAGAAGGCGACTTCCTTCCGCAGTTCCAGCGTTTCGGCATCCGGACCGCACAGCAAGTCGACCTTGCTGTCCCGAACCGAGGCAAACCGGTCCTCGACGTTGACGGGAACCCACTGCACCGACAGGGACGATACGCCGCTTTCGGCCTTGACTGCATTGGATACCGCCTCGCACAGCGCAATGGCGTAACCGGTCGCGTTGCCCGAGGCGTCCATGTAGGAGAACGGCCGCGCGTCAGTGCGGTAGCCGAGCGTGAGCTTTCCCGACTCGCGGATCCGGTCCATGGTGTCGGCCGAAGCCGTCGCCGCGGGAAGCAGGGCCAGGAGAACGGCAAGGCCAAGTCGAATGTCGTACCGCATGTCTTTTCTCCTCGATCCGGTCACGCGGTGGCCAGCGCCGGTCGCTGCACGAAGCGGTGCGCGATGAAGCCCCAGATCACGAACCCGATCGCCGTCACGATCATGCCGCCGAGCACCGCATCCTTGCCGGACGCATAGATCGCGAACGTGCTGTAAAGCATCGCCACGACCGTGATGAAGCCGTTCAGCCGGTATTTTCCCTGCGGCACGCCAGCGACGCGCATCATCACGAACAGCGCCGACAGCGAGATGATGTAGGGGATCACGTTGGTGACGACCGCGAGGTTCACCAATGCGCTGAACTGCTCGGTCAGCGTCGGCGAGATGGTCGACAGGGCCAGCAGGGACTGGACGATGCCGAGGATGACCATGCCCAGCACCGGCGCCCCCATCGCGTTGATCTTGGTAAAGAAGGACGGGAACATGCGGTCGTCGGCCGCCGACTTGGCAGTCTGGGCGATGGTGAACTGCCAGCCCAGCAGCGAGCCGAGGCAGGCCAGCACCGCCAGCGCCATGATGATGGTGCCCACCGTCGGATTGAACATCTTCGCATAAGCGAGAGCGAACGGGCCGGTGGAATTTGCCAGCTCGGCATTTGGCACGATGCCCTGGATCACCGTGGTGGAGAGGATGTAGATGACCGCCGCGCCGAGCGTGCCGAACAGGCAGGCCAATGGCACGTCGCGCTTGGGATTCTCCACCGCCGACGAGTTCTGCGCCGCTGATTCCATCCCTAAGAACGCCCACAGGGTCAGCGAGATGCTGGAGCCCATGCCTTGCCCGAGGGTCATACCCTGCGGGTTCCATGCCGCCGAGAATGTTTCAGAGCTGAACCAGAACCAGCCGATGATCGAAAGCGCACCGACTGGGATGATGACGCCCCACACGGTAATCGCGCCGATGCGGCCGGTGATGCTGGGGCCACCGAAATTGGCGACCGTCGTCAGCCAGAGCAGGGCGATGACACCGATGCAGGTCGCGATCGGGCTCGAGGCGAGCCAGGGAATGAAGGCGGTCAGGTAGCCGACGGCGGAGATCCCGATCGCGACGTTGCCGATCGCCAGCGACAGGAAATACAGGAAGAACACCAGGAAGAAGCCGGACTTGCCGTAGGCGTCCTCGGCATAGGCCGACATGCCGCCGGGCCGCTGGTTGAACAGGCCGGCCTGGGCGAAGCCGTAGGCGATGGCCATCGAGCCGACCGCCGTCACCAGCCAGGAGAGCAAGGAGATCGCGCCAACCTGCGCCATGTTGGTCGGCAGCATGATGATGCCGGACCCCATCATGTTGACGGCAACGATGAAGGTGAGCTGGATCAGGCTCATCCGTTTCGGTTGGTCCATGATGCCCTCTCCCTCGCGCTGCGCGCGGTTTTAGTGGTTTGCTTCCTCGGTCAGGCAATCGACCAGGTAGCGGCGGCCGCTGGTGGTCTTCTCGAAACGCAGGCCGTGGATTTCGGTCTCGAAGCCCGGGAATTTCTGATCGAACTCCCGCGCGTACAGCAGATAGTCCTGGATCGACTTGGTGGTCTGGGTGATGCGCTCGCCGGGCATGATCACCGGAATGCCCGGCGGATAAGGCACTAGCATCACGGCCATGGTCCGGCCGAACAGATGGTCGATCTCCACGCTTTCGACCTTGCCGCGCACCAGCCGCTCATAGGCGTCGGCCGGCCGCATCGCCATCTCGGGCAGCGCAGTATACATGTCCTTCTGCGCCTGCGGCACCTTGTCGGCGCGATAGACCTTGTGGATCGCCTCGCACAGATCCTTCAGCCCCATCTTTCCGTAGGCTTCGGGATGCGCCTCCGCCAGCGCCGGCAGCGCGCGATGGATCGGCGCATTGGAATCGTAGAGATCCTTGAAGTTGAGCAGTTCGGTGACCAGCGTGCTCCACTTGCCCTTGGTGATGCCCATGGAGAACAGCACCAGGAACGAATAGAGCCCGGTCTTCTCGATCTCGATCCGCCGCGACGACAGGAAGCGGACGACGACCGCGGCCGGGATGCCGTGGTCCTGCATGGTGCCGTCAGCGCTGAGGCCAGGCGAGAGGATCGTGACCTTGATCGGGTCGACCAGCGCGTGATTCTCCGCCAGCCCCTCGAAACCGTGCCACTTGTCGCCCGGCTTCAGGATCCAGTTGGCCGTATCGGCGGCCGGCTTCTCGGCCATCGCATCGGGCTGCCAGACGTCGAACCACCACGAACCCTTCAGCTGCTTCCTGGTCGCGGTCATGGCGCGCCGGAAGCTCAGCGCCTCGTCGAGCGTCTCCTGCACCAGCGAGCGGCCGGCCGGCTGCTCCATCATCGCGGCCGCGACGTCGCAGGAGGCGATGATGCCGTATTGCGGCGAGGTCGAGGTATGCATCATGAAAGCTTCATTGAATCGCGCCATGTCCAGCTGCCTGTTCTCGGCATGCTGGACGTGGATCATCGAGGCCTGCGACAGCGCCGCCAGGAGCTTGTGCGTGGATTGGGTGGCAAAGGTGATGGCGTGCTCCGAGCGCGCCGGCTGCGCCGACGAGATCCCGTGGAAGTCGTCATAGAACTCATGGAAATTGGCGTAGGCGTACCACGCCTCGTCGAAATGCAGCACGTCGACCGCGTCGCCGATGCTCTGCTTGATGGCCTTCACGTTGTAGCAGAGCCCGTCGTAGGTCGAGTTGGTCATCACCATCAGGCGGACCTTGCCGCTGGTCTCCTTGGCGAACGGGCTGGCCGCGACCTTCTTCCGGATCGAGTCCGGGGTGAATTGGTCGCGCGAGATCGGGCCGATGATGCCGAGGCCGTTTCGCGACGGCACCAGGTAGATCGGCGTTGCGCCGGTCATCACCAGCGAATGCAGGATCGACTTGTGGCAGTTGCGGTCGCACAGCACCAGGTCGCCGCGCGAGACGGTCCCGTGCCAGACGATCTTGTTGGCGGTCGAGGTGCCACCGACCACGAATAACGTTTCATCCGACCCGAAGATCCGCGCCGCGTTACGCTCGCCGGCAGCGATCGGCCCGGTGTGGTCGAGTAGGGAGCCGACCGCGCCGACCGACACGGAAATGTCGGACCGCAGGGTATTCTCGCCGAAGAACTCGTAGAACAGCTGCCCGACGGGGCTTTTCCGGAACGCGACCCCGCCGCCATGGCCGGGGGTGTGCCACGAATAGCTGGCGTGCAGGGTGTAGTCCATCAACGACTTGAACATCGGCGGCGGCAGGCCCTCGACATAGAGCCGGGCGGCGCGCGCGATGGCGCGAGCCAGGAACTGCGGCGAATCCTCGAATAGCCGCATGAAGGCATTGGCGTGCTTCAACACGCTGGACGGCACCATCTCCGCCGTGCGTTCGTCCCCGAACAGGAAGATGGGCAAACGCTGGTTCCGGCTGCGCTTGGCCAGCAGCACCTCTTCGAGCACCTGCCATTGCTTGTCGTTGGCCTCGGCGCCGTCGACCGAGATCAGCCAGCAGGATTCGCTGTTGAAGACGTTAACGAGGCGGCGGGCATCCTCGTAGCTGACGCCGGTCACCACGCGGAATCCTTCCCGCTCGATCGCTTCGGCCAGCTGGCGCATGCCGCGGCCTGCGGCCTGCTTGCCTTCGTAATCCTCATCGATGATGGCGATCGGAAAAGCCTGGAAAAGGTCCATGCGCAACCTCCAAGGCACGCGCCTCCAACCTCGTGGCAAGCAATCCTTTGAGGGCGGTCGCGAACCAACGCGCCACTGCGGCGGCGTGTTGTGTGAACCCTAGCGATGCGTTTGGAGCGCCGGAAGTATCAAGCCCCTGATGCGAGGGCAATTTACAGTAACGTACTCGGTTCTCGACCTCGTTCGCCGGAACTATGAGGCTGACTTCTCAGCATGCGCTGAGAGGCGCCTGCCGCCTTGGCATCACGAGGGACGGCGTGATGAAGAAACAGCTTCTCGCAAGCTCCGCTCTGATTGGCGCCGGGTTGGCCGCTTCGCCTGCCCTGGCGGCAGACGGCATCCAGCTCGGAATCGGCGGCTTCTTCAATACCGCCTACATGGTCGTATTCGACGACGACAGCGAGGGCGAGCCCGGCAACGAACGCAATACCGATGGCATTTTCAACAACGCCGAGATCCATTTCAGCGGTAGCACTGTCCTGGACAACGGCCTATCGGTTGGCGCCCGTGTCGAGCTGGAAGGGGAGGACGAGGCCGGCGACCAGATCGACGAAGCCTGGATCTTCTTCTCCGGCGGCTTCGGCGAGGTGCGGATGGGCTCGATCGACGACGCCCTGGCCTATTCCTGTATCCTGCCGCCCGGCGCGGCGGGAAGCTTCTCCGCCTTCTCGCCCGACCAATGGGGCGCCAACACGCTGATCTCCAACCCGGCTTGCGTCGGCGTCGATGAATCCGACGGCGGTGACGCGCAGAAGCTGCTGTATTTCACGCCGACCTTCGCCGGGTTCCAGTTGGCACTATCATACACCCCCAACGGCGGTGATCAGACGCACGGCGATGGCGTCGGCCCGCATCTCGGGATGCCGTTCAACTCGGACGGCGAATCCCGCCACAACGTGGCGGTCTACCTGACCTATACCTACGAAGGCGACGGCTGGGGCTTGACCTGGGGCGCTGGCGGATCATGGGAAGGCCATGTCGAACAAGGACCGGGGCCCGATCGCAAGGATCAGGACTTCTACCAGACCGGCCTCAACCTTACCTTCGGCAATTT
>DATEOK010000193.1:0-2536 GCA_035274225.1 Dongiaceae bacterium
CCCCCATCCCAACCTTCGCCCACAAGGGGGGAAGGGGCCTTCCTTCTTGTGCGAAGCGCTGAGCATGCGACGCGCCGGAGGCTCGGCGCATGAGACTGAAGTTCATCCTGATCGGGTTCGTCGTGGTGCTGCTCGCTTTGGTCGCGGGCGCGTTCGCGGTCCTGATGACGACCGATTTCAACGACTATCGCGACCTGGTGCAGCAGCGCATGAAGGCGGCGACCGGGCGCGACCTGGTGATCGCCGGCAACATAGACGTCTCGTTCTCGCTGTCGCCCCGGCTCAGCGCCAAGCAGGTCAGCTTCGGCAATGCTGCCTGGAGCGATGTCCCGCAAATGGCCAGCCTCAACGACATCGAGGCGGAGATCGCGCTGCTGCCGCTGCTGAGCGGCGACATCCGGATCAACGAGGTGGTGCTGCGCGGCGGGCAGGTGGTGATCGAGACCAACAAGGACGGCGTCGGCAACTGGGTGCTGGACCTGGCGCCGCAGGCCGCGCCTGCGCCCGAGGATTCCGCCACCACCGCCAGCGGTTTGCCGAAGGTCGACCGCATGACCATCGAGGATGTGACGCTGCTCCATCGCGATGGCCAGAGCGGCGAGCAGCACACCCTGGCGATCAAGCGCTTCGTCGCCGAGGACGCACCCGGCGACGGCGTCAAGGTCGAGATCAAGGGTGCGTGGAACGAACGGCCACTCGAGCTCGCCGGCACGGTCGGCACGCCGCGCCAGTTCACCGAAGGGCCGCTGCCGCTCAACCTGCAGGGGAAGCTGGGCGAGGTCGCGCTCAGCCTGCGTGGCGAGATCGGCGATCCCACCACCTTCTCCGACCTGTCGCTGGACGTGACCAGTTCCGGTCCTTCGCTCGCGGCGCTCGGCGACCTCCTTGGCATCTCGCTGCCGAACTCCGAGCCTTACTCGCTCGAGACTCGCGTCGCCGGCGAGGGGGGCAAGTTCACCTTCGCCGACATCCGCGCCAAGGTCGGCGGTTCGGATGCCGCCGGCAACATCGTGCTCGACACTGCAAGCGTGGTCACAGGGCTGACCATGACGCTCGCTTCGCAGCGTCTCGACTTCAAGGACCTCGGCCTCGACGAAGGCGGCGGCACCAGCACCTCCAACAGCGACGGCCGGCTGTTCTCGGCGGAGCCCTGGCCACTCGATTGGCTGAAGCACGTCGAGGGCGAGATCACTTGGCCGGTCGGCACCCTGGTGCGCGGCGGCGCCAGCGCACGCGACGTGGCGGTGAACCTGGCGATCAAGGACGGCGCGGCGACCCTGAAATACGTCAGGGCCAAGATCGAAGGCGGCACCATCGACGGCAACGGATCGCTGAAGCCCGGCAAGAGCAGCCCCATGCTGGCGCTGACGCTGGACGCAAAGGGCATCCAGTCCGCGCCGCTCCTCAGCATGATGGGGCTGGAAGACGTGCTGACGGTCGGCCGAGTCAACATGAACATGGATGTGAACGGGCCGGCGACCTCGTTGCGCGACCTGATGGCGGGGCTGAACGGCAAGGCCGGCTTTGCCACCGGCTCGGGCCAGATCCGCAACGCCTTTGCGCAGCTGCTGCTCGCCAACCTGTTCGGGCTGCTGACGCCGGTCAGCGGCAATGCCTCGAGCATCTCATGCATCGCCGGCAATTTCGACATCAAGCAGGGCATCGCGACCACCCGCGGCACCGTGGTCGAGACGCCGGGTGCGACCGTGGTCGGTACCGGCAACATCGACCTGCGCACCGAGCGCATCGACATGCGCGTCGACCCGAAGTCGAAGAACTTGAATCTCTCGGCGATCGCCGTGCCGATGCGCATCACCGGGCCGCTCGCCAACCCGAACGTGATCCCGGACCCGGTGGCAACCGTCGGCAACACCGTCAACTTCGCCACCGGCACCGTAAACGTGGCGACCCTCGGCATCTTCGGCGCGCTGACCGGGCTCGACGGCAGCAGCGATGCGACCGCCAATCCTTGCGCAACCGCGGTCAGCAGCGCGCTCAGCGCCAAGCCAAAATCCACCAGCCAGCAGGTGATCGAGGGCGTCGGCGGCGCCGCCGAAGGGGTTGGCAAGGGCGCAGTCGACGTGCTGCAGGGCGTCGGCCAAGGCATCGGCGATCTGTTCGGGCAATGATCGCATGCTGAGTGCGCCGCGCCGCTTCTACAAGACAGCG
Source organism: Dongiaceae bacterium (assembly GCA_035274225.1). Lineage (GTDB taxonomy): Bacteria > Pseudomonadota > Alphaproteobacteria > Dongiales > Dongiaceae > Dongia_A. Next base: position 2,170 of record DATEOK010000193.1, read on the forward strand.
ACCATGACGCCGGTAGATGGCGGTTGGGGCATTCAGCTCGACGGCAAGGCGCTGCGCTCGCCCGCCAAGCGGCCGTTCGTGCTGCCGACCGAGGCGCTGGCCAAGGCCATCGCCGACGAGTGGCAGGCGCAGGGCGAGAAGGTCGACCCAAGCTCGATGCCGCTGATGCAGTTCGCCGCCACCGCGATCGACCGCCTGGCCGACGATCGCACTGCGCTCGTCGAGGAGACCTCCGGCTACGTGCGGAGCGACCTCATCTGCTATCGTGCCGAGGAGCCGCCGGCGTTGGTGCGCCGGCAGGAAGAGACGTGGCAGCCGCTGGTCGCCTGGGCGGCGGAGCGCTACGACGTCGCGCTCAACGTCACCA
>DATEOK010000194.1:0-3994 GCA_035274225.1 Dongiaceae bacterium
GCCTGGCGCGGGCGCGCGCGGGCGTCGTTGCTGGCGACCATCGATCTCAGGCCTCTGTCCGGCAACGACGCGGCCAAGCTGGCGCACCAGCTTTCCGGCGAATCCGAGGACTATCTGCAGCGTTGCGTGGCGCGCGCGGAAGGCAATCCCCTGTTCCTGGAACAGCTGCTGCGCAGCCGGGCGACCGACCAGGAAGGGCACTTGCCGCCCTCGGTGCATGGCGTGGTGCTGGCGCGGCTCGACCGCCTGGCGCAACCGGACCGGCGCGCGATCGAGACGGCGGCGATCCTGGGGCAGCGTTTCGAGCTCGGCGATCTGCGCGCGCTCACCGGCGACCAGGCCTATGCATGCGGTGAACTGGCGCGACGGCATCTGGTCCGGCTGGACGGGGCGCAGGTCGCCTTCGCGCACGCCTTGATCCGCGACGGCGTCTACGCCTCGCTGACGCATGAGCGGCGGGCGCAATTGCACCGCGCCGCCGCAGCGTTGTTCGCGGAGCACGACCCCGCGGTGCAAGCCGAGCACCTGGAGCGCGCCGGTGATGACGGCGCGCCGGCGGCTTATCTGCGCGCGTCCCGGGCGGAAGCGGCGTTGCTGCACATGGCGGCGGCGCTTGGGCTGGCCGAGCGCGGCCTTGCCATCGCGCGCGCGACGTCGGACATCTTCGACCTTGCCATGCAGGCCGGCACGCTGCAGCGCGACCTCGGCCGCGGCGAGCCGGCACGGGCCAGCTTCAACAAGGCCAACGAAGCGGCGGTTGGCGAGCGGCAGCGGGCGGCCGCCATGATTGGAATGGCGGCTGCCGACCGCATGCTGGGACAGGTCGCCGCCGGATTGCAGCTGGCCGAGACGATCGAGCCCATGGTGGCGCGGATCGGTGACGATCAGATGGCCGCAGAGTTCTTCTTCCTTCGCGGCAACCTTGCCTTCTCCGCTTCGGATCTGCCCCTATGCAAGGCGTCCCATCAGGCCGCCTTCGCGGCGGCCGAACGTGCCGGCTCGGTCGAATGGCGCATCCGTGCGCTGGGCGGACTGGGTGATGCAGCCTATGTCGAGGGCAATCTGGTCACCGCGCGCAATTGCTTCGGCGAGTGTGCGGACCTCGCCGACCAGCATGGCTTCATTCGCATCGCATCGCCCAATCGGGGCATGCAGGCCAACTGCCAGCTCTATTTCCTGGAGATTGAACAGGCGCAGCGCCACTACGAGCTTGCGCTGGCGGGAGCCCACCAGATCGGCGACCAGTATCTGGAGATGTTTGCAAAACAATGCAGGGCGTTCGCCCTTTGGGTAGCCGACCATCATGACAAGGTCGCGCAGGCGGCCATCGAGGCACTCGCGCTGTCCCGAGCCCTCAAGGCGGACCGCTTCACCTACATCCTGCTTGCATGCCTGGCGAGTGCGTCACGTCGGCGCCTGCCGACAGAAGAGCTGCTGGCGCTGTGCGGTGAAGCGCTCGAGCTGGCGGAGCGCACGTCGATGACCTTTGCGGGGCCGCTGGTCTATGGCGTCTATGCGCTGGTGGAGCCCGATCCGGAGCGCCAGATGGAACTGCTGCGCAAAGGCGAGGCGCTGATGGAGCGGACCTCCCTGGCGCACAACCGCGTCTATTTCCTGCGGTTCGCCACCGACTGGGCGATCGAGCGCGGCAACTGGAGCGAGGCCCGGCGTTTCGCGGACATCCTCGCCGATTACTTCGAGACCCGAGAACAGACGCCGTACGTCGACCTGCTGGTGAGGCGCGCGCGACTTGCCGCTGCGCTGGGTGACAATCCCAGCGACAAGGCGGCGATGGCGGACCTAGTTGCGCTACGGGACAAGGCGCGGGAGCACGGACTACTGATGCCCTTCCCGCCGCTGAACGACTAGCTCAAGGATTGACCTTGGCGAGGATGCCTTTTTCCTCGGCTTCCTTGTAGGTCATGTAGGGCTGGCGGACGGACCGGCCGACCGCGAGGATCGAGCATGGCCCATGGGCGCGCTGCTCGCACCCTTGCAGGGCGGTGCGCGTGAAGCTGACTTCGTCGCGGCAGGTCACCGCCTGGCAATAGGCATAGAATCCGACCGTACCCTTGTCTGAGACCGCAAAGGCGCCGCTGCGGCCGCCGCCGATGGTGCGGTAATACTTGTTGAGATGCTGCTCCACCTGGAGGGTGATGAAAACCGGCTCGCCATTCGGCTGCGACGGCCGCGAGACCGGAGTCGAATAGGTGGAACAAGCGGATAGCAGTGCTGCGCAGGCGGTCAGGAGAAGTGCGAATCGGGGCATGAACACTCGCGAGACGTGTTGGCGGAAACTAACCACAGTGATTCGGGTGAGCAAGCTCAGATCGCGATGCAACAACCTTATGCTTAAAAAGTTCCTAACGCTCACAGCCGAGGGGCCGCCCTGTGACGGCCGTCACACTCAGCCATTCTCCGCCAGCACCGTCCCGGCGAGGTAGAGCGAGCCGCAGATGAGGACGCGGCGCGGCGCGCTGCCGTGCTGCGCGACGATCGCCGCCAGCGCGGCGGCAGGAGAGTCGTAGCCTTCGGCCGGCAAGCCGGCTTGCCTCGCGAAGCCGACGGCGTCGGGCACCGCGATCGAGGAATGATCGCCGGGGATGCCGACGGCGGAAAGGTCCTCCGCGACCGGCGCGAGGTGGCGCAGGAAGGCGAGCGGATCCTTGCTGGTCAGCATGCCGAAGATGAGGCTGACCGGCTTGCGCGCTTCTTGCTGCCATTCGTCGATCATGCCAGCGATCACCTGTCCGGCATCGGCGTTGTGGCCGCCGTCCAGCCACAGCTCCCACTGCGGTGGCAGCAGATCGACCAGCGGGCCGTGCGTGAGGCACTGCATGCGCGCGGGCCAGACCGCGTTGGCGAGGCCGGCGGCGATGGCGCGCTCGGTCAGTCCGAAATCCTGCAGCCAGCGCGTCGCCGCGACCGCGGCCGCAGCGTTGCCATATTGATGCCGGCCGGGCAGCACCGGCTTGGGCAGCGCGATCGTGCCCTTGCCGTCGCGATAGGTGAAGCCGCGATCGCCGATCTCGAAATTCCACTCGCTGCCGTAGCGCCACAGCGGCGCGTTCAACTCAGCGGCGCGTGTCTCGATCACCGCGGCGGCTTCCGGCGGTTGCTGTGCGATGACGGCAGGACAGCCAGCTTTCAGGATGCCGGCCTTGGCGCCGGCGATCTTCGTCAGCGAATCCCCCAGGAACTGCATATGATCGAACGAGATCGGCATGATGACCGTCGCGTGCGGCGCGGCGATCACGTTGGTCGCGTCGAACTCGCCGCCGAGACCGGTCTCCAGCAGCAGGATGTCGGCGGGCACGCGCGAGAAGGCGAGCAATGCGGCGACGGTCGTGATCTCGAAGAACGTGATCGGATCGCCGCCGTTGGCGCGCTCGCATTCCTCGATCAGCGCGACCAGTGCCGGCTCTTCGATGAGTTCGCCGGCGAGCCGGATGCGCTCATGGAACTTCACCAGGTGCGGCGATGTGTAGACGTGGACACGCTTCCCCGCCGCTTCCAGCATGGCGCGCAGATAGGCGATGACCGAGCCCTTGCCGTTGGTGCCGGCGACATGCACGACCGGCGGCAGCTTCCGCTCCGGGTTGCCGACGAGACCGAGCAGCCGCTCGACCCGCGAGAGCTCGAGGTCGATGATCTTGGGATGGAGCCGCATCACGCGCTCCAGCACGATGTCGCTGGTCGCGATCATGTCATGTACCCTTCCCCCCTTGCGGGGGAAGGATGCGGAGCCTTGGCGAGCGAAAGCGAGCTTAGGCGCAGCTGGATGAGGGGTGGCGCACCGACAGGTGCGCGCACTCGCAAGAGCGCAATGAACGGCACAATCTTCGCTGATGAGCGCTCGCGCGCTGCGCGCCTGCGGCGCGGCCCCCTCACCCAGCTTCGCCTAAGCTCGCTACGCTCGCTAAGGCTACGCATCCCTCTCCCGCGAGGGGAGAGGGGGCACTTCATGGGACTACGCATAAAGAGCGAACCTATG
>DATEOK010000195.1:0-3456 GCA_035274225.1 Dongiaceae bacterium
GCCAAGGCGGCGCCTGCGCCGGCACCGGCTGCAAAGAAGCCGGAACCCGCGGCGACGGCTGCGGCGGGTGGCGCCGAGCCGACCTTGATCGGGCAATACGGCACCTGGGGCGCCTACACGGCGACGCCGAACGGCAGGAAAGTTTGTTTTGCGCTGGCGAAGCCGTCGTCATCCAAAACCAACCCGCCGAATCGCCCGCGCGATCCGGCCTACGCGTTCGTCTCGACGCGTCCGGCCGAACGGGTCGTCAACGAAGTTTCGATCATGATCGGCTATGCGCTGAAGCCGGGCTCGGAATCCTCGCTCGAGGTCGGCGGCTCGGCCTATGCGATGTATACCCAGGGCGACGGACTCTGGATCAAGAACGCCGCGGAAGAAGAGCAGATGGTCGCGGCCATGCGCAAATCCGCTGAAGTCACGGTGAAGGGCCTCTCCGCCAAGGGCACCGAGACGACCGATGTGTTCTCGCTGAAGGGCCTGTCCCAGGCGCTCGACAAGCTGGCGCAGGATTGCAAGCGATAGGCGTTGGTTTTAAGCCCAGAATCACGTTGTTTAGGGGCCTCGGAAGGCCTATCTGAGTGCCTTGTAGATGGGGTAACGGGCCCCGGCTCATCTTCCAGGTAGGCCGCGCTCGCTACGGCGCTTTGGATGGCGCGCGTCGCGCGGCCTACCTGGAAGATGGGCGGTCGTCCCTCACATGATGGTGTGGCGGAGTCGAAGGATGAGCCTCGCTCCAAACATCGAGGAGAGACGACCATGGAGTATTATGCCGGAATCGACGTGTCATTGGAATGCTCGAGCGTGTGCGTCGTCGACGCCAGTGGCAAGATCTTGCGCGAGGCCAAGGTGGCAAGCGAGCCGCAAGCTCTGATCGACTGGTTCGGCTCGCTGGGCTTCGGCCTGGAGCGGATCGGGCTGGAAGCCGGGCCGTTGTCGCAATGGCTGTTTGCGGGGATGAAGGGAGCCGGCCTTGCCGCGGAACTGCTGGAGACGCGGCATGTACGGAAGGCGTTCGAGGCCATGCCGGTCAAGTCAGATCGCAACGATGCCCGCGGCATTGCGCAGCTGATGCGGCTGGGCTGGTTCCGCCCGGTGCATTGCAAATCGATGAGTGCTCAAGAGACCCGATCGCTGCTGACGGCACGCAAGCTCGTGCAATCGAAGCTGCTGGACGTGGAGAACAGTCTGCGCGGGATCCTGCGCGGGTTTGGCCTCAAGGTTGGCAAGACGACCAAGCGGGAGTTCGCCGGACGGATCGAGGAACTCGTGGCGGGCCACCCCCATTTGCAAACGATCGCCAAGGCGCTGCTGGCGGTGCGGGCGGTACTGCGGACTGAGTTTGCAGCCTTCGAGAAGCTGATCCGCAGGATGGTGCAATCCGACATTCAGGCACGGCTGCTGACCTCGGTTCCGGCGGTCGGCCCAATCGTGGCGTTGACCTATGCCAGCGCGATCGACGATCCAACCCGATTCAAATCGTCAAAGCAGGCAGGAGCTCATTTCGGGCTGACGCCGAAGAAGTATCAATCCGGCGAGACCGACTATACCGGCCGGATCAGTAAGATCGGCGATGCTTCGGTCCGCACCGCGCTTTACGAGGCTGCCAACGTCATGCTGATCAAGCCACTCAAGGGCTGTTCGCAATTGAAGAGCTGGGCCATGCGGATCAAAAATCGCGCTGGCATGAACAAGGCCAAAGTGGCGCTGGCGCGCCGCCTCGCGGTGATCATGCATCGCATGCTCGCCGACGGAACATCTTTTAACGACGCTGCTGCGGCAGCCTGACAGGAGACGAAACGGTTTTCGGGCGGGTCACGACACCAGGCCTTCTCGAAGCGAAGTCCCTTCGCCGGGACGATGGATCAGGTCAGGCCGTTGCCCACCAGGTCGCCCTCGTGAGCACGCTCCTGTAGATTGGCCGACTTATCCTCTTCAAACCCCATCAGGTGGCGGCTACGCGCCGACCCCGTACAGAAGCGAGACCCCGGCGAGAGGACAATGCAAAGGGATTGACTAATCGAGGCCCGTTACAGAAGGGTGGGCAAAGCGAAGCGTGCCCACCGCCTTGCAGCTTGCTCGGTGATAGATGGTGGGCACGTCGCTGACGCTCCTTTGCCCACCCTACGAAGCGCTTACTATTGCGCCTTCAGCGCACCTGGAAAATGCCGCTGCAGCACGGCGCTCGGAACGGAATAGGCCTCCTGCAGATCGACGCTCCAGTACTTCAACTCATCGAGCGGGATCCGCACGTCCGTGATCGCGCAGCGCACATAGGTCCCGGGCGAGATCACACGGAAATCGCCATCCAGATATTGCACCTGCGCTTCGCCATGGCCTGAGGAGCCGAATTTATTGAGCACGTCAAACTCTCCGATCGGCCGGTTCGCGGGGGCCGGCCTTAAATGTATTTTTCCAGGTTCGATCTATCATAGATAGGTCGTACTGTCCGCCCCGGAAACTGACCTACTTGTGATGATTTTGGGCCTGCCTGCGTGATAGCGTTGGTTCCGCCATGCCCGCAGCGTCCTCCCGATCCGATAGAGACCGATGCGCCTGTTGTCAGCCACGTTATCCCTGACGCTCCTCGTGGCGGCCTGCACGGCCGATGCCGCGCCGTTGCCGGCCCCGCACCAGGTCGACATACCAGCGCATGGCCTGACCCTGCATGCCCAGCTCTACAAGCCCGATGGCGACGGCCCGTTTCCCACCGTGATCGCGCTGCATGGCTGTGGTGGTTTGGCCGGTCAGTCGGAACCGGTGCAGCCACGCTACCGCGACTGGGCGGAGCAGCTATTGAAGACCGGCCATGCGGTGCTGCTGCCGGACAGTTACGCATCGCGCGAGCTTGGTCCGCAATGCCACGCCAAGGAGCGCCGCGTGCTCGCCCGTCGAGAACGGGTTGCCGACGTCAACGCATCGCGGCAATGGCTGCAGCAGCAGCCCTGGGCCGCGCGCGAGCGGATCAGTCTACTGGGATGGGCGAACGGCGCCAGCGCGGTGCTGTGGGCGGTGCGGCCGCAATCGTCAACGCGCGGCATCGAGCCGGATTTCCGCTCGGCGATCGCCTTCTATCCGGATTGCCGGATCTCCGCCGGCCTTGGCTGGAGCACGCGGGTGCCGACGCTGCTGTTGATCGGCGCGCAGGATGACATCAGCTCACCATCCGCCTGCCGTCAGACGGTGGAGGGTGCGCGTGGCCGCAGCGCGCTGGCGCGGATCTTCGTCTATCCCGGCGCGGCCCACGATTTCGACCGCGCCAACCTGCCGCTGCGGGCGATCGCTGGTTCCGAAGCCGGATTGCCCGAACGCGGCCATATCGGCACCGATGCGGATGCGCGCAAGGATGCGCAGCGGCGTGTTACCGAGTGGCTGGCGCGCTAGAACAAACTGCCTTGATCGACCGGCTTCACGGCGCGCTTCGGGGCGGCCGGCTTCGTCTCGTGCGTCGCGGCCTTC
>DATEOK010000196.1:0-41132 GCA_035274225.1 Dongiaceae bacterium
AGTGCTCCAGGGCGAGCTCGGCTATTCCACGCTCTACAAGCAGCCGGTCAACGACATCATCTGGAACCGCCTCGGCAACACCCTAGTGCTGGCGGCGATCGCCTTCGCGGTCATGGTGCCGCTGTCGATCCTGTTCGGCATCACCGCCGGCATGCGCGAGGGCTCCAAGCTCGACCGCACCATCTCGGTTGCCAGCATCGTCACCACCTCGGTCCCGGAATTCGCCTCCGGCGTGTTCCTGGTCTCGATCTTCGTCATCGGCCTCGGCTGGCTGCCGGGAACCGCGCCGCTCGACGCCGGCGCCGGATGGCCGATCGCCCTCCAGCTGGTCCTGCCGGTGGCGGTGATCGTGCTCTACGACCTCGGCTATGTCGTGCGCATGGTGCGCGCCTCGATGGTGGAGGTGATGACACGGCCGTATATCCGCACCGCGATCCTGAAGGGCCTGACCTTCCGCGGTGTGATCATGAAGCATGCGCTGCGCAATGCCATGATCGCTCCCTTCACCGTGATCCTGCTGCAGATCAACTACATGATCACCGGCGTGGTGGTGGTGGAGGCGGTGTTCGCCTATCCCGGCTTCGGCCGCATGCTGCTGGATTCCGCGCTGGCGCAGGACGTGGCGACGGTGCAGGCGGCATCCTTGTTCGCCGTGCTGGTTTCGGTCTGCACCCAGATCGCTGGCGATCTCGGCTACATGATGCTGAACCCGCGCATCCGGTTCAGCTGAGGGAGAACGACGGATGGCAATGTCCGACACCGCTGGCGCAGTTTCACGGACCTGGTCGCGGATCAGCCTGCTGCGCGAATCGCCGGTCGGCATGGTCGGCGCGGCGCTGGTGCTGTTCTGGATCCTGATTGCGATCTTTGCACCGTGGGTTTCGCCCTTCGAACCTAACTCCAACGACATGGATGCTCTGATCGACCCCGGCCCGACCGGCGCGCACTGGTTCGGCACCGACATGCAGGGGCGAGACATCCTCGCGCGCGTGATCTGGGGCTCGCGCACGGTACTGACCGTGGCGCCGATCGCCGTCATCGTCGCCTACGCCATCGGCAGCCTGCTCGGGCTGATGGCCGGCTACTACCGCGGCTGGGTCGACACGCTGATCAACCGCGTCTCCGACATCATCCTGTCGTTCCCGGCGATCGTGCTCTACATCATCGTCATCATGCGGTTCGGGCCGAGCGCGCTCAACATCATCCTCGCCGTCATCTTCATCGCCTCGCCGCAGATCATGCGCATCGTGCGCGGCATGACGCTGGAGCTGCGCGAACGCGAATACATCGCCGCCGCCAAGATGCGCGGGGAATCCGCGCTCTACATCATGTTCGTCGAGATCCTGCCCAACGCGCGCGGGCCGCTGATCGTCGATGCCTGCCTGCGCATGGGCTACACCACCATCGCCATCGGCGTGCTCGGCTTCCTGGGCTTGGGCCTGCCGCCGCCGGACCCGGACTGGGGCGGCATGGTCAAGGACAGCTATGCTCTGATGTCGATCTATCCGCACATGTCGCTGTTCCCGGCCCTTGCCATCAGCTCGCTGGTGGTCGGCTTCAGCCTGCTCGCCGACGGCATGCGCGAAATCAGCATGCGTGACTAGGAAGGGACCCGATGCAAGTCGCCACCCAGGAACGTCCCCGCCCCTCATCCGCCACCGAGACGGCGCCGGTGCTGGAATTGCGCAACGTCGCGATCTCCTATTTCGTGCGCGCCGGCGAGATGAAGGTGGTGCCGAACATCAGCTTCAAGCTCGGCCAGGGCGAGGCGCTGGGCCTGGTCGGCGAATCCGGTTGCGGCAAGTCCACGGTCGCGTTCGCTGTCATGCAGTATCTCGGCACCGTCGGTCGCATCACCAACGGCCAGGTGCTGTTCGAGGGCAAGGACCTCGCCAAGATGTCGCCGGCCGAGCTGCGCGCCATCCGCGGCCGCAAGATCTCCATGGTCTACCAGGACCCGATGAGCAGCCTCAACCCGGTCATCCCGATCGGCAAGCAGCTGATGGAAGTGCCGATCATCCATTTCGGCCAGAACGAACAGGAAGCGCATGCCCGCGCGCTGCAGATGCTGCGCGAAGTGAACCTGCCCGACCCCGAGACCATGATGACGCGCTATCCGCACCAGCTGTCGGGCGGCCAGCAGCAGCGCGTGGTGATCGCGATGGCGCTGATGGCGGAGCCCTCGCTGCTGGTGATGGACGAGCCGACCACCGGCCTCGACGTCACGGTGGAAGCCGCCGTGCTCGACCTGGTGAAGCGGCTGCGCGAGAAGCACAATACCGCCATCATCTTCATCAGCCACAACCTCGGCACCGTGGTCCGCATCTGCGACCGCATCGGCGTCATGTATGCTGGCGAGCTGGTCGAGGAAGGGCCGATCACCGAGGTGTTTCGCAATCCGCGCCACCCCTATACGCGCGGGCTGTTGAGCTGCATCCCGAGCCTCGGCGCCGACAAGAACAGCCGGCCGCTGACCGCAATTCCGGGCCAGGTCCCTTCGATCCTCAACCGGCCCAAGGGCTGCGTGTTCCAGCCGCGCTGCAAGTTTGCGCAGCCGGAGCGCTGTAGCCAGGATCCACTGCCGGTCCTCGACATGAGCTCCCAGCATCACGTGAAGTGCGTGCGGGCGAACGAGCTGCCGGAGCATGAGAAGCTGCCGCAGGGGATCGAAGCGTTGGCGCTCGGCAAGGCGCCGGTCGACGCGGAAGCGGTGCTGCAGATCGCGCATCTGCGCAAGACCTATCACCAGTCCACCGGCATGTTCGGCGGCAAAGGCTATGACGTGCACGCGGTCGACAACATCGAGCTCGCCGCCAACCGCGGCCAGACCCTGGCCATCGTCGGCGAGTCCGGCTGCGGCAAGTCCACCCTCGCCAAGGTGCTGACCGGCATCGAGCTCGGCACCGAAGGCCACGTCACGCTCGCCGGCAAGGAGATCAGCCAGATTCCGGTCGAAGCGCGCCAGGCCGAAATCAAGCGCGCGATCCAGATGGTGTTCCAGAACCCGGATTCGACGCTCAATCCCAGCCACTCCATCGGCTATGTGATGGAGCGCGCGATCCGCAAGCTGCGCGGCCTCGGCTCGCGCGAGGCCGAGCGCGAGGCCAGCAATCTGCTGAAGACCGTCAACCTGCCGGTCGAGTTCGCCGCCCGCATGCCGCGGCAGTTGTCCGGCGGCCAGAAGCAGCGCGTGGCGATCGCCCGCGCGCTCGCCGGCGAGCCCGACCTCATCCTGGCCGACGAGCCGGTGTCGGCGCTCGACGTCTCGGTGCAGGCCGCCATCATCAACCTGCTGGTGGACATCCAGTCCAAGCGCGGCGCGACCCTGGTCTTCATCTCGCACGACCTCAGCGTCGTGCGCTACCTCGCCGACTATGTCGCGGTCATGTATCTCGGCCAGGTGATGGAGTTCGGGCACACCGAGGACGTATTCACCCCGCCCTATCACCCCTATACCGAGGCGCTGCTGTCGGCGGTGCCGATCGCCGACCCGGACGTGCATCAGCGCCGCATCATCCTCGAAGGCGCGATGCCCAGTCCGCAGAACCGCCCGCAGGGCTGCCCGTTCGCCACCCGCTGCCCGCGCAAGGTCGGCGCCATCTGCGATACCACCCCCCCGCCGACGCAGACCACCGCCAGCGGCCACCGCATCTTCTGCCACATCCCGATGGACGACCTGAAGAAGGTCGACAAGGTGGTCGAAGCGTAGCCGGCGCTTCTCCTGCGCACTCCCTACCTGTCATCCCGGGTCACGCCGCTTCGCGGCCGGCCCGGGATGACAGCAGAGAGAGTGGCACGCCCTTACCGCGTCCCCGTCAGCGCCCAGCGCAGCAGGAGGAGGCGGTCGTTGCCCCAGTAGACTTCGCCGTCGAGGACGAAGCTCGGCACACCGAACACGCCGAGCGCGACCGCGTCGGTGATGGCGTGGTGAAGCTCGGCCTTGGTGTCGGAGTTCTTCGAGGCTTCGATCAGGCGCCGCGGGTCGAGGCCGGCGTCGTGCGCCGCCGCGGCGATCACCGATTCGGTATCGCGCTCCTCGCGCTCGCCCATGGTGAGGGCAAACACCGCCTGTGAGAACTTGGCGCAACCATCATGCTGCTTCGCCGCCTCGGTCGCGGCGAGGTTGAAGCGCAGCCAGTCGTATTTCTCCCACTCCACCATCCTGAGCGGGATGTCATAATACTCGGCCCAGCGCGAAACATCCTTGCGCCGATAGGTGATGTCGTACTGGCCGGAGGTCGGCGCGCCGGAGAACGGATCCCACTTGCGCGCCACCATCAGCAGGTCGAAATCGAGCGGCCGCCACGTCACCTCGGCGCCGCACTCCTGCTCCAGCGCATGAATCTGGCTCGCCGCGAGATAGGAGTAGCGGCTGTTGAGCGCAAAATAGAAATCGACATGCTTGGCCATGGAGGGGCATCCATCGTCGGGCAAGGCTCTCGGAGAGTATTAAAACACAGGCACCGCCCGCTGTCGCGGACGGAACCTATGCGCGTCAGGATGCCTCGCCCCGCCCCGACTGCAAAGCCGGCGCCACGAAGTCGCGCAACGCCAATATCAGGCGCTCGGCCGACGCGTCCACCTCCGCCGCGGTCTCGCCCAGCGCGGCGAACTCGATGACCGGCGACCACGCCTGCTCCGGTCCGCCGAGGTCGGCAGCATTGACCGGCGCGACCGCGAACCGCACCACCCAGTCGTCATCGCCGACTTGGGCGTCGAGATGCGCCTCGAGCGCGCGGCCGAACAGCATCTGCCGGCGGCGGTGGATCGCCTCGCGCAAGAGGTCGGCGGACAGCAGCTGGATATAGCCTGCCGCTTGGTAGAGGTCATCCGCATCCGCCGGCGGCCAAGTGCGCAGGTCACAGCCGATGGAAAAATAGTGGGAAGCGGGCCGCGCCAGCGTGCGCAGCAGCGCCTTCAGCGCCGGCGAGGTCCCCGCCTCCGCGATCGCGTCGATCAGCTCCGGCCGGCCACGCGTGTCCTGGAAGCCGTGATTGCTGCGGCCCTCGTCGAAGTTCCGCACATAGGGCAGCACCAGAACGGTCTCGTCCTCGGTCGGTCGCTCGATCTCGAATTCCAATGGCATCATCCTCACTCCCCGTCATGCCAAGGCTTGGCCTTGGCATCCACGAGTTCCTAAGCGCGAGACCATATAATTGCAGACAAACTCGTGGACCCCAAGGCCAAGCCTTGGGGTGACGGAGTGGGAGGCTGGACCTTGAGTTAGTTCCGGCCGCTCAACAGACCGCGCGCCACGACCTGGGCCTGGATCTCCGCCGCGCCCTCGAACACGTTGAGGATGCGGGCGTCGCACAGCACGCGGCTGATGGCGTATTCCTGGGCGTAGCCGTTGCCGCCGTGGATCTGCAGCGCGTTGTCGGCGTTGGCCCAGGCGACGCGTGCCGCCAGCAGCTTGGCCATGCCGGCGGGGATGTCGCAGCGGCGGTCGCTGTCCTTCTCGCGCGCGGCGAAATAGCTGAGCTGGCGCGCGATCATGGTCTCGACCGCCATCCAGGCCAGCTTGCCGTGCACGCGCGGGAAGGCATAGATCGGCTTGCCGAACTGCACGCGCTCGCGGGCGTATTGGAGGCCGAGCTCCATGGCGCATTGCGCGACGCCCACCGCACGAGCGGCCGTCTGAATCCGTGCGCTCTCGAACGTCGCCATCAGCTGCTTGAAGCCCTCGCCCTCGCGCCCGCCGAGCAGATTCTTAGACGGCACCTCGAAGCCGTCGAAGCCGATCTCGTATTCCTTCATGCCGCGATAACCGAGCACACCGATCTCGCCGCCGCGCATTCCCTTCACTGGGAACGGATCGCTGTCGGTGCCGCGCGGTTTCTCGGCCAGGAACATGGAGAGGCCGCGATAGTCGGTCGAATTGGGATCGGTGCGCACCAGCAGCGTCATCACATCGGCGCGCGCCGCGTGGGTGATCCAGGTCTTGTTGCCGGTCACCCTGTAAACGTCGCCATCCTTGATCGCGCGGGTCTTCAGCGAACCGAGGTCGGAGCCGGTGTTGGGTTCGGTGAACACCGCCGTCGGCAGGATCTCGCCGCTCGCCAGCTTCGGCAGCCAGTATTGCTTCTGCGCCTCGGTGCCGCCGAGGCGGATCAGCTCCGCGGCGATCTCCGAGCGCGTGCCGAGCGAACCGAGCCCGATATAACCGCGCGACAGTTCCTCGGTCACCACGCACATCGCCAGCTTGCCGAGGCCGGAGCCGCCGAACTCCTCCGGCACGGTCAGGCCGAACACGCCCATCTCCGCCAGCTGCGCGATAATCTCAAGCGGGATCAGCTCGTCCTTGAGATGCCAGCGGTGCGCGTCCTCGCGGTGATCCTCGGCGAAGCGGCGGAACAGGTCGCGCACCATCAGGAGCGCGTCGTCGTCGAGGCTCGCTTCGCCGAAATCGCCATCAGCGATCAGCTCGGCCAGACGCGCCCGCAACGCCGGCAGGTCCGCTTGCTGGAACGTGCTGACGATGTCCGACAGCTTCTGCAGATCGCCCGCGCCGAGGCCGAGGTCGCTCGGCCGCACGATCTCACCCTGGCTCATCGGGATGCCGCCGGCGATCTGTGCCAGGTATTCGCCGAAGCCGAGCTGCAGGATCAACCGCTCCCGCTCGCCGAGCTTGCCGGCCGCGTCGAGCTTGCCGGCCCAATCGAGGGTCGCGCGCAGCGCCGCGACATAGGTCGCAAGCCACGCGAAGCCATGCGCCGCATGCTGGTCGCGATCGAGCGCGGCGGCATCGAACTTGCCGCCCGGCGCCACGCGGCGCGTGACGTGCGATTGCGCGCGCGCCAGCACGGTGTCCGCCGCCTCCAGCGCGCGGCCGCACTCATCCAGAAGGTCGAGCGAAGTCACCGCCACCCCTTGCGCTCCCGCACTCATCGCCGCGGCCTTCAGCCTTCGGCGACGTCTTCCAGGGTGCGGCAGCCGGGCCGCTTGGCCTGGACCAGGACCGCCATATTGCCGGGCTTGTGCTGGTTCTTCCACATCTTGGTATGGGCGGCCGGGATGTCGTCCCAGCCGAACACCTCGGACATGCAGGGATCGATGCGCCGCTCCAGCACCAGGTTGTTGGCCTGGCTCGCCTGTAGCAGGTTGGCGAAGTGGCTGCCCTGGATGCGCTTCTGGCGCATCCACACGAAGCGCGCGTCCATGGTGAGGTTGTAGCCGGTCGTGCCGGCGCAGAACACCACCATGCCGCCGCGCTTCACCACGAAGCAGGAGACCGGGAAGGTCTGCTCGCCCGGATGCTCGAACACGAAATCGACGTCGACGCCCTTGCCGGTGATGGCCCAGATCGCCTTGCCGAACTCGCGGCAGCGCTTCATGTAGTCGGCGTATCCCGCGGTATCGTCGACGTCCGGCAGCTGGCCCCAGCAATTGAAGTCGTTGCGGTTGATAACGCCCTTGGCGCCCAGCGACATCACGAACTCGCGCTTGCTCTCGTCCGAGATGATGCCGATCGCATGCGCGCCTGCCGTGGCGCACAGCTGCACCGCCATCGAGCCGAGGCCGCCCGAGGAGCCCCAGATCAGCACGTTATGGCCGGGCCGCAGGATGTGCGGGCGATGGCCGAATAGCATGCGGTACGCGGTGGCGAGGGTCAGCGTGTAGCAGGCGCTTTCCTCCCAGGTCAGATGCTTCGGCCGCGCCATGAGCTGCCGTCCCTGCACCTTGGCGAATTGCGCGAAGGAGCCGTCCGGTGTCTCGTAGCCCCAGATGCGCTGCGAGGGCGAATTCATCGGGTCGCCGCCGTTGCACTCTTCGTCGTCGCCGTCATCCTGGTTGCAGTGGACGACCACCTCGTCGCCGACCTTCCAGCGCTTCACCTTGGAGCCGACCGCCCACACGATGCCCGCGGCGTCCGACCCGGCGATGTGATACTCGGCCTTGTGCACATCGAACGGCGAGATCGGCTTGCCAAGGCCGGCCCAGACACCGTTGTAGTTGACGCCCGCCGCCATCACGAGCACGACCACCTCGTCGGAATCCGGGATCGGCGTCGGCACCACCTCGACCTGCATGCTTTGCTCGGGCGGGCCATGGCGCTCGCGCCGGATCGCCCAGGCATACATCTTGGACGGCAGGTGCCCCATGGGTGGGATTTCGCCGACCTCATAGAGGTCCTTGCGGCCCCCGTTTCCCTTGCGAAGCTGGATGACTTCCGCCGTCTCGGACATGTGCCTGATCTCCCTAGTCACTCACGCGGGACGCTCCCCTCTGTGAACAACCATGCCTTCGCAGGTGCGATTGCGCAATGCAAAATGGATAGGATCATTCCAATTAGCCTTCGACTTAGGTATTAAATGATCAAAAATGAGGCAATCAGGTAATTTTATTCCATCATGATGTGTTGCAATGCGGGACCATCACGGGTGCCTGCAGCCATAACCCCGCCCGCCCCGCTTTGGTTGCCGAGTGGAGTCGCGCGTTCAGTCCGAGCGTGCCTAGAACACCAGATGCCAGAGCGCCATCACCGCGCTGGCGAGGAGTGCGATGAGAACGATCGGCCCACCCTTAATCTCCATCACCGAAAATCCCAGCTGATTCCATAGCCGCGCCCGCTCCGAGCGCAGTTCGGGCGAGACCTTGCGGACCTGACGGTAATCATCGTCGCTTTCGAGCACGACGGAAGCTTCCGGCAGGTGCTGGTCGCCGATCGACCAGCGCTCGCCGAGGAGCGGGATTCGGCGGTTCTCCAGCCGGTCCAGGGACCAGCTCGCAACCAATCGGTCGGACAGAGTGTGCAGGTGGAGGGAGCGCTCGACGAACGCCAGACGCACGCGCACCGCTTCACAGGACGGATCGCGATAGTACCAGCCTTGCAACCCAAACTCGGACGGTTGTTGCATCATGTCTGCGGCAGAATCGCGTGCAGTTCGCTAGCTTTGTCGCGGCGACCGGCCGCTGCGTTCAACCCGGCCAGCTTGACTCCGCCTCGGGCCTGTGGATACATGCCGCCTGACCACGTGGTGATTTGGACCGGATTGCGGCCACGTAAAACAAGCAGCTAAAAGGTGCCTGGCGTCTTCCAACCCGCCTCGACCTTTGTTCCGGTCGGGGTTTTTTTGTGCCTGGATCCCGGCGTTTCACGGGCAATCCAGGGGGAGCCAGGATGATGCAGAACTACAAGCACGACGTTTCCCCGGACTGGGGTCTCGCCACCCAGATGGTGCATGGCGGCCTGACCCGCTCGCAGCATGCCGAGACGGCCGAGGCGATCTACATGACCTCCGGCTACGTCTACGCGTCCGCGGAAGAAGCGCAGGCCGCGTTCGACAATTCCCGCCCACGCTTCGTCTATGGCCGCTTCGGCAACCCGACCGTCGCGATGTTCGAGGAGCGCATGGCGCTGCTGGAAGGCGCCGAAGCCGCGCGCGCCACTGCCAGCGGCATGGCCGCGGTGTTCGCCTCGATCGCCTGCCTGGTGAAGGCCGGCGACCGCGTGGTGGCATCCGATGCCTTGTTCGGCTCATGCAACTACATCGTCCAGGAGATCCTGCCCAAGTGGGGCGTCGAGACCGAGTTCGTCGACGGCCGCGATCTCGCGCAGTGGAAGAAGGCGCTGAGCAAGCCGACCAAGGCGGTGCTGCTGGAGACGCCGTCCAATCCCAGCCTGCGCCTGGTCGACTTGAAGGCAGTGTGCGACCTCGGCCACGCCGCCGGCGCGCAGGTCATCGTCGACAACGTGTTCGCGACGCCGCTGCTGCAGCGGCCGCTCGATTTCGGCGCCGACATCGTTGTCTATTCGGCGACCAAGCATATCGACGGCCAGGGCCGCTGCCTCGGCGGCGTCATCCTCGGCACGGCGAAATACATCAACGAGACGCTGCAGCCGTTCATCCGCCACACCGGTCCGAGCCTCAGCCCGGTCAATGCGTGGATCCTGCTCAAGGGACTGGAGACGCTCGACCTGCGCATGCAGCGCCAATGCGACGTGGCGGAGAAGATCGCCAAGGAACTGCAAGGCCACGCCAAGCTCAATGCAGCTCACTATCCGACCCTGGCAAGCTTCCCGCAGGTGGAACTGGCGAAGAAGCAGATGAAGTCCGGCGGCACTGTCGTCAGCATCGACTTGAAGGGCGGCAAGGAAGCCTCGTTCCGCTTCCTCAATTCGCTGAAGCTGGTCCTGATCTCCAACAATCTCGGCGATGCGAAGTCGCTCGCCACCCATCCGGCGACCACGACGCATCAGCGCCTGACGCCGGAGCAGAAGACGGCGCAGGGCATCACCCAGGGCCTGGTGCGCCTGTCGATCGGATTGGAGGATGCGAAGGATCTGCTCGCCGACATCCGCCGGGCACTCGACGCGGCTTAGGCCGCGTCGCGCCGGCGTGGGCCGGCAGTCTACTTGCCGATGAAGATCTGCGGGTCGGACGGGCGCCTGTCTTCGGCGCGTTCGTCGTCGTTGGCCGGGGTCGGAAGCGGGCTGCCCTGAAGGCGTCCGTTCGCCCAATCCTTGGACGGCTCCAGCCAAGTCTGTTCCTGGTGATTGTAGGGCCACATAATTCGTCTCCTGATCTGGCCAAGCGGCTGGTGTGGTGGCCCCTGACTTCCACGCGACCATGCTGCGTTGCACACTCTATATTGTGGCCGAATCCCCTAACATCCAGTGAATTTTCCCTGATGCCATATGACAGTGTGAGTTTCTTGCGACTTTGGAACTATGGACGGCTCGCTGGCTTGAACTCTATATTGCATTGCAAAACAACGCCTTGAGCGGCGGGTTGCTCCGGCAACGGATCAGGGGTGCGAAATGAGCAGCGGCGATCAGCCAGACGTGAAGCCCAAGGAGCAGCCCTGGCTATTCCGCACCTATGCCGGCCATTCCTCCGCTGCCGCTTCCAATGCGCTCTACCGCACCAACCTCCAGCGTGGCCAGACCGGGCTCTCGGTCGCCTTCGATTTGCCGACCCAGACCGGCTACGACCCGGACCATCCGTTGGCCAAGGGCGAGGTGGGCAAGGTCGGCGTGCCGGTCAGCCATCTCGGCGACATGATGGCGCTGATGGACGGGCTGCCGCTCGACCGCATGAACACCTCGATGACCATCAACGCGACGGCGCCGTGGCTGCTCTCGCTCTACATCGCCGCGGCCGAGAAGCAGGGCGTCGACCGCGCGGCGCTGCAAGGCACGGTGCAGAACGATATCATCAAGGAGTATCTGTCGCGCGGCACCTACATCTTCCCGCCCGAGCCGAGCCTCAAGCTCACCGCCGACGTGATCGCCTTCACCTATCGTGAGGTTCCGAAGTGGAACCCGATCAACGTTTGCTCGTACCACCTGCAGGAAGCGGGCGCGACGCCTGACCAGGAGCTGGCCTATGCGCTGGCGACCGCGATCGCCGTGCTCAACCGCGTGAAGAAGGTGGTGCCGGCCGAGGATCTGCCGCAGGTGGTGGGGCGCATCAGCTTCTTCGTCAATGCCGGGCTGCGCTTCATCACCGAGCTGTGCAAGATGCGCGCCTTTACCGAGCTGTGGGACGAGATCGCGCGCGAACGTTACGGCGTCGCGGATGCCAAGCTGCGCCGCTTCCGCTATGGTGTGCAGGTCAACTCCCTCGGCCTCACCGAGCAGCAGCCGGAGAACAACGTCTACCGCATCCTGCTGGAGATGCTGGCGGTCACCCTTAGCAAGGACGCGCGCGCCCGCGCGGTGCAGCTGCCGGCGTGGAACGAGGCGCTCGGCCTGCCGCGGCCGTGGGACCAGCAATGGTCGCTGCGCCTGCAGCAGATCCTGGCGTTCGAGACCGACCTGTTGGAATACGACGACATCTTCAACGGCTCCGCGGTGATCGATGCCAAGGTCGCGACGCTCAAAGACGCGGCGCGCGAGGAGCTGAGGCTGATCGACGAGATGGGCGGCGCGGTTGCCGCGATCGACTCCAGCTACATGAAGCAGCGGCTGGTGGAATCGAACGCACGCCGCGTGGCGGCGATCGAGGCCGGGCGGCAGGTGGTGGTCGGCGTCAACAAATACACCGACAGCGCGCCCTCGCCGCTCACCGCGAGCAGCGATGGCGCAATCCTGACCGTCGACGACGAGGCCGAGGCGCAGGCGATCGAGCGCCTCGAGGCCTGGCGGGCCGGCCGCGACCAGAAAGGCGTGATGGCCGCGCTCGCGCAGCTCGATGCGGATGCGCGGGCCGGCAACAACATCATGCCGGCCTCGATCGCCTGCGCGCATGCCGGCGTCACGACCGGCGAATGGGCCGCGACCTTGCGCCGGACCTATGGCGAGTATCGCGCGCCGACCGGCGTGTCGCGCGCCGCGGCCAATGCGCCCGCCATCGATCTCGACGCATTGCGCGCGCGGGTCGATGCGGTGTCGTCCAAGCTCGGCCGCCGGCTCAAGATCCTGGTCGGCAAGCCGGGGCTCGATGGCCATTCCAACGGCGCCGAGCAGATCGCCGTGCGGGCGCGCGACGCCGGCATGGACATCGTTTATGACGGCATCCGCCTGACGCCGGTGGAGATCGCCGCGGCCGCGCAGGAGCAGGGCGTGCACGTCATCGGCCTCTCCATCCTCTCCGGCTCGCACATCACCCTGGTGCAGGAGGTGCTGGAGCGCCTGCGCGCCGGCGGCCTCGACGTGCCGGTGGTGGTGGGCGGGATCGTGCCGCCGGAGGATGCGGAGCGTCTCAAGGCGATGGGCGTTGCGCGCATCTACACGCCGAAGGACTACGACGTCTGCCGCATCATGGGCGAGATCGTGGACATCGTCGAAGCCGCCCACGCGCGCGCGGCTTGATGATGGTCAATCGCATTTGGATCAGACGAGCCTCCTCTTCCCCCACAAGGGGGGAAGGGGCTGATCGCGCGCTTAAGGGCCGATAGCTCATGTTCCGCGAGATCGTCGCCTTCCGCCGTTCGCCGCAGTTCAACGACCGCTTCCGCTATGACCTCAAGCAACTGCTGCGCTGGCGGCGCGACGTGCGCCGGTTCCGCACCGATCCGATTCCCGATGCGCTGGTGGAAGAGCTGCTGGACCTCGCCTGCCTCGCGCCGTCGGTCGGCAACGCGCAGCCGTGGCGCTTCGTCAGCGTCGACGATGCCGGCAATCGCGCCGCGATCGTCGCCAACTTCAGCGAAGCCAACGCACGCGCCCTCGCCGGCTACCAAGGCGAGCGCGCACAGCTCTATGCCGGCCTCAAGCTCGCCGGTCTCAAAGAGGCGCCGCGCCATTTGGCGGTGTTCTGCGACGAAGGCACCGCCCAGGGTCACGGCCTCGGACGCCAGACCATGCCGGAGACCTTGCGCTATTCGGTGGTGCTTGCGGTGCACACGCTGTGGCTGGCGGCGCGCACGCGCGGCGTCGGCGTTGGCTGGGTGTCGATCCTCGACCCGATTGCGGCGGTGCCGCAATTGCGCGTGCCGGCGAACTGGTCGCTGGTCGCCTATCTCTGCCTGGGCTGGCCGATCGAGGAACAGGACGAGCCGGAACTCCAGCGTGCCGGCTGGCAGGCGCGCGATGCCGCGTGCCGCCAGGTGCTGCAACGCTGATCAACAAGATAGTAGCCGAAATGCTGGCATGGCCGGTGATCGGCTATTGAACGATGACCAGCGTGTCGCCGTCGATGCGCCAATAGTTGAGCCCGTCAAAGAACGGCTTGCCCAGAATGTTGTGATCCCAGCGGCCGGTGGCGAAGACTTTGGCCGGAACGTTCTCGATGATGGAGGCGCCCAGCCGCACCTTGGGCAGCACGACGTCCGCGGCATAGTGCGCGCTGCCACCCGCAAGTTCGATCTGCTGGTTGTAGACCAGCGAGGACGGGTTGACCGCCATCTGCTTCAGTGCATCCGGCCGCAGCATGGTGAAGGGCGCATCGACATCCACCATGAAATCGACCGCGCTGCCCTCGACCGTCAGGCTGACATGGAAATGCCCGTCGTCGGCGCGCGCGAAGTGCATGCCGTCCGATACCGGGTTGTCCTGCATCACATAGTCGAAGACGCCGCGGGCGAAGGCCCCGAGTTCCCCGTGGAAGCCGATGCCGATCGCGACCAGGATGCCCGCCACCGGATAGAGCGCATCGAACAGCGGGCCGTTCGCGCGGCCACGCAAGACGATCCGGATCGCCAGGATGAGGATGCCGGTGACCGACAGCGCCAGGAGCAGCAGCATCAGCAGCCTGCTGTTGATCAGTCCCGGCGCGAGCGCGACGACCGCGATCAGCGACCACGCGACGGCGAGAAAGGGCACTCCGACCCAGAGAGCAAGCCTGCGTTCCATGCTCCAGTTTGCCGCTTGCCGCGGTTAAGGAGTGGTTACCGGGCGGACCCAACGTGCGCCGCAACGGCGCGCGGCGCTAGGGCAGAATCATCAAGAAGCCGCCCTTGATGCCCCAGTCGCTGGTACGATCGAAGAAGTCACGGCCAAGGACGTTCGTCTTGAGCTCGTGCGCCGAGACCAAGGCCGGGACATCTGTGACCGGCGTGTCCCGGATTGCCATGACCTTCAGGGTTATCGCCGCCGCCGATTGCCGACCGTCCGGCCCCTCGATCGTCACATCAAAGGTCAAGGTGGACGGGTCGATGCCGATCCGTTTGGCAGCGCTCGGCGAGAGCAGAACGTACTTGGAGTCGAGATCGACGAAAAACTCCAAGGCGCTGCCGTTGATATCGATCATCGCGCGAAAGCGCCCATCGCTGGTGCGACCGAACGGCACCCCATTCCGTTCCAGGTTGCTGGTCATGCCATAGTACGCGCCCACCGGGCCGGTTACTGCCACCACGAGAATCGCCACGGCCGCATACAGCGCCGCCCGCGGCGAAAAACACGCTCTGATTTTCAGGATGACATGGATGACGATCACCAGGAGCGCCAGCGCCATCCATGAGATGGTAAGCGCGCTCCCTGTCTCCGCGCTGAGCAGGTCAGGCGCGAACAGCGCGATCGCCATCAGGATCACGATACCGGCGGCTACGGGGAGCGCCAGCCAAAATGAAAGTCCGCGATCCATATGACCTCCAGGTCTGCCGGGAGCGCCGGCCGATTTCAGCAACCGGAGGTTAAGGTTCGGTTATCTAGGGCACCAGCGTCAGCACGCCGTTCTCGACACGCCAGCCGTGGAGCCGGTTGAGGAATTCCATGCCCAGCAGGCTTTCCGACATCTCGGCGCCGTTGACGGTCGCCGGCAGCTGGCTCATCTCGATCGAGCCGACCGCCAGGCGGTCGAGGCGGATGGCGGCGCCGCTCACCCGCCCGTTCGCGGTCTCCGCGAATTGATCGAACACCAGGGTCGCGGGATCGATCCCGACGCGGCGCGCATCGCCCGGCGTCAGCACTACGTCGCTCGCCCCGGTATCCACCATGAAGGTCACGCGGCCGCCGTTTACCAGCCCCTGGATGCGGAAATGCCCGTCCGGCCCGGCATCGAAGCTGAGGGTGCCGTCGTCATGCATCACGCCCTGGGTCGGAGACAGCGCGCCCATGAAGCGCTGGCCGATATAGGCGGCATCGTTCTTGAACGAATAGAGCCCGACCAAACCGAGGATGATCGCCACCCAGATCGCGGCCTGGCGCAAAGCGGTCTTGGGGTTGAAGCGCGCGACGCCGATGACCGACGCGCCGATCAGCGCCACCCAGCCGATCCGGGTGAGCATATACACCCGCGATTCGGGATCATCGAGCGTGCCCGGGAAGAGTTCGTTAAGGATAAACACCAGCGCCACGGTCGCGCCGAGCAAGATCAGCAGCCAGAATCCAACCGAGCGTCTCACGGCATTTCCCTCCCGCCTCGGCGCGATCATAAAGTTCGGCGGCCGCCGCGCCAAGTGCGGCGACCGCCTCAGTTTGCGGGAGAAGCCGGTTAAGACGGGATCAGGAGCCGTTGTCGAGCGCCTTGGCCATCTCCACCAGCTTGATGAACTCCGCGCGGTAGCCTTCCCCATCGGTCCCGCGCGTTTCGCGCGCCACCTCCGCAATCTGGTCGTAGCCGAATGCGCCGATATAGTCGCCGCCGCGCAGCCGCTGGCCGAACGCCGCGACCGCGGTCGCGAAGCGCGCTTCGGCCGGCGTGAGAGCGGGCTCCTTCAGTGCGGCGATCAGCAGCGGCGTCCCGATCTCCTTGGAGACGTCGCCGTCCGGCGCCTTGTAACGGAGCTTCAAGAACCCGAACTCGTTCGCGTTCGGATCGGCCCGCTCGTCGGCATGCTCGCCGTAGCGCAGCGGGTCGACCGCCATGCCGTGCGAGCCCTTGAGGGCGATCTCGTAGATCGCGGTCACGGTGTGCCCGGCGC
This sequence comes from Dongiaceae bacterium, assembly GCA_035274225.1. GTDB lineage: Bacteria > Pseudomonadota > Alphaproteobacteria > Dongiales > Dongiaceae > Dongia_A. The sequence goes on from DATEOK010000196.1 coordinate 16,249, forward strand.
CGATCTCGCCGGCGTCCTTCTTGTCGTTCTTGAAGTCCTCGCGGTTGAGCGCGCGGTTCTCGTAGCCGATCAGGCGGTATTCGGCGACCACGGCGGGATTGAACTCGATCTGGATCTTCACGTCCTTGGCGATGGTCTGGATGGTGCTGCTGAGCTGGTCGGCCAGCAGCCGCTGCGCTTCCTTCAGCGAATCGACATAACCATAGTTGCCGTTGCCGACATCGGCGATCTGCTCCATCAGCGCGTCGTTGTAGTTGCCTTCGCCGAAGCCGAGCGTGGTCAGCGACACGCCGCTCTCGCGCGCATCCGCCACCATGTCCTTGAGCTGCCCGATGTCGGTGGTGCCGACATTGAAGTCGCCGTCGGTCGCCAGGATGATGCGGTTGATGCCGCCGTCGATCTTGGCTTCCTTGGCCTTGGCGTAGGCGAGCGCCAGCCCCTCGCCGCCCGCCGTCGATCCGCCGGCCTGCAAGCGGTCCAGCGCGGCCCTGATCTTGGCCTTGTCCTTGCCGGCGGTCGGCTCCAGCACCAGGCCGGCGGCGCCGGCATAGACCACGATCGTCACTTTGTCGTCGTCGCGCAGCTGGTCGGTCAGGACCTTCATGCCTGCCTTCAGCAGCGGCAGCTTGTCCTGCTGATCCATCGAGCCGGAGACGTCCACCAGGAATACCAGATTGGCCGCGGGGCGCTCGGCCGCGGGCGGCTCGTAGCCCTTGATGCCGACATGGAGCAGATAAGTCTCGTTGTTCCAGGGTGTGCGCTCCACCGAGGTGGTGACGCGGAACGGATCGCCGCCCGCCTCCGGCTTCGGATAATCGTACGAGAAGTAATTGACCATCTCCTCGACCCGCACCGCGTCCTTGGGCGGCAGCTGGCCGTTCATCAGGAAGCGCCGCACGTTGGAATAGGCGCCGGTATCGACATCGATGGAAAAGGTCGAGACCGGCTCCGCCGCCACCTGCTTCACCGCGCCGTCGCTGGTCGCGAGGTATTTCTCGCCTTCACCGGGCAGCGGCTGGCCGAATACCGCGCCTTGCTGCATGTACTTGACCTCCGCATCCGAATAGCTGGATGCCGGGGAGACCTGTGTCTGTCTCTGGCCCACAGATGCACCGGCGAGCTGATCGACCTCTGCAGGCGCGGCCGGAGCGGCAGCTGCTTGCGGTTCCGTCTCGCCGTTGCCGGCGACGCCGGGCGCCGCCGGAGGCGTCGCTTGCGCAAGCGTGGCCTCTTGCGAGGTCGCCTGGCCCTGCGTCACGACTTTTGCCTGGCCACCGTCGGCCTTGTATTCATTGCCGGTGGCGGCCTCTTGCTTGACCGGTTGGGCTTCGCAGCCCATCAGAATGGCGAGAGTCGAAACCCCTGCGATCCAGAGCTTCGCCCTGGGCAGCTTTGTCCCTTGCATTTGCCTTCCCCTTCTCTAGAACCGTACCCTTAGTGTGTCGGTGTCACGGGCAGGTTCAAATTTTGTCGCACGCTTAAGTGGCGGGCTCGGGGCGCAATTGCGGCGGGACGATGGCAGATCATCAAGGACAGCGACCATGAGCGCGTCATACGGCCTGCTGCGGCTGTTCCGGCGCTGCCCGCCCGCGAACCTGGCGCCCTATCGCCATTTCATCGTGGCCGACCGCCACGTCGGCTGGGTCGATCCCGATTTCGCCCGCCTGCTCGCCGAGTTTCCGGCCGTCTTCTACCTGACCGATCGCGCAGTTCAGCTGCATGAGCGACTCGCAGAGATCGAGGACCGCAGCGAGGCCGTCGCCGATGTGCTGGCCAAGCTGCACGAGCGCGGCCATGTGCCCGGCTGGCGCGGCGAGCTCTATCCGGTCAATCGCCGGTTCGGCGAAGCGCCGCTGCTCTTGATGGAGCGCGCGGCGACGCCGATGTTCGGGCTGCAGACCTACGGCATCAACGTGAATGGTCTGGTGCGCGACGGCGACGGCTGGAAGGTATGGATCGCGCGCCGTGCCATGACCAAGCATGTCGACCCCGGCATGCTGGACCTGATCGTCGGTGGCGGCGTACCGCACGGCATCTCGCTCGCCGATAACCTGCTCAAGGAGTGCGCGGAAGAGGCCTGCATCGGTCCGACGCTGGCCGAACGCGCGCGGCCGGTCAGCCTGACCACCATGACGATCGACGCCGCCGAGGGCCTGCGCATCGGCGTGCAGTTCAACTACGACCTCGCGCTGCCGGCGGACTTCCAGCCGCGCAACGACGACGGCGAGGTGTCGGAGTTCCAGCTCTGGTCGCTGCCGCAGCTGGAGGAGAGCCTGCGCAGCGCCGACGATTTCATGTTCGACGCCGCGCTGGCCAAGCTCGACCTGCTGGTGCGCTTCGGCATTGTCGGGCCGGAGGACCCGGACTATCTCGACCTCATCGCGCAGTTGCGCCGGCCGGCCCCGTTCGTGCGCACATGAGCCTGATCGATCACATCCATCGCTGCCAAAGCGCCGACATGCGCAAGTTCCTGCCGTGGCTGATCGGCGGGGAGACCGCAGGCTGGGTGCGGCGCGACCTTGCCACACGCCTCGGCAAGTATCCGACGGTGTTCACCTGCAACGACAAAATGGTGAGGCTGCGTGATCATCTGACGGCCTTCGATCATCGCTCCGCCGCGGTGGGCGACGTGGCCCGCGATCTCTACGAAGCGGGCGTGTTCTCAGGGTGGCGTAACGAATGGTTCCCGGTGCTGACACGCTTCGGCGCGCCGCCGCTGATGCGGCTGGAGCGCGCCGCGGTGCCGATGTTCGGCGTGCACGGCTACGGCGTGCACATGAACGGCTACGTGCGCGAGGGCGGCCGGCTGAAGCTGTGGATCGGCAAGCGCGCCGACAACCGTCCGATCGAACCGGGCAAGCTCGATCACCTGGTCGCCGGCGGCATTCCGCTCGGCATGGGCGTCAAGGAGTGCCTCGCCAAGGAATGCGAGGAGGAAGCCTCGATCCCCGCCGCACTCGCCGCGCGCGCCAGGCCGGCCGGCGCCATCCGCTATCGCATGGAGCACCAGGGCTGGCTGCGCAACGATACGATGTTCGTCTATGACCTGGAGCTGCCGGCCGATTTCAAGCCGGTCAACGTCGACGGCGAGATCGCGAGCTTCCGCCTGATGGAGCTGGACGAGGTGGAGGAAATCCTGAAAGCCGGCGAGGATTTCAAGTTCAACGTCGCGCTGGTGCTGATCGATTTCCTGATCCGACACAGCCACATCGCACCGGAGCACCCGGATTACAACGACTTCGCCCTCGGCCTGTGGCGGCACGAGTAGCGCGACAACTCTGTCATTTCGAGTGCTACAGAAGCTGCGTCAGGTCGACCTTGGTGACGACTTCCATCGAGCCGCGCCAGATCATGTCGAGGGCCACCCACAGGATGACGGCGAGGCCGAGATAGGCAATCCAGTGGAACCGCTTCAGCAGGTTTGCGATCACGGTCGCCGCCGCGCCCATCAGGCCAACCGACAGCACGAGGCCGATGATCAGGACGGTCGGATGTTCGCTGGCAGCGCCCGCCACCGCCAGCACGTTGTCGAGCGACATCGAGACGTCGGCGATCACGATCTGAACGATGGCCTGCCGCATGGTCTTGGCGGGTGCGGCGCCGGGCAGCGCCTCTTCCGGCTCGGCCAGCTCGCGCCGCTCGTCCTTGGTCAATTCCTGGCGCGACTTGGCCGCGTTGCGCAACCGCTCGCGCCGCTGTTGCACGATCTCGCGCCAGAACTTCCAGCACACCCACAGCAGCAGCAATCCGCCGGCCAGGGTCAGGCCGATGATCAGCAGCAGCTGGGTGGTGACCAGCGCGAACAGGATACGCAGGATGGTCGCGGCAATGATGCCGACCAGGATGACCTTGGCGCGCTGTTCCTTGGGCAATCCGGCGGCGGCCATGCCGACGACGATCGCATTGTCGCCAGCCAGCACCAGGTCGATCATGATGACCTGGGCCAACGCGACGAGTTCGGGCCCAAGAGCGTGCAGATCCATCCATCACGCGCGGGTCGTCGACGCCGCGTCCCCTGGTAAGAGTTTCTTTTCCCCGGGACCTAGTCGGAAAATCCCGCCAACGCCCGCACCTCCGCTGCCAATCGGCCTGCCTGGCGCAGGGCCCGGATGGCCACCGCGCCGTCACGCTTCGACAGCCGCTTCCCCGCAGCATTGGTCAGCAACAGATGGTGTAGGTAGGTGGGAACATTCAAGTGCAGAATTGCCTGCAAGACACGATGGATGTGGGTGGCGTGGAACAAATCGACCCCGCGCGTGACCAAAGTCACCCCCTGCAGGTGGTCATCGACCGTGACGCACAGATGATAGCTGGCCGGCGCGTCCCGCCGCGCCAGGACGACATCCCCCAAGATCTCCGGCCTCGCTTCGACCCGCCCTTCCCGCTCGTCCTCGAACGTCAGCGGACCCGTCATCGCCTGGGTCTTTGCGACATCCAGCCGCAGCGCATAGGGATCGCCCCGCGCCTGCCGTTCGCGCACCAAATCGACGGGTTGGTTGCGGCACGTGCCGGGATAGACCGGCCCTTCCGGCCCATGTGGCGCGGCGACCGCGGCGGCGATGTCCTTGCGGCTGCAGAAACAGGGATAGAGGACGCCCATCTCCCGCAGCCGGTCCAAAGCCGCCTGGTAGTCGGCCAGATGATCGGACTGCCGCCGCACCGACCCGTCCCAATCGAGGCCCAGCCAGCCGAGGTCCTCCAGGATGGCGGCTTCGAACTCAGGGCGGCAGCGCGCCGGGTCGATGTCCTCGATGCGCAGCAAGAACCGGCCGGATTCCGCCCGCGCCCTGTGCCACCCCACCAGCGCGGAATGCGCGTGGCCGAGGTGCAGGTGGCCGGTCGGGCTAGGCGCGAATCGAGTGACGATCATCGAACAGGAAACCCGAGCATTTTCCACCGAAGTGGATACCGGTTCGGTGTAGAAAATGCGAGCTTCCAAGACAAAAGTTCGGACGCATATGGCTAGACCTAAAGAAGATCAGGACCTGCTGCAACGCGCCTTGCGCCATCTCGCCAAGGTCGACCGCGATTTCGCGCGCGCGATCGACGAGGTCGGCCCGCCGTTGCCGCGCAAGCGTCCCGCGGGTTTCATGGGCCTGCTCCACGTCATCGTGGCGCAGCAGGTCTCGACCCACGCCGCCAAGGCGATCTCCGCCCGGCTCGACGCCGCGCTCGAGGCGAAGACGCCCGAAGCATTCCTGAAGCTGACCGACGCCGACCTGCGCGCCGTCGGCTTCAGCCGGCAGAAGGTGGTCTATGGCCGCGACCTCGCCGCCGCCTTCCTGGACGGCCGCCTGTCGATGTCGAAACTGCGTAAGCAGAGCGACGAGGAGGCCATCGCGGCGATCACCGGCGTCAAGGGTCTCGGCGTCTGGTCGGCGGAGGTGTTCCTGCTGTTCGCCCTGCAGCGGCCCGACGTGCTGCCGGCCCATGACCTCGGCCTCATCGTCGCCGCGCAACGCATGAAGCGCCTGAAGGAACGACCGAGCCCGAAAGAGCTGCGCGAGATCGCCGAGCCGTGGCGCCCATACCGCTCCTACGCCTCGCGCATGCTGTGGCACTACTATCATGCAACGCCGGCGGTGTAGGAGCGCGCGATGGCCAGGCCACTGACTGACCTGAGCTTTGAAGAATGGATCAACTATGCCTTCGACCGGCCCGTGCGCCCGGGCGAGAATGCCTGGTATTGGCAAGACTACGATTGGTGGGAGCCGGAGCCCGGACAAGCCGTGGCGTACCTGACGCAGCTGTTCGAGCGGTCCGGCGACCTGCTCGAATACTTCACTGACGATGAGATCGGGCAAGGGCTCTGGTACTTGGTCGACAACAGCTGCGGTGGTCATTGCCGATTCCTGATCGACGGCTCAGTGCCGATCGAGGATCGCGTCGCCTGCATCGAGGCGATGAGAATCCTGTTCACGCGCGTCTTCGAACCGCGCTGCCCACCCATACTCTCCCACCTGAGCGAACCAGGTGGAAATCGGCTCAGCTACATTTGTTTCATGTGGTGGGATCTCGCTCCGTTTGGCGCGACCTCAAGGCAGCGCCACCCCGATCCTACGCACGATGCCTGTCTCGACGTGATGCGTGCGACGTTGCGGCTGTCTAATCCCGCCTGCCAGGAAAGCGCCCTGCACGGCCTCGGCCATTTTGCACACGCCTATCGGGAATTTACGGCGGCGACCATCGATGCTTATCTTGCTGCCAATCCGAAGCTGCGGCCGGAGCTCGTGCGTTATGCACAGGCCGCGCGCTCGGGCTGCATTCAATAGAGGAAGCGGTCGCATGTGCAGGTCATGACCGATCTCAGCTATGCGGATTGGCTCAACTACGTGTTCGACCATGCCGTGCCGTTCTATGAGCAGGCGTGGTATTTCGAACCCGAGGCGGATTGGTGGCAGCCGCAGCCGGAGCAGGCCGTCGACTATCTGGCGCGCCTGTTCGAGAATCCCGAGCCGCTGGTCGATGAATTCTCCGACAGCCAGATCGCGCAAGGTCTGCACTATCTCATCGACAACGCCGCCGGCGGCTATTGCCGGTTCCTGACTGACGGCTCGGTGCCGCTCGACGCGCGCACGGCCGGCATCGAAGCGATGTCCACCGTGTTCGCGCGCCTGTTCCAGCCGCGCTGCGAGCCGGTGCTCTCGCATCTCGACGAGCCCGGCGGCAACGAGCTCAACCGCATCTGCTACATGTGGTGGGACATCATGCCGATCGGCGCGGCCACGGCGCCTGCGCAAGCCGATCCGATCCACGCGGGCTGCCTTGCCGAGATGCGAGAGACCCTGCGCCTGCCCAATCCCGCCTGCCAGGAGAGCGCGCTGCACGGCCTTGGCCATTGGGCGCGGGCGTATCCGGAGTTTACGGCGGCGACCATCGATGCTTATCTCGCCGCCAATCCGAAGCTGCGGCCGGAGCTCGTGCGCTACGCCGAGGCCGCGCGGTCGGGCTGCATTCAATAGAGGAAAGCGATCGCATGATGGAACTCTCCGGCCCCTCCCAGCCGCCGCTCTCCGGCGGCAAGCCGAAGCAGCTGGTGGTGCTGCTGCATGGCTACGGCTCGAACGGCGAGGACCTGATCGGCCTGGCGCCGTTCTTCGCCCAGGCGCTGCCGGAGGCGGAGTTCCTGTCGCCCAACGCCCCGTTCCCCTGCGAGCTCTCGCCGTTCGGCTTCCAGTGGTTCGGCCTCGAGGATCGCTCGCCGGAGATGAAGCTCGGCGGCGTTCGGGTCGCGGCGCAGATCCTGGAGCCGTTCCTGGACGCGGAACTCGCCAAGCGCGGGCTGAAGGACGGCGACCTCGCTTTGGTTGGCTTCAGCCAGGGCACCATGATGTCGCTCCATGTGGGGCCGCGGCGGGCGAACCGGATCGGCGGCATTTTAGGCTTTTCCGGCGCATTGATCGCGCCGCAACTGCTGCCTGCGGAGATCAAGTCCAAGCCGCCGGTGTTCCTGGTCCACGGGACCGCCGACCAGGTGGTGCCGTTTGGCGCCCTGGCGCAGGCCGAGCAGGCCCTGCGGGACGCCAGCGTGCCGGTGGAAACCGAGTCGCGGCCGGGGCTGGTCCACTCGATCGACCAGCCCGGTGCGCAAAAGGGCGCCCTGTTCCTGCGCCGCTGCTTCGGGATGGCACCGGCGTCCTAATGACAAGCAAATGAAATCAACGGGATGGCGGATTTCAATATCTTGTGTTTCTCGCCCTGCCTCTCTATTGGTATGGTGTGGATAAATCGAGTGTGACGGGCCCGTCACCCGTCACAGAGTGGATGACGGAGCATATGCGTGCAGGCATCGCCTGAAGCTTGTCCGGCCCTGGTCCTCAATGCCGACTTCCGGCCGCTGAGTTATTTCCCCCTGTCGCTGTGGCCGTGGCAGGAAGTGGTGAAGGCTGTCTTCCTGGACCGGGTCAACATCATCTCCGAATACGAAAACGAAGTTCACAGCCCGTCCTTCAAGATGCGGCTGCCTTCGGTCATCTCGCTCAAGGAGTTCGTGCAGCAGTCGCGCCGGCCGGCCTTCACCCGGTTCAACGTGTTCCTGCGCGACCGTTTCCGCTGCCAGTATTGCGCGGAGACGTTCCCGACCCACGAGCTGACCTTCGACCACGTGGTGCCGCGCTCGCGCGGCGGGCGCACCAGCTGGAGCAACGTGGTCACGGCGTGCCAGACCTGCAACCTGCTCAAAGGCAGCCGGTTGCCACACGAGGTGGGCATGCACCCACGGAGAAGGCCCCTGCAGCCGAGTACTCACGAGCTGCAGGAGAACGGTAGAGCCTTCCCGCCTAACTATCTGCACCAGAGTTGGCGGGATTTCCTTTACTGGGACACCGTGCTCGAGACGAGCTGAGCCCCGACGCATTTCTCATAGCTGTCATCCCGGGCAGGCCGCGCAAGCGGCGTGACCCGGGACTCATACGATCTGTCAGCATCGCGGTGATGGCCCATGGGTCCCGGGTCGCGCTGCGCTTGCCCGGGATGACAGGTATGGAATGCGAACATGTATCGCAGCAATCCCGTCATTGACGCCGCACGCCCGCCCCCATAAGTCAGCGCGATGCGTTCCCTGATCTCCGTCGCGCCGCAGCGCTGGTTGATGCTGTTCTCCGGGTTCCTGTTGTGGGGCCTGGGCCTCGCGCTGTTCGTGCGCGCTGACCTTGGCCTGGGGCCGTGGGATGCGTTCCACCAGGGCCTCGGCTTCCAGCTCGGCATCACCATAGGAACGGCCAGCATCATCGCCAGCATGATCGTGCTGCTGTTCTGGATCCCGCTCAGGCAGCGGCCGGGCATCGGTACCATCTTCAACGCACTGACCATCGGTCCGTTCATGGATTTCTTCTTGTGGCTGTTGCCGCAAGAAATCGAGAGCCTGTGGCTGCGCGGCGCGATGCTGGCCGCTGGCATGGTGTGCGTCGGGATCGGCAGCGCGCTCTATTTGCCCGCGGGCCTGGGCGCGGGCCCGCGCGACGGCTTGATGATGGGGCTGCACAACAAGCTCGGCTGGAGCATCCGCCTGTCGCGCACCGCCATTGAAGCTTCGGCGCTCGCCATCGGGTTCTTCATGGGCGGGACGGTCGGCATCGGCACGCTGGTCTTTGCGTTCGGCATCGGTCCGATCGTGCAGGCGAGCCTCACCTACGGGCGCCGCTGGTTGCCGGATTGGCGCTTGCCCACGCCGGCGCCGGCGCAACGATAGGCAGGCGACGACGTCCACATTGATGATCACACCGCACGCGTACGCGATGCCTGGATGTGCACCGATAGTTCGCAGTACTTGTCCTCGGCGCGCATGGAGAAGGCGCGGCAATGCTTGGCGCAGCGCGTTTACCATGAACCTTTTCCTGATCAAATGAGACTGGTTCGTTTTCTCTCGCTATCACTTCGTTCAAAAGGCGTAGTTGCGTAAAAAGCCAGGACTCATCGGAAATTCTTCGTCTAAGGTCAGCCCGCCGGCACATGCCTCGGGGGACTGCGATGGCTGGAACCAAGACAGGCGACTTCGTCGAACTCATTTCGCCGTTCCTGCGGCGCAAGATGACAGAGCTGGAACTCGCGCACGGCATGAACAGCGCCGAGTGGCGCGCCATCGCGCTGCAGTACGTCAAGAATCCGGTTGAAGCCGCGATCTCGCCGCAGGAGCGCCGGCGTCACTACGAGTCCGAGATCGCCCTGCAGTTCAACGGCCAGCCGCTCGCCGGCGTCGAGCGTTTATACCGCCGCACCGCGCTGCTCGAGCCGACCACCGTATGCGCCGCGCATTGCCGCTGGTGCCTGCGCGGCCAGTATCCGGTGAAGACGCTGAGCGAAGCTGAGATCGTTAATGCCGCGCGCTATTTCGGCGCAGCGGAGGAATGCGCCGAGGTCGACGAGATCCTCATCACCGGCGGCGATCCGCTGATGGCGCCGAAGCTGCTGTGCATCGCGTTCCAGGCGATCAAGGAGCATGCGCCCAATATCCGCACCATCCGCATCGGCACCCGCGTGCCGTTCCAGGATCCCGAGCGCATCAACGACAAGCTGCTGTCGGTGCTGACGTCCCTGCCCGGCCACCGCATCGAGATCGGCGTCAACGTCAATCATCCGATCGAGTTCTGGCCGGAGTCACGTGCCGCGATCGCGCGCCTCAAGGCGACCGGCGCGACGATCTACAACCAGCATCCGCTGCTGAAGGGCGTGAACGACGACCTTGCTGTGCTGGCGCAGCTCTATGCGCTGATGCGCGACAACGGCATCGAGGCGCACTACCTGTTCCATGCCATTCCGATGCAGGGCATGCGGCACCACCGCACCTCGGTGAAGAAGGGCGCGGAATTGGCGATGCGCCTTTCCGCGTCCGGCGAATTCTCCGGCCGCGCCAAGCCGCACTACGCGCTGATGACCGACATCGGCAAGATCGTGCTGTATGATGGCACGATCATCGCGCGCCGCCCGACTGACAATTCGTTGCTGCTGCGCTCCGGCTACCGCCTGGAGGACCGCCAGGCGTGGAACCCCAGCTGGCGCATGCCGGCCAGCGTCCAGGTCGACGACGAGGGCTTCATGTGCGTCTGGTACAAGGACGGCGAGGACGAAGCCTGGAGCGAGCTTGGACTGTGGGGCAACCTGCCGCTCGCCAGCAACGACACCGGCCCACGCACCAGCTCGATCGCTAGCGCTTAAGCCCCTTGCGGAACCGGATGGCGCGCTCGACCTCTTCGAAGCCGAGCGACGCGTGCGCCCAATGGCCGACGTCGTTGTCGAGCAGCGCATCGGACGCCATTTCGGTGTAGCCATTCTCCAGTGCCCATTGCTCTGCCGCTTTCACAAGCGCGCCACCGACGCCGGTGCGGCGCGCGCGCTCCGCGACGTACCACGCTTCAATGAACGGCACCGGTGAAGAATCGCAGCCGTCGGCATAGGGCCGCAGCGACAGCTCCAGCATGCCGACGATCTTGCCGTCGTCCTCGGCAACGAACACGCGGTGCGGCAGCAGCGGCTCGCCTTGCGCCACGAAGTAGCGCGCCACTTCCAGCCGCAACTCCTCGTCGTTGGCATCCGGCCACAACGCCATGCGCATGGCGCGCCACGCGTCCCCGTCGGCTTCGGTCGCAGATCTCACCTTCATCCCAAGAAAGTACCCCTTCCCCCCTCGCAGGGGAAGGTTGCGAAGGCTTAGCGAGCGCAAGCGAGCTTAGGCGCAGCTTTGCTCGCTAAGCCTTCGCAGCCCTCTCCCGCGAGGGGAGAGGGGAATTGGATTGATGGGCGATTGAATCCTTCAGATCCGCTCCGCCAGCCAGATCGCCAGCCTGGAGCCGGCCTTGATCGCGCCGGTCAGCAGCGGATAGGCCGGCGTCTGCTGCGCGCCGTGCTCCAACCCCGTATCGCGGTGCTCCAACTCCTCGGCGCGGAACTTTTCGATCTTGGCCTTGAGCGGCGCTTCGTCGGCACCGAGCTTGTCGGACTGAGCGCGGTAATGCTGGTCAATCACTTCCTCGACCGCGACGGTGCAGGCCATCGCCGCTTTCGGCCCGAGCAACGCGGTCGCCGCGCCAAGCGCGAAGCCGGCGGCGTTCCACAGCGGGTGCAGCGCGCTTGGCCGCACCCGGCGCTCCACCATCAGCTTCTCGAAGGCGCGCAGATGCTCCAGCTCCTGGGCATACATATGCTCGATCGCCTGCGCCTCCGGCTTGCCGCGCAGGACCGCGAGCTGGCCCTCGTAGATGCGCTTGGCGCCGAACTCGCCGGCGTGATCGACGCGGATGATGCGATCGATCAGCTCGTCCTTGGTGAGGTCGCCCGGCAGGCGCCCCGCGGCAGTGTCGGTGGATTTCTCCATCACGCAGCTTTGCTCCGCAGCGCGCCCCAGAGGGTGAAGGCCGCCAGGGCCAGCGCGTAGAGGATATTATAGCCCGCCATGGAGATTCCGAACATGGTCCAGGCTGGCACGTCGCAGCGCACGATCGGCGCCTCGTTGATCGCCTTCTCCATTTCCTCCGGGGTCAAGCCGATGAGGCTCTGGCCGGTGCAGGCCGTGGTGCCCTCCCACCATTTCTGCTCCACGCCGACGTGGAACACCGCGATGGCTGCCGTCGCCGCAAACGCGAGCGTGAGCAGCCACAGCGCCGCCTTGCGCCGCGAGGTGCCGGCCGGCTGTAGGATGGCGACGATGCCGACGGCGATCGCCGCCCAATAGCCGTAGCGCTGCCAATAGCACAGCTCGCACGGCGCAAGGCCGAAGCCGTATTGCGCCAGCCACGCCATGCACAGCGCGGCGAGCGCGCCGCCGGTGGCTATCCAGGGCACGGAGGAGACGGGGAACAGGGGCTGGCGGGTGTCCATGTCAGAACACGTATTTGAGGGCGATGAAACCGCCGACCAGCGCCACCACGAACAGGGTAGTGACCAGCGTCAGACGGCGCTCGATGAAAGCACGGATCGGCTCGCCGAACCAATAGAGCAACCCTGCGACCAAATAGAACCGGATACCGCGGGTGATGATCGACGCGACGATGAAGATAGGCAGGCTGAAATGCGCGATGCCGCTGGCGATGGTGACGATCTTGTAGGGAATCGGTGTCGCGCCCTTGATCAGGATCACCCACAGCCCCCACTCCTGGTACCACGCCTGGAAGCCCGCCAAACCTTCCTGCATGCCATAGAGGGAGATGATCCACTGCCCGACCGTCTCCAGCAGCGCGTAGCCGATATAGTAGCCGAGCATCCCGCCCACCACGGAGGCAACGAGGCACACGAAGGCGATGCGCCAGGCATGGCGCCGGTCCGCCAGCACCATCGGCACCAGCATCACGTCGGGCGGGATCGGAAAGAACGAGCTCTCGGCAAAGCTCACCCCCGCCAGCCACCAGATGGCCTTCGGGTGGCGGGCCTTTTCCATAACCCAGTCATAGAGGGAACGCAGCAAAGGGCGGGCACCAGAAAAAATACGGTGCGCCTGTTTAGCAACGCGCGCCAGCTATCGCAAATCAGCGCATCGTGAGTCGATTGTGATCTCTGCTCAGTGCAGCGTCAGCAGCTCGTTGGCGTTGCGCCACTTCGGCGCGGTCAGCAGATCGACGCTGGAGACCTTCACCGAATGCAGCTTGCCGTCGAGATTGTGGGACCAGAAGTCGAGGAACTTGCGCAAGGTGGGGAACTGGGGGGCGAGGTCGTATTCCTGCCAGAGATAGCTCTGCAGCAGCGAAGGGTGATCCGGCATGTGATACAGGATCTCCGCCGTCGTGAGCCGGTACTGCTTCAGCTGCATCACCAAACCGGACATCGGCACCTCTCTCCTCGTTTGTAACGCGAGGGCGCCTGTCAGGTTCAACGCCTGCCGGCGCGACTCGTGGAATTAACGATACTCGAAGGATAACCGACAATCCTTAACAAAGTTGCAATTTGTCCGTAATTCCAATGAGTTATCACTCACGAGCCAGGATTGCTGCTAAGCCCCTGTTCGGAATCCGAAAATTCCCCGTTCACGGGCTCTTGACTGGGGCGACAGGCAGCCCTAAATCGCTGGCACTCACGGAGCTTGAGTGCTAACAGGGCGCCCTGCTCCGGTCGGAGTTTTCCGACAGGGAAAGCGAAAAAACCTAAATCAATCGGAGGGTTTCCATGAAATTCCGCCCGCTCCATGACCGCGTTCTGGTGCGTCGCGTCGACCAGCTGGAGAAGACCGCTGGTGGCATCATCATTCCGGATACGGCCAAGGAAAAGCCCCAGGAGGGCGAAGTCATTGCGGCCGGCGCCGGCCTCAAGAACGAGGAAGGCAAGCTCACCCCGCTCGACGTGAAGGCGGGCGACCGCATTCTGTTCGGCAAGTGGTCGGGCACCGAAGTGCGCGTCGATGGCGAGGATCTCCTCATCATGAAGGAGAGCGACATCCTCGGCATTATCGAGGGCACTCCCGCCGCCAAGAAGAAGGTCGCGTAACCATCCGCGGCCTTTTTCGTAACCACAGACATCGAACCTAACTGGAGAAACCTACCATGCCAGCGAAAGACGTTCGTTTTGCCGGCGACGCGCGCGACCGTATGCTGCGCGGCGTCGACATCCTGGCCAACGCCGTGAAGGTCACCCTGGGTCCGAAGGGCCGCAACGTGGTGATCGACAAGGCGTTCGGCGCACCCCGCATCACCAAGGACGGCGTCACCGTCGCCAAGGAGATCGAGCTCAGCGACAAGTTCGAGAACATGGGCGCCCAGATGGTGCGCGAAGTGGCCTCGAAGACCAACGACATGGCCGGCGACGGCACCACGACCGCGACGGTCCTGGCGCAGGCGATCGTCCGTGAGGGCGTGAAGGCGGTTGCCGCCGGCATGAACCCGATGGACGTGAAGCGCGGCATCGACACCGCCGTCGCGGCGGTGGTCGCCGACGTGCAGAAGCGCTCCAAGAAGGTCTCGACCTCGGACGAGATCGCCCAGGTCGGCACCATCTCGGCCAACGGCGAGCGCGACATCGGCGACATGATCGCCAAGGCGATGCAGAAGGTCGGCAACGAGGGCGTGATCACGGTGGAAGAGGCCAAGGGCCTCGAGACCGAGCTCGACGTCGTCGAGGGCATGCAGTTCGACCGCGGCTATCTCTCCCCGTATTTCATCACCAACGCGGAGAAGATGACCACCGAGCTGGAGCAGCCCTACATCCTCCTGCACGAGAAGAAGCTCTCCTCGCTGCAGCCGATGCTGCCGATCCTGGAAGCCGTGGTTCAGTCCGGCCGTCCGCTCCTCATCATCGCCGAGGACGTGGAAGGCGAGGCGCTGGCGACCCTGGTCGTCAACAAGCTGCGCGGCGGCCTCAAGGTCGCGGCGGTGAAGGCTCCGGGCTTCGGCGATCGCCGCAAGGCGATGCTCGAGGACATCGCGATCCTCACCGGCGGCCAGGTCATCTCCGAAGACCTCGGCATCAAGCTGGAGAGCGTCTCGGTCGACATGCTGGGCAAGGCCAAGAAGGTCGTGATCACCAAGGAAGAGACCACGATCGTCGACGGCGCCGGCAAGAAGAAGGAGATCGAGGGCCGCTGCACGCAGATCCGCGCCCAGATCGACGAGACCACCAGCGAGTACGACAAGGAAAAGCTGGCCGAGCGTCTCGCGAAGCTGGCCGGCGGCGTGGCCATCATCAAGGTCGGCGGCGCCACCGAGGTCGAGGTGAAGGAGCGCAAGGATCGCGTCGATGACGCGATGCACGCCACCCGCGCCGCGGTCGAGGAAGGCATCGTCATCGGCGGCGGCGTTGCGCTGCTCTATGGCGCCAAGGTGCTGGACAAGCTCCAGGGCGAGAATCCGGACCAGAAGGCGGGCATCGACATCGTGCGTCGCGCCCTGCAGCAGCCGGTCCGGCAGATCGCCGAGAACGCCGGCGTCGACGGTTCGGTCGTGGTCGGCAAGCTGCTCGAAGGCAAGGGCGGTGCCCTCGGCTTCGATGCGCAGAACGCCGACTATGTCGACATGTTCAAGGCCGGCATCATCGACCCGACCAAGGTCGTGCGTTGCGCCTTGCAGGACGCGGCCTCGGTCGCCGGCCTGCTGGTAACGACGGAAGCCATGGTTGCCGAGCGGCCGGAGAAGAAGGCGGCCCCCATGGGCGGCGGCGCTCCGGGCATGGGCGGCATGGGCGACATGGACTTCTAATCGGTCTCACCACCGATCGGAGCCAAGCTCGAAGGGCTGCACCGCAAGGTGCAGCCCTTTTCTTTGCCGCTACTGCGCCCTGACCGTAAAGGGCTCGCTCACCCCGACTTCCTCGTAGCCGTTGTCGACCAGCAGCTTGGCGACGTACTGGCCCGGCGGCAGCGGCTTGTCGAAGGTGACCTCGCCATCGATGGCGCCCTCGGTGTAGAGCCAGGCGATGTAGCGGTGGGTGCTGGCATCGCCGGCCTTGTAGATGCCGATCCAGTCCCGGCTGTTGCCGGGCGAATCCTTCCACGATACCTGGAACGGTTCGCCGGACTTGAGCTCGGTCTTGGTCAGGGTGACCTTGGGACCCGCGTTGGGATCGAGCACGCGGAACTGCGCGCTGGCGAGTTCCGTCGAGCGGTCCTCGCGCATCAGGCGGACCTTGTAGTCACCCGGTGCCAGCACGACCCTGAAATCGTCGGCATTGAAGGTGACTGTTCCATCTGTCGCTGCGCCGGCATACCCGACGACGACATGCTCTGGATCATCGGCCTTATAGATGCCGATCCAGGCGCGCTCGGGCGCCTCGACCCAGCGGACCACGACTGCCTCGCCAACTTTGATTCTGGGCCTGGCCAGCGTGACCAGCGGTATGCCGTCGCTGCTGGTGATCCAGAATTGCGCGCTGGCAAGTTCCTTGTAGCCGTTGTCCAGCAGCAGCTTCGCTTGGTATTCCCCGGGCGGCAGCTCGTTGCGGTATTTGCGGCCGTCGAAGGTGACCTGGCCGGCTATAGCGCCGTTGCCGGTATAGAGGTAGGTGAGATAGTGGTGGGTGTCGGAATCGCCGGCCTTGTAGAGGCCGATCCAGTCGCCCTGGTTGCCGGGCGCGTCCTTGAATGACACGACAATCGGCTCCCCCAGCCGGATCCTGGACGGGTCGACGGAGACCTCCGGCTTTGCGTCCGGATTGGCCACGACGAACGGCGCATTGGCGAGCTCGACATAGCTTTCGCCACGCATGAGCCGTACTTCGTATTTACCGGGCGTCAGCGGCTTGGCCAAGGCCTCGGTCCCGATCTCGATTTTCCCGCGCGACGATGCATTGGTGTCGACGCGGGCGAGATGAGCAGCGAGGTTGGGCTCGCCCATCTTGTAGATGCCGATCCAGCCGGACGCATCGCTCGATCCGATATTCCACATCACTTTGATCGGGTCGCCGGGATAGATGCCGGTCATGGCGACGTGAACGCTCGGCTTTGTCGCGGGCTTGGCGACCTGGAATTCCACCTTCGCCAGTTGCTGACCGGCCGCATCTGTGATGGCGGCGATGTAGCGGCCCGGCTTCAGCCGCGTGGTGCCGAACTTCGCCGCCGGGTTGTCGGCGCCGTCCAGCGGCTGCGACGTGATCGCGCCCGCGCCCGCGCCTGCCTCGGCGTTGAAGATACCGACGCCGACTCCCTCACGCTTCTCGAGCGTCGTACGCACGGTGAACTCATCGCCGAACGCGACAGGCGATGGTTCCACGGTCACCAGGTCGAATGCCGGCGCCTGCTGCTGCGGCTCCTCGCGCGAACACCCCAGTGCCAGGCCTGCGAAAACGACGGCGGCAAACATCCAGCGGATCAGGCGCATCGTTCCCCTCCATGCCCTCGAGCCAGATTGGCAAGCCTGGTTGTGTCAAGACTCTATGACCAATCTGTGAAGAAAAGCCGGCGACTTTGCGTTGCGCGGCGGGCACCGATCGGTCTCGCCGTGGAACGGAACGAACGGCCCTCAGGCACGGCAAATCCGCAATTTATCTAAAATTCGAATGAACCCAATCTTAAGCCCCATGAGTCGAAAGTTGACCCAAGGGCCACCTTGGGGAAGTTCCGAACATGCCGATCCTCGGCGGTGTCATCGTCCTGTTGCAGCTGACGGTCTTGTTCCACGCCATCAAGACCGGGCGGCCGTACTGGTGGATCTTCGTCATCATGGGCTTCCCGATCATGGGATGCGTCATCTATTTCATCATCGAAGTGCTGCCCGGCAGCCGCTCCGAGCGGGGCCTGAAGAAGATCGGCAACGACATCGTCAAGGCGATGAATCCCGACCGCGACATGAAGCGCAAGGCCGAGGAGCTGGCGATCTGCGGCAGCGTCGAAAATAAGCTGAAGATGGCCGACGAGCTGGTCGAGCGCGGCATGTTCGACGAGGCGATCGAGCTCTACAAGGGCGTGCGCGAGGGCCAGTATTATTTCGCGTCCGACCTGCTGTACGGCTTCGCCCGCGCCCGCTTCTTCAACGGCGAGTATCTCGAGGCGCGCAAGCTGCTGGGCGAATTGCAGGAGCATGCGCCGCGCTACTATCCGCAGGAGGTCGCGCTGATGAAGGCGCGTGCCGCCTCGAAGTTCGGCGACCGTGCCACCGCGCGCGGCGAGATCGAAACGCTGCTGGACAATTTCGTCGGACTCGAAGCGCGCTATCGCTATGCCGAAATCCTGTTCGAGGACGGCCAGGCCGCCCGCGCCAGAGCCGAGCTGGAGCGCGTGATCGACCACGCCAAGCGGTTCAAGGTGAGCGCGGAAGAGAAGACCTGGGCCAAGCTAGCGCGCCAGGGCCTCGTCTCGATGGCGGCCGCGGCCGCCTGAGGCACCATATCAGCGCGTCCGCGGATCGCTGATCTTGTCCGAGAAGTAGCCCTCGAGCTTCATCCACAGATCCTTCCATGTCGTCCAGGCGTTGGTAGCCACCCACCAGTCGCCGTGGAACGGCCGCTCTGACGGCGTATTGACGCCCGTCCGCACCACCTTGCGGAAATGCGGGTCGCGCTCCGACAGGCGGATGACCGGGATATACGGCCCCGTATACTGGTCGACATAATCCTGCCAGGTCGCGCCCTTCGGCAGGCGCTTGTGCGCCATCAACCCTGACAGCATTTCGTCTTTCTTGAGCTCGCCCAGGACCGGGATGTTCTTCTGACGCATGAAGCGCAGACCCTTGATCTTCGCGGCTGGCGGGATCGCCGTGATGTTCCACGCCAGCACCTCGCAGATCGGGCTCTTGCCGCGGAAGCGCGCGAAATAGGCGACCACGCGCAAAAGCGCCCAGCGGCCCTTGGGCAGCGGGTGGGCCAGCACCTCGCCGATCGCGAAGTCGCATTGCTCGATATAGGGCGGCTTGCGCTTGGCGGCATCCGGCGTTGCAGCGCCGAGCTTCGCGCCCAGCGCATCCAGCATCTTGCGGTGCTTGTTCCGGGAAGCCTCGTCGTCGAACCGCGCGGGAAGCTCCGGGCTCTTGATGATGCGCAGCGCGGCCTGCTGCAACGCCCTAGGCAGCATCCGGTCCTTGCACAGCAGGTCGGCCAGCGCCAGCCGCGCAAGCTTGCCGTCTTTGCTGCCGGGCGATGGGGCACCGACGGTCTCCAGGACGATGTCGGCGCGCTCGCTGCCGGAGAAGCCCAGCTTCTTGCAGTCGCGATAGACCGCGCGGACATCTGCCGCGATGTCGCTCTGATAGAGCCCTGTGCCCCACGTCCCCATTCGGCGCCCGCGGCTGGTTCAGTCGCCCGAAAACGTTATAGACCGGGTGTGACCGCTGCCACAGGAATCTCACCGAAGCGTGATCCAAACCGACAGCGCCCGGCGTATAGTTGTACGTGCTGCGCCAATCCTGGGAGAGCCTGATGAGATCGAAGTTCCTGCTGGCATTCGCGTTCCTGTTGGCAACCGCCAGCGCGGCGTTGGCCGCCGCCACCGGCGACCAGATCCGCGGCGCGATCGCCGACAGCACCGTGCAAGGCAACATGGATGCGAGCGGTCCCTACGCCGAATATTACGCGCCGGACGGCACCATCAAGGGCAAGGACTACACCGGCCAGTGGAGCGTCGAGGGCGACGCGATGTGCTTCGCCTATCAGGGCACGCCCAAGGAATGCTGGAGCGTCGAGCTCAACGGCAACCAGGTGCGTTGGATCAAGGACGGCGCCAGCCAGGGCACCGGCACCATCGTCAAGGGCAACGCCAACGGGTTCTGACGCGGCTCCGCCCTACTCCGTCACCGTGAATTTCACGATCGCCAGCTCGACATAGGCGTCATCGCGCATCAGGCGCGCTTCGTATTCGCCGGGCGGCAGCACATCGCCGAAATCCTCGGTCTTGAAGGTCACCGAACCGGCGACGGTGGCGTTGGTGTAGAGGTAGCCGAGGTAGTTGTAGAGGTCCGGGTCGGTCGCGCTGTAGATCGCGATCCAGTCGAACTTGTTGCCCGGTGCATTGCTCCACGACACATAGATCGGACCGCCCGATTTCACGCTGTCTTTCGCCACCGCGACGCTTGGCTTGGCATCCGGGTCGGTGACCCAGAAGGGCACGCTCGCCAGCCGCTTGCCGCCGGCGTCGGTGACCGCCGCCATATAGGCCCCCGGTGCCAAGCGCGCGGTGCCGAACGGCGCCGCCAGATGGTCGGCCGGGTCGCAGGGAATCGCGGTGATCGGTGCCGCATCTTCCGCCGCGCCCGCCGGGAAGATCTGGAAATGACCGAGCTTCTCCTGCTTCTGCGTCGCCACGCGCACGATGAAGATCTCACCCGGCTTCACCAGGCGCGGCTCCACCGTGATCAGGTCCGGTGTCGGCGCCGGCTCGACCTCGAACGTGGTCACCAGCGCGCGATGGTCGGCCGGCCACGGATCGACGCCGGTCACGACATCCGGCCCGCCTGCTTCGCCGACGATATCGCTGGCCACCGCCTTGGCGCCGATCGAATAGATGTAGTCGATGCGGTCATGCGTCTCCTGCGGCCGCACGAAGGGATGCGGATAGCCGGGCGTCCAGGTCAGGCCAGGCTTCGCCACCGGGTCGGCGTGCACGGCGCGATAGGAATCGACGAAGCCGCTGTCCGCCATCAACTTGCTCTCCGGCCACTCCACCGGATACTTCACCGCCGGCCGCGCCTTCACCATCGCCTCGGTCCAGTCGAGATGCGATGGCGAATTGAAGTCGCCGCCGACGATGACCGGGATGCCCCGCGCGGCGATCTTGGGCAGCGCCGCTGCATAGGGCTCCAGCATGTACATCCGGTTGTCCGTCTCGCCTTGCAGCACGTCCGCGAGCTTGCCGCCGTCGCGCACCAGTTCGGGCCCATAGGCATCCGACGGCAGATGCAGGTTGGAGATCGCCACCACCTTGGAGCGCTGTACCTCGACGTAGGAGAAATTGACGTCGTCCTCGGTGCCCATATAGAGCGGATAGCGCGAGATGAGGTGGACGCGCTCATCGACATAGTCCCAGCCGAGCATGTCGGCGATCCGGCGCGAGTTCCCTTCCGGCTCCTGCAGCGCCACCACGTCGGGATCGGCGGCGCGGATCGCGGCCACCACCTGGTGCAGGCTGAGCTGCACGCCGCTGCGCCAGATGTTGAAGACCATGACCTTGAGCTTGACCGGCTCGGCCGCGGCCGAAGACAACGTCACTAACGTCGCCAGGATGGCCGCGCAGAGAACCCGCAGCAAACGCATGTCGTCCCCCTCGCCGAGATACGTTCGTTCGTTGCGATCAGCATGGCACACGCCGCCATGCGCGCTCAAGTGAATAATGAATGACCGTTCATTAAATGGAAATCAGCCGGCCGGCGCTGGCTGCGCGCAAACCCGTGCGTCGAGCTTCAGGCGGCCGAGGCGCCGCAGCCAGTCGCCGCTGCGGGTGACCACATAGGCGAGATCGCGCAGCCCGGTCACCGCGTCAACGGAGGTGACCGCGACAACGTGGCAGTCCGCCATCTCCTGTCGGAGCACCTCCTCGACGTCCCGGCCGAAGTGGCGGTAGTGATTATGGAGCTTGGGATCCGGATATCCCCAATCGGTCGTGCGCTCGGCACGATAGGGATCCGGAAAGGACAGGAACAGGAAGCCGTGCGCACTGAGGATGCGGCTCAGCTCGCGCAGCGCCGCGCGGTAATCCGGCACATGCTCCAGCACATGATTGCAGACGATGACATCATAGCTGCGGTCGGGCCGGTCGATGTGCTGCAGGTCAAGGCTGTTCAACGTGCCGAAGACGCTGACTTCAAAACTATCGAACCAGCGTCGATTGATGGTCGGATCCGGGCTGAACTGCAGGCAACGCAAGGTGCGCAGCCGTTTTGGACCGAGTTCGAGGAAGATCCGGCGGAAGGCACGATGACGTTCGAGCGAATGGCAGCGCTTGCAACGCGGCGGCTTGCCCGTCGGGCTCAATCTTTGATTTGGGCCATGGCGGAACTTTTGCCCGCCGCAGATATTGCAGCGCGGCTTGGTGAAGCGCCTGATGATTCGTCGCAGCAGTCCCATGGGTCCCTTCCGATGACTGCGGCATCTAGCCGATTCCCATGGCATGAGGCAATGGACGAGCGAGACTGCGTCGCAGTCGCCGGACGGCATCGAGGCGAAAGGTCACAGGCCCCCCGCCATTCCGCCCTTGGGCCATTCCGCTCTTGGCAAGCGGCCCGATACCGGATAGACCAGCGCCGTCTCTGGGGAGTAGCCGCCCTCGTGTAAGAGGGGAATGCGTCAACAGACTTGGTGTCGGGCCTTCGGGCCACGGCCATGGCGCATTCGGATCGTGCTCAGGCACAGCTTGGCGAGACCTTTGACTTGCTTGCGTTCACCCGCGGGATCGGGCGCGCGAGAAAGTCGAAGGCCATGCGCCCGGTCCCGCCAGATGGTCTCATGGAAGCCCTGTTCGTTTCGACTGGTGTGGTGGCGCTCGCCGAGATCGGCGACAAGACCCAGCTGCTCGCCCTCATCCTCGCCGCGCGCTATCGCAAGCCGCTGCCGATCGCCCTCGGCATTCTCGTCGCCACGCTCGTCAATCACGGCCTCGCCGCCTGGCTTGGCACGCTCGCGGCCGGCTGGCTGGGCGCCGATGCCTTGCGCTGGATCCTCGGCCTCGGCTTCATCGTCATGGCCGGCTGGTGCCTCATTCCCGACAAGGCCGAGGACGGGCCGCAAGCGGCCGCCAGGGCCGGAGCCTTCCTCGCCACGTTGATCGCGTTCTTCCTGGTCGAGATCGGCGACAAGACCCAGATCGCGACGGTCGCGCTGGCCGCCCGCTTCCACGACATCGTGCTGGTCACCGCCGGCACCACGCTCGGCATGATGCTGGTGAATGTCCCGGCCGTGCTGTGCGGCGAGGGCATCGCGCGCCTGGTACCCTTGAAACCGATCCGCATCGCCGCTGCGGCCCTGTTCGCGATTCTGGGCGTCCTCACGCTGCTGCGCCTGGATTTCGGCCTGCTCGGGACTTGACGAGGCGCGCTGCTTCGCATCACTCTCGCCACCTTCATCGCTTGTGGGGCCAGACCTTGCCGACGCGTTGACCGATCTCAGTTGAGCTCGCTCCGGGCCGCCGATCCAGGAGGATCGCGCCGGCCCACGTCGTCCATTGGGCGCCCGCTGCGAGGCTGAGATCGGTGTTGCATCCCGGCTCGGCCTGCTTATCGCATCTCACCTGACCGACGCATCCGCGATGCCTGCCGCAAGCCAACGCGGCCCTTTCTCCGCCCTGCTGCCGTGGCGCTCTTCCGCAAGGGAAGGCCGCCATCTTGTACGAGGGTCTCTGCGTCACCTGGCGGGTGACGCCGCTGCAGCCGCCGTTGCTCCGGCGCCACTGCAGCCGCTGTTCGAAGCAAATGCCGTTCGCCTGCAGCATGAAGTTCCGCACCAACGCGCAGAAGAAGCGCATCGACGTGTGGCTGATCTATCGCTGCAGCGGCTGCGACGAGGTCTGGAACCTGCCGATCTTCGAGCGCGTCACTGTCGGCGACATGCCGCCCGGCGTGCTCGGAGCCATCGCCCGCGACGACCCAGCCGTCGCACTGCGTTCGGCGTTCGATAGGCGCTTGCTGGAGCGTCACGGCGGCCACGCGGAAGATTGTCCAGATGCGGTCGTCGCATGGCAGCTTGCGAGCGGCTAGCCAGGGACGGCGCGGACGGCTGAGATCACGGTCCAACTGGCCGTGCCGTGGCGGGCGCGCCTCGATCGATTCCTGGCGGAACAACTCCATATCACGCGCACCAGCCTGGCGTGCCGCTACGCAGACGGACAACTGGCAATCTCTCCACCCGCCCGAAATGCGCTGCGTCGCTCGATCGTCGACGGACAACGCATCGACATCACGTTGGGGCAGGATGCCGTCGGGATGCGGTTGCGCGCAACGATTCGGGATCGGATCGCCTTCGTGGCAGCATGAGGTTCAGCCGATCCGCCATGGCGGTTGCTTGCGGTTTTGGCCGGCCCGATAGAGGCATATCAGGTTGCCGGCAGGATCGGTCAACCACGCTTCGCGCCATAACCAACGCTGATCGACCGGGTCGCTCTCGAAGCCAACGCCGTGTTTCTTTAACGCGGCAACGCGTTCATCGAGGTCGTCGCACTCGAAATACACATGAATACCCTCGCGATCCGGCAGGGACGGCGTGTCGCGCAACGCCAGCGAGAAAGTGGCATCGCCATCCGGACACTCGAAGCGGGCATAATGATCGGCCCGTACGATCAGCTTGAGGCCGAGCATTTCGTAGAACGCAATCGAAGCCGCCAGGTCATGCGCCGGCGCGGTCACCTGATTCAAGTTCATCGGCCATGCTCCCAAGACCCTCGACCACGGAGCATGACACCGCCGACACCGCGGTCAAGGCTGGCCCGCCGGCTCCAGGCGCAGGATGCGCCCATCATCCTCGTCGGTCACCAGGTAGAGGTAACCGTCGGGTCCCTGCACCACGTCGCGGATGCGATCGCCCATGCCCTCGAGCAGGCGCTCCTCCTTGACGACGCGGTTGCCGTCGACCTCCAGCCGCGCCAGCAGCTGGAACTTGAGCGCGCCGACGAACAGGCTGCCCTTCCAGGCCGGGAACTTGTCGCCGGTATAGAAGGTCATGCCGGACGGCGCGATCGACGGGTCCCAGTAGTAGACCGGCTGTTCCAGGCCCGGCTTGCTCGTGCCCTCGCCGATCTTCTCGCCGGAATATTCCCGGCCATAGGAGATGACCGGCCAGCCGTAGTTTTTGCCCGGCTGTGGCGTGTTGATTTCGTCGCCGCCGCGTGCGCCATGCTCGACGGTCCACAGCTGGCCGGTGTCGGAATGGAGCGTCGCGCCCTGCACGTTGCGATGCCCGAGCGAGTAGATGTCCGGCGAATAGTCCGCCTTGCCGACGAACGGATTGTCATCGGGGATCGAGCCATCACGGTTGATGCGCACCAGCTTGCCGACCTGCGATTTCATGTCCGGGATGTATTCGCGGGTGTTGCGGTCGCCCAGCGTGACGACCAGCGTCCC
>DATEOK010000197.1:0-2975 GCA_035274225.1 Dongiaceae bacterium
TATGCCTTCGACATGTCGAAGTTCTCCAATCGCGGCCGCGACGTCGCACTGGGAATTCGCGAACGCTATCTCTGGGAGCTGTTTTCGCCGGCGGAGAACGATCCGGTCTACAAGCAATTGTCCGGGCAGTTCTTCGCGGAATTGCATGACCGGTTGATGTCGCCGCTCTATCCCTTCGCCTTCGCGGTCCTCACATTTGCCTTTCTCGGCACGCCGCGCACCACGCGGCAGAGCCGCAATTTTTCGATCGGCGGATCCATCCTGGCGGTGTTCGGCCTGCGGATGGCGGGATTCGCCTGCTCGGTGATGACCGTGAAGACGCCTTCGATGGCGCTGGTCCAGTACGCGATGCTGTTCGGCGCGATCGGCGGCGGGCTGTGGATGATCGTCGGTGGCGTCGTGGTGGAACCGCCGGCGGCGCTGATGGAAGCCATCAACAGATCCAATGCCCGCCTTGCGCGGCTGTTCGGACGGCCGGCCACAGCATGAGCATGATGACCAACACGCTCGGGAGATACTTTGCCGGCCGCTTCCTGGTCTCGGCGGTCGGGGTGTTTGCGAGCATCTTCGTGCTGCTGGTGCTGGTCGACTACATCGAGATGGTGCGCAAGACGTCGGGACTGGCGTCGGCGTCGGCGATCACGGTGGCGCAGACCTCGCTGTACCGTGTGCCGCAATTGCTCGAAAAACTGATGCCGTTCTGCGTCCTGATCGGTGCGATGACCTGCTACCTCGCGCTGTCGCGGCGGCTCGAACTGGTGGTCGCACGCGCCGCCGGCGTCTCCGCCTGGCAGTTCATCTCGCCTGCGCTGGGGAGCGCGATCATCCTCGGTGCGCTGGCGACGACCGCCTACAATCCGATGTCGGCGAACCTGCGCGAGCTCTCCAAGCGGATGGAGGCCGAACTGTTCGGCTCGGCGCCCGGCGGCGGCATCCAGGACGCGTCCGGCTTCTGGCTCAACCAGATCAACAGCGACGGCCAGTCGATCATCAATGCCGCCCGCAGCGAGCAGCAGGGTGCGCGGCTGACCGGGCTGACCATCTTCCGGTTCGACACCGACCTCCAGTTCAAGGAGCGAATCGAAGCGCGCGAGGCCACCCTCGAGGAAGGCCGCTGGGCGTTCAAATCGGTACGCAGATACTCCCTGGACAAGCCTCCGATCGACCAGGAGAGCTACTACCTGGCCACCACCCTCACCCCGGCCCAAGTTCGCAACAGCTTCTCGACGCCCGAAACCGTGTCCTTTTGGCAACTGCCCGGCTATATCCGTTCGTCCGAGAGCTCCGGCT
Source organism: Dongiaceae bacterium (assembly GCA_035274225.1). Taxonomy (GTDB): domain Bacteria; phylum Pseudomonadota; class Alphaproteobacteria; order Dongiales; family Dongiaceae; genus Dongia_A. Next base: position 1,291 of record DATEOK010000197.1, read on the forward strand.
TCGCCACCGCCGGATATCGTTTGCAGTACCATAAGCTCATCGCACAGCCGTTTTTGCTGGCTGCAATGGTCATGTTGGCGGCTTCCGTCAGCCTTCGGTTCTTCCGGATGGGCGGCGTGCAGAAGATGGTTTTAAGTGGCGTGGGCGCAGGGTTTCTGCTCTACGTTCTATCGAAAGTTACTGAGGATTTGAGCAAGGCTGAGTTGATGCATCCCATCGCTGCGGCGTGGTTGCCCGTCTGTGTGGGTGGCCTCACCGGCTTTTTGGCCTTGCTGTACCAGGAGGACGGGTAGTGGCCGTTGTCGCCGCCCGCCAGATGAGCACGCCTGCGTTCAGGCGGCGCACCCCCGTGCGCCGCTATCGGGAACGCTTGGCCGCCTTCGGGGCACCCTTGATCGCCCTGCTTGCCGGCCTCGTTTTCGCCGGGACCATCGAGCTCGCCCTCACGGTTCCCGCCTCGGCGCAGGGCTTCGTCTACAATCCGCGCCCGCCCAAGCCGCCGCCGCGTCCCGCCAACAATGACGGCAAGATGCTCGTGCAAGCGGTCGAGGTGGATTACGACTACAACAACCAGCGCGTGTCGGCGGTCGGCAACGTGCAGATGTTCTACAACGGCACCAGCGTGGAGGCCGACAAGGTCATCTACGACCAGAAGACCAAGCGGCTGCATGCGGAAGGCAATATCCGGCTTACCGACGCGGAAGGCAAAGTCACCTACGCCAACATCATGGACCTGAGCGACGACTACCGTGATGGTTTCGTCGATTCGCTGCGCGTCGATACCGCGGATGCCACGCGCATGGCGGCGACGCGCGCCGATCGCTCGGCCGGCAATTACACCGTGTTCGAGAACGGCGTGTACACCGCCTGCGCGCCCTGCAAGGACAATCCGAAGAAGCCGCCGCTGTGGCAGGTCAAGGGTGCGCGCATCATCCACGACCAGACCGAGAAGATGCTGTACTTCGAGAACGCGCAGCTCGAGTTCTTCGGCGTGCCGATGGCGTATCTGCCGTATTTCTCGACGCCCGATCCGACCGTCAAGCGCAAGACCGGCTTCCTGATGCCGGGCTTCACGCAGGCCTCGACCTTTGGCTACGCCGTGGAGACCCCGTTCTACTGGGCCATTGCGCCGGACTACGACGCGACCTTCAACCCGCGCTTCACGAGCCGGCAAGGCGTGCTGTTCCAGAGCGAATTCCGCCAGCGCCTGATCAACGGATCGTACCAGATCCGCGCCTACGGCATCGACCAGCTGGATCAGGGCGCATTCGCCGGGCAGCCGGGCGACCGCCAGTTCCGCGGCGGCGTCGACACCAAGGGCCAGTTCGCGATCAACGACAAATGGGTCTGGGGCTGGGACGGCGTCCTGCTGACCGACTACTACTTCTTCTCGGATTACCGGCTCGCCCAATACAAGGATCCGCTGGGCTCGTTCCTGAGCCTGCCGACGGAGGCGATTTCGCAGCTCTATCTGACCGGCGTCGGCAATCGCAGCTTCTTCGATGCGCGCACGATCTATTATCTGAGCTACTCCGGTTTCCAGGACAAGGTTCCGGTCATTCACCCGGTCATCGACTACTCCAACGTGATCAACCATCCGATCCTGGGTGGAGAGGTCAGCTACAAGACGAACTTCACCAGCCTGTCGCGGGAAACCGCGGCGTTCGATCCGATCACGACGCTGG
>DATEOK010000198.1:0-12125 GCA_035274225.1 Dongiaceae bacterium
GGGAGAGGGGGTATTTCATGGGACTACGCATAAAGAGCGAACCTATGCAGCCGCCTGCTTCGGCTGCTTGGTGAGGAGGCCGACGATCTTGGACAGTTCCTTCGGCAAATCCTTGCGGGCGACCACGAGGTCCACGATGCCGTGGTCGAGCAGATACTCGGCGCGCTGGAAACCTTCGGGCAATTTTTCGCGGATCGTCTCCTCGATCACGCGCGCGCCGGCGAACCCGATCTGGGCGCCAGGCTCGGACACATGGATGTCGCCGAGCATCGCAAACGACGCGCTGACGCCGCCGGTGGTCGGGTCGGTCAGCAGCACGATGAAGGGCAGGCCTGCTTCCTTCACGCGGTCGACCGCGATCACCGTGCGCGGCATCTGCATCAGCGAGAGGATGCCCTCCTGCATGCGCGCGCCGCCGGACGCTGGAATCGCGATCAGTGCCGCGCGTTCCTTGACTGCCAGATCGGAGGCCGCCACCAAACCTTCACCGACCGCGGCGCCCATCGATCCGCCCATGAAATCGAAATTGAAGGCGGCCACCACCATCTTGATCCCGCCGACCAGGCCGTGCGCGACGATGATGGCGTCCTGCTCCTCGGTCTTGCTCTGCGCCTCCTTGAGGCGGTCGGAGTAGCGCTTGCGGTCGCGGAACTTTAGCGGGTCGAACTCGACCTTCGGCGTCTCGGCGCGCTCATAGGCGGCGCCGTCGAACAGCAGGTCCAGGCGCTTCTTCACCTCGATGCGCATATGATAGCCGCATTGCGGACAGACCCTGAGATTGGCCTCGAGGTCGCGATGGAAAATCATCTGCCCGCAGCCGGGGCACTTGTCCCACAAATTCTCCGGGACGTCAGTCTTGCGCACGAGTGCGCGGATCTTCGGTCGGACGAAATTGGTCAGCCAGCTCATGAGCGAAGCTCCCTTCCCGAGTCGAAACGCACTCTATCATTGCCGCGCGCGGCGGACACCGGCGGCGAGCTCGCGCACCAGCGCCAGGGTATCCTCGACAGCCTTGGGCGAAGCCTTGCCGTCGTCGCTTACATGGGCGCCGATGCGGCTGACCAGCGCCGAGCCGACGACCGCGGCGTCCGCGACCTTGGCGACTTCCGCCGCCTGCTCCGCGGTCCTGATGCCGAAGCCGACCGCAACCGGCAGGTCGGTGTGCCGCTTCAACCGCGCCACCGCGGCCGAGACGTCGGCATTGGCCGCCGAGCGCGTGCCGGTGATGCCGGCGATCGAGACGTAGTAGACGAAGCCCGAGGTGTTGCGCAGCACGGCCGGCAGGCGCTTGTCGTCGGTGGTCGGCGTCGCCAGGCGGATGAAGTTGAGCCCGGCCTTCAGCGCGGGCAGGCACAGCTCCTCGTCCTCTTCCGGCGGCAAGTCGACCACGATCAGGCCGTCGACCCCGGCAGCTTTCGCATCCTTGAGGAACGCGGGCACGCCGAAGGAGTAGATCGGGTTGTAGTAGCCCATGAGGATGATGGGCGTTTCGTTGTCGCCCTTGCGGAACTCGCTCACCAGCTGCAGCGTCTTCTTCAGCGTCATGCCGGTCTTCAGCGCCCGCAGCGACGAGGCCTGGATCGCGGGCCCGTCCGCCATCGGATCGGTGAAGGGCATACCGAGCTCGATCACGTCGGCTCCGGCGGCCGGCAATTGCCGCAGCAGGCCCAGCGACAGCTCGTAGTTCGGATCGCCAGCGGTGATGAAGGTGACGAGCCCGCCGCGCTTGGCGGACTTCAACGCGGCGAAGCGGCGCTCGATGCGAGTCGTGGTCATCTGTCCATCCGCGCTCACAGCTTCACCCCGAGATGCTGGGCGACGGCGAAGATATCCTTGTCGCCGCGGCCGCACAGATTCATCACCAGCAGGTGATCCTTGGGCAGCTTGGGCGCGATCTTCGACACGTAGGCGAGCGCATGCGAGGGCTCGAGCGCGGGGATGATGCCCTCCAGCTTGGACAGCAACTGGAATGCTTCCAGCGCCTCCTTGTCGGTGGCGGACACGTACTTCACGCGCTTCATGTCGTGCAGCCAGGCATGCTCCGGGCCGATGCCAGGATAGTCCAGGCCCGCCGAGATCGAATGCGCGTCGTTGATCTGGCCGTCCTCGTTCTGCAGCAGATAGGTGCGGTTGCCGTGCAGCACGCCCGGACGCCCGCCGGTCAGCGACGCCGCGTGGCGACCGGTCTCGATGCCGTCGCCGCCGGCTTCGACACCGAAGATCTCGACGCTCGTATCGTCGAGGAACGGATGGAAAAGGCCCATGGCATTGGAGCCGCCGCCGATGCAGGGGACCAGGCTGTCGGGCAGACAGCCTTCGGCCTCTTCCATCTGCCAGCGCACTTCCTGGCCTATGATGGACTGGAAGTCGCGCACCAGCGTCGGATAGGGATGCGGGCCGGCGACGGTGCCGATGATGTAGAACGTGCTCTCCACATTCGCGACCCAGTCGCGCAGCGCCTCGTTCATCGCGTCCTTGAGGGTGCGGGTGCCGGACTTCACCGGCACCACCTCGGCGCCGAGCAGCTTCATGCGGAACACGTTGGGCTGCTGCCGCGCGATGTCGACCTCGCCCATGTAGACGGTGCAGGGCAGGTTGAACAGCGCGCACACAGTCGCGGTCGCGACGCCATGCTGGCCGGCGCCGGTCTCGGCGATGATGCGCTGCTTGCCCATGCGCTTGGCGAGCAGGATCTGGCCCATGCAGTTGTTGATCTTGTGCGAGCCGGTGTGGTTGAGCTCGTCGCGCTTCAGGTAGATCTTGGCGCCGCCGAAATGCTCGGTCAGGCGCGGCGCGAAATAGAGCGGGCTGGGCCGGCCGATATAGTGCTTGCGGTAATCCTCCATCTCCTCCGCGAATTTCGGATCGGCCTTGGCGGCCTTATAGGCCTTTTCCACTTCGAGGATCAGCGGCATCAGCGTCTCGGCGACGAAGCGGCCGCCGAACAGGCCGAAGCGCCCGAACTCGTCGGGGCCGTTGCGATAGGTGTTGCGCGGAGCGGGCTGGGAGGCGGTCAAGTAAGTCAGTCCTGACTGATATTTGGCGAGCCGCAATCAACCATAGGCGGGGGCAAAGGTCAAAGCCCGGGAGCGACCTAGACGCGTCTGCTCGCGTCCAGGAAGGCTTTGATTTTGCTCACATTCTTTTCGCCGGGGCGATCCTCCACTCCGGACGAGACATCGACCATCGGCGCGCCGGAAATGCGCACCGCCTCGATCAGATTGTCCGGGGTCAATCCGCCCGCCAGCAGCCAGGGGCGCTGGAAACGCCGGCCGGAGAGCAGTGTCCAGTCGAAGCTGACGGCATTGCCGCCCGGCAAGGCGTTCGCCATCGACTTGGGCGGCTTGGCGTCGAACATCAGGTAATCGGCGACGCCTTCATAGGCGGCGGCGCGGTCGAGGTCGGCGGCGTCGCTGACGGAGATCACCTTGATCACCGGCTTGCCGAAGCGCGTGCGGATCTCCGTCACGCGCTCGGGAGTCTCGTGCCCATGCAGCTGCAGCAAGTCGAGATCGCAGGTGCCGAGGATCTCGGCGATGCGGGCGTCGCTGTCGTCGACCAGCAATCCCACCTTGCGCACGGTTGCTGGCACGTTGGCTGCAAGCTGCTTGACCGTCGCGGGATCGACGCAGCGCGGCGAGCGGCCATAGAAATTGAATCCGATCAGCGACGCGCCGCCCTCGACCGCGGCGGCAACCGTCTCGGGCGTCTTCAGGCCGCAGATCTTGGCGAGCACGGTCACGGCATCAAGCCCGGATCCCAACCATCTGGCGGAATGCAGCCGCGAGGACGGTGGCCTGCAGAATCGCGATCAAGGTCGCGAATGCGGAGACGATGAAGACCATGGCCAGCGGCGCGACGTCGGCGAAGCCAATCGCGAACAGCACCCGGTTCAGAACCGATGTGATGATCCAGATCGGCACCTGCACCAGGACCAAGGCGATGGCCAACGGTATGCCGTTGCCGCGCGAGGATCGCCACGCCTCCTGCAGCGACATCGGCTGGGCGATCACTTGCCCCACCGCGAACGGCAGCATCCGGACCAGCGCGACCGTGACGAGGATGACGGCAACCAAGAAGCCAACGAGCGCCAGCGCGCCCGGCAAGGCCCCAAGCGGCATGCTCATCACGCTGAGGGCGATGGAGCCGACGAACTCCAGCACCACGCATGCCACCAGAAACATGATGTGCGGCCGTCGGATCGCAAGACCGAGGCCGACAGCGCCCATCGGTCCTAACAGCATGAAACGGAGCCAGTTGCCGATCGCCAGCAACATGCCCACGAAGATGATCAGCAGCATCATGAACATGGTCAGCGAAACACCCGTTGGAGCCGGACCAATCGCGCCGGATTGCCATTGCTTCACAATGGCGATCATCGCGTCCTCGCCATAGAGAAAGCCGCCGAAGCAGATCAGCGTCGGGACGAATCCGAGGCGCAACGCGTCGTCGCGCTGCTGCCAAAGTATCTGGAATGCTGACTTCACCAGCAGGAAGACGGGGATCGTCTGCGGCCGCGGCGCATTCATCAGGCGGGAACTCCGTCGATCTCCACGGCGATGCGGCGTGCCGCCTCGCCCGGATCGGCGGCGCCGGTGATCGGACGGCCGATCACGATATAGTCCGCGCCCGCGTCGACCGCCTGGCGCGGCTCCATGACCCGCTTCTGGTCGCCGGCCGCTGCCCAGGACGGGCGCACACCCGGCGTCACCAGTAGGAAGCCCGGTCCGAGGTCGCGGCGCAGCACCGCGATCTCGTGCGGCGAGCACACCACGCCATCGAGGCCGCAGGCCTTGGTCAGGGCGGCGAGCCGGCGCACCTGGTCGGTCGCGCCCGCGGGCTGTCCGACCTCGGCCAAGTCCGCGTCGCTGAGGCTGGTGAGGATGGTGACGCCGATCAGCTTTGGCGGTGCGACGCCGAGCTTGGCAGCGCCCTCGCGCGCGGCATCGAGCGCCGCCCGCATCATGGCCGCGCCGCCGGAGGCGTGGAGGTTGAGGATCATCGGCTTCAGCGGCGCCACCGCGCGCACCGCGCCGGCGACGGTGTTGGGGATATCGTGGAACTTGAGGTCCAGGAACAGCGGGACGCCGAGGGCCGCGACCTCCGCCACGCCTGCGGGTCCGCGCGCGTTGAAGAATTCCAGGCCGAGCTTGATGCCGGCGACCGCGCCCTGGGTCGCGCGCGCCCAGCCCTTGGCCACCGCCACGTCGGTCGTGTCGAGCGCAACCAGAACCCCGCCGCGTGCCATTGCCTCGTCCTCCCGAATCGCTGTCCTGCGCCTCATCTAAACGGCTTTGCCGCCCCTGTCGATTGTGGTGGCCGGTCGCAGCCGCTTGACAGGCGGACCCCAGGCCGCGACACAATCGGATGGGAGTTCGCCGTCAGGTGCCAATGTCCAAGTCCGGGTCCAGCTTCCCGAACCCTTTCCGCGCCGCATTCGCCGGGCTTGCCGCCCTGGCCCTGTTCGGCTGCGAGGTGCCGGCCAAACCACCACCGGAACCGACCGGTCCGATTCCCTGGACCGCCGCGGTCGGCCGGCTGGATGCCGAAGGCGATTCGACCTCCTGCACCGCGACCCTGGTCGAGCCGGACGTCATCGTGACGGCGGCGCATTGCCTATTCCCGACCGGACGCAAGCTGTCGCCGGCCGAGCTCATCTTCACGCCCAATGTCGGGGCGCAGCGCCTGCCGACCGTGCGGGTGTCGCAGATCATCGGCCTTGGCGTCGACAAGATGGATCCCGCAAAGCCCGAGGACACCCCGACCGAGGTCGACTGGGCGGTCCTGCGCCTGGCCTCGCCGATCGCCGATGTCACGCCGATCCCGGTCGAGCCGGTGGCGCTGGCGGATATCGAGCGCCGGATCAAGGCCGGCGAGGACGTGCTGTCCAACCTCGGATACGGCATGTACGGCATCACCATCAGCCGGCGGCTGCACCGCAGCGAAGGTTGCACCCTGATCGAGGACTGGCGCGAAATGACCGAGGGCACCGACGACCGGCTGGTCGTCACCACCTGCCCGGTGATCAAGGGCGACAGCGGCGGCCCTATCTTGCTGACCGACAAGGCGCAGAACCGCCGGCTGATCGCGGTGGTTTCCGGCTATTGGCGGCGGCCGGAGCCGGAGGGCACCATCAGCCTTGCGGTCGGCGCCCGGGCCTTTGCCGAGAAGCTGCAATAGTGGCGCGCCAGAACGCTATTCCTGGTCCAGCGGCTCGAGGTCGGCGATGCCCTGGACCGTCACCTCGACCGTGACGTCGCCCGCCTTTTCGAAATGCAGAACGGCCGGGAAGCTCGTGCCCTTCTTGAGCGGCGCCTTCAGCCCCATCAGCATCACGTGCGCGCCCTTCGGCGCGAAGCTGGCGGAGCCGCCGGCCGGTACCTCGACCTTGTCGACCATCTGCATGGTCATGACATCGCCGCTGGTCCCGGAGAGATGAAGCTCGCACCGCTCGGCAACCTCGGTCGACACGCCTAGCAGACGATCGGCTTCCGCGCCCGTGTTGGCGACCGTAAGATAGAGCGCGCCCACCTTGGCGCTGCCCGGCGTGGCGCGCGACCAGGGGTGCGAAATGGTGAGGGCGCCGGCGGTGATCTCATGCGCCGACGCGCGCGTAGGGGATAAGGCAACACTCGACGACAGGCCGAGTGCGAGGGCAAGAACAAGGGCTGAACGGCGCGCGATGGGGAACACGGGAATGGCGAACTCCGACAAACCTGAGGCTGCCAGCTTAGCCGCGACCGACATGGCCCGGCCATGGCCGCGGCTGCGACCTTTGGTCCTCGCGCTGGCATGCGCCCTGCTCGGCGCCTGTGCGGCCCGGCCACCGGAAGCGCCGGCGCCGGCCACCGCGCCCACCGGCTGGCAGGCTGCGATCGGCAGCCTTGACGTCACCGGTTCGCCGGAGGTCTGCACCGCCGTCCTGGTGCGCCAGGACATGATCGCCACCACCTCCCACTGCCTGCGCCCGAAGGGCCGGTTCGCCCAGCCAAGCCAGCTCGTCTTTACCCCCAGCGCGGCCGGCCCGCGGGTCCGGGGTTCGGCGCTGGTCGCCGAAGGCGGCAGCGTCGCGCCCGGCAGCATCAAGCCGGACCAGGCCGAGACGGACTGGGCGCTGGTCCGCATCACTCCGCCGCTGTCCGGCATCCGGCCGCTGCCCCTGGCGAGCCTGTCGCCGGCCATGGTGCGGGCCGAAGTCGCCAAAGGCGCCCGCTTCTATTCCGCCGGCTATGGCCAGGGCGCCAAGGACGAGCTGCGGAGCCATGAGCGCTGCGGACTGCTGCCGCCGGATCCCAACGGCGTCACCGAGGGCGCGCTGTTCTTCGCCACAGATTGCATCATCCGCCTCGGCGACAGCGGCGGGCCGGTGATCCTGATCCAGGGCGGGCAGCCGAAGCTGATCGGCCTCATCGTCGGGTTCGCCAGCGCGCCCAAGACCGGCGATCCGATTGGCATCGTGGTCTCGGCCAAGGCGTTTGCGGGCTACCTCGGCGCGGACCTCGTCAGCCAGCTGTTCCCGGTCGCGCTGCCGCCGGAAATCTCAATGAATTGACAAGCTTGCGGAAGCTGTATACAGCTTCTCGTGCGTCAGATCGGTGAGCCAGAAGGAGGCGCGTGATGACCGAAGCCGCCCCCAGCATCGCTGCTGCGCCCGCCTCTGCGTCCGCCACTGGTCGCCGCCGCGAGCGACGCGCGCCCCAGGCCGCCGTCCGGCAATTGCCGTTCGCGCGCACGGTCAACCGCTACCGGCCGATCGAGGTCCTGAGCGCCGACCAGGTCGAGACCATCCACCAGACCGCGCTGAAATTGTTGCGCGAGACCGGGATCGAGGTGATGCAGGGCCCGGCGCGCGAAATTCTCAAACAAGCCGGCGCCGAGGTGGACGAGGCGACGCAGCGGGTGCGCTTCGATCCCGCGCTGGTCGAGAGCACCATAGCCCTGGCGCCCGAGCGCTTTGTCATGCAGGCGCGCAACCGCGCCTATGACGTCGGCTGCGGCGATGGCGAGATCATTTTTGCCGCCACCGGCGGCCCGGCCTTCGCGCACGATTGCGATCGCGGCAAGCGGCCGGGCAACTTCGCCGACATGTGCGACTACCTGAAGCTGGTGCAGCAGCTGGGCGTGATCCACCAGGAAGGCGGCTGCCCGATCGAGCCAACCGATCTGCCGGCGGACAACCGCCATCTCGATTTCTACCAGGCGGCTTTGACGCTGACCGACAAGACCTGGCAATGCTGGGCGCTCGGCGAATATCGCGTCGAGGACGCGATCAACATGGCCGGCATCGCCTATGGCCTCGGCCGCGAAGAGATGAAGGCAACGCCGGTCACGCTCACCATCATCAATTCCAATTCGCCGCTGCGGCTCGACATCCCGATGTGCGAGGCGCTGCTGGCGATGGGCCGCGCCGGCCAGCCGGTGGCAATGACGCCCTTCACCTTGAGCGGCGCGATGAGCCCGGTGACGTTGGCCGGCGCTTTAGTTCAGCAGCATGCGGAAGCCCTCGCCATGCTGGCGCTGTCGCAGATTGCCTCGCCGGGCGCGCCGGTGCTGTATGGCGGCTTCACCTCGAACGTCGACATGCGCTCGGGCGCGCCCGCGTTCGGCACGCCGGAATACACCAAGGCGGCGCTGGCCGGCGGGCAGCTGGCGCGGCGGCTCGGCGTCCCGTACCGCTCGAGCAACGTGACGGCGTCCAACTGCGTCGACATCCAGGCCAGCTACGAATCGATGATGTCGCTGTGGGGCGCGATCATGGGTGGGGTCAACCTGATCGAGCATGCCGCGGGTTGGATGGAAGGCGGGCTCACCGCCTCGTTCGAGAAGTTGATCCTCGATGCCGAGCTGCTGCAGAACATGCGCGAGTTCCTGAAGCCGATCGCGGTCGACGAGGCGGAGATGGGCGTCGATGCCATCAACGAGGTCGGGCCGGGCGGCCACTTCTTCGGCGTCGGCCACACGCTGGAGCGGTTCTCCACCGCGTTCTACGAGCCGATGCTGTCCGACTGGCGCAACTACCAGACCTGGGAGAATGCCGGCGCCAAGACCGGCACCGAGCGCGCCAACCTGATCTGGAAGGAACTGCTGCGCAGCTACGAAGCGCCGCCGATGGACGAAGGCCGCAAGGAAGCGCTGGCCAGCTACGTGGCGAAGCGCAAGGAAGACATCACCAAAGGCAAGCTGGTGCCGGAGGCGCTCTAGAGATTGCGGCAGAGCTCGATCTCGTCCCGGATCGGGATGCCGTTCCCCGCCACGGTCGGAATGCTGGGTTTGATGTGGCGCGCTTCGTCGACAGCGCCCGGGCGCAAGTGCCGCAGGTGGAAGCCGCGCTTCTGATAGAAAGCGAGCGCCGACAAGTTGTCGTTGGTGGTCGTGACCCAGAGCCGATGAACGCCCTGCACGCGCAGGCGCTCCACCAGCGCATCGAGAAGATAGGTGCCGACGCGTTGTCCGGGTGCGATGGCGTCCAGTGTGACCAACTCGGCTTCGTGGCCCTGTACGCGATAGGTCGCAAGACCCTGCTGATCACCCGCCACCAGCGCGGGCAGCTGCCCCGCATCGATCATTTCGGTATGTGCCGTGACGACCGCGCCGCCCCACCGGGACCGCAGCAGGGCAGTGATCCAGGCGGCGTCGCGATCCGATCTGTCGCGCACGATCATGGTGGCCTCGCTCGCGCCAGCCAAAGTCGGTGATGACGGGATGATCGGAGTCGTCTTCGGCCCGGTCGCGAAGCTCGTCAACACCAGATGACCGCGCGCCCGCATGGTCGATAAGCAGGCGTAGCGGCCACGGCAGGAAGGACGGCCAGCTGCTTTGCCAACGCGCTCAATACTATCAGGCCTGATCCTGGCACGAAAGGGCTGGACGCTCGCGCTTCGGCAACTTCACCGAAAACGCCGACTGGCAAGCTGTTGCCGGACGTGCTCGACTAGGGCTACCGACAAAGGAGGTGCGGTCATGACGGGCGGGGCTTTGCAAGCCACCTTGATCGCGGCCATCCCGCAGCTCTTCGTCTCTGACATCGCGGCCTCGTGCGATTTCTTCACCGACAAGCTCGGCTTCGCAGTGGAGTTCGTCTATGGCGAGACGCCGTTCTATGCGCAGGTAAAGCGGGGCGGCGCGCAAGTCGCCTTGCGGCACGCGGATCGTTCGGTGCTGGACAAGATCGCGGCGGCGATGACGGCCGACGTCGACATGCTGGCCGCGAGCATCTCGGTCGATGACGTGCAGGCGCTGTATTCCGAATTCCGGGCGGCGAACGCTGCTTTTCACCAGGAGCTGCGTACAGAGCCGTGGGGCGCCAAGACTTTCATCGTCCCGGACCCGGACGGCAACCTGCTGTTGTTCGCAGGGGACTAGCTAATCGCGCCAGCCGATCTCGGCGACGACCGGGAAGTGGTCGGACTCGGTGCGCGGTCCGGTCTCGAACTTCGTCACCACGAGATGCCCGCGCGCCAGCACATGGTCGATCGGCAGGCGCAGCGGCCAAGGCACGAAGGACGGCCAGCTGGCATCCCAGCCGGCCTGGTTGTCGAGCCCGGTCTTGGCGCGGAACGCGCTCTGCACGCGGCTCCACGGCGCACTGTTGAGATCGCCCATCACGATGAGGTCCTGCGGCGCCCGGTTGAGGTATTTGGCGAACAGGCCAGCCTGCCCGGCCTGACGGCTCACCGGCAACCCTTTGGCCAGATAGCCGGCGCGCGCCGGATCGTCGGCGCCCCACTGGCTCGCGTCGCTGCGCACCAGAGGGCGGAACCAGTGGGTCGCCAGCACGGTGATCGACCGGCCGTTCCACCGGATCTCGCCGCCGGCGACGATCGGCGTCGCCTTCCAGACGCGGCCGGCGATCGGCTTCTCGATCGGCAGCCTGGACAGCAGCATGATCTGGCATTCCGGATCGAGGTCGAAGCAATCGATCCGGTACGGATACTTGGCATACAGCGGCTCCAGCGCCGGCCGCCAGGCCGGCGTCACTTCGACCAGGCCGACGATGTCGGCATCGCTGGCGAGCAGCGCTTCGATGGTGCGGTCGTGACCCGCCGCCGAGTGCCAGAGATTGGCGGAGAGGATTTTGAGCCGCGCCGGCCCGGTGACCACAGGCGCCGCACCAAGAGGGCTGAAGACCGGCCACGACAAGGTCGCGGTCAGCGCGGCAAGCAGGAGCAACCGCGCCCAGCGGCGCATCGCCAGCGCCAACATTGCCGCCAGAAGTGCGACGATGCCAAGCTGCAGCGCGAACTGTTCGAGCACCGCGAGGCTTGGCGTCTCCGGCCCATACCAGATGATCGCCTGGCCGATCGCGAGCACGCCGGCCAGCCCCCACAGCAGCAGGGACCAGCCGGATAGTTGCCGTCTTCGCACAGGCGCCTGAGCCACGATCTCCGTCATGCAAGTCCACTCACCGATTGTCACCTGACACTATGGTTGAATGGAACGGGCCGATTGTGTCGGATTTCCGACGCAAGGGTGATGTCATCGAGATGTCGCGGCTCCCTTGCCTCGTTCCGGTTGCCGGGGCAATCTCCAGCCATGGAACACCGCACTGCCAGCACCACCGCGGCCCTGGCCGAGCATGTGCGCATGGCGCAGCTGCTGCTGCCGTGCCGCGACCTCGCGGCGAGCCTGGCTTTTTTCACGGACCGTCTGGGGTTCAAGGTCAACCTGATCTTTCCGGCGGATTCGCCGCAAACCGCCGTTGTGTCCGGGCATGGCCTGACGCTGCGGCTGGAGACCGGCGCGCCGGCCGCGCCGATCACGTTGCGCCTGCTGTGCGACCTCGCCGCGCTGCCGGCCGGCACGCCGCATGTGCTGACCTCGCCGGACGGCACCCGCATCGAACTGGTGGAAGCGCGGCAGCCGGTCGAAGTTCCCGCCGGCACCCAGGAATTCGTCTTGAGCCGCCCAGGGAATCCAACGGGTGGGGACGATTGGGGCGTCGGGCGCGCCGGCATGCAGTATCGCGACCTCATCCCCAGCCGCCTCGGCGGGCGGTTCATCGCCTCGCATATCCGCATTCCGGTCGGCGGACCGGTGCCGGACTACGTGCATTTCCATCGCATCCGCTTCCAGATGATCTATTGCAAGACCGGCTGGGCGCGGCTGGTCTATGAGGACCAGGGCGA
>DATEOK010000199.1:0-9335 GCA_035274225.1 Dongiaceae bacterium
GATTCGAAACCACAGTGATGGCACTGCAGGCGGCCGAGATAGCGGTGCTCCACCAGCCAGGCGCTGCAGTTCGGGCATTGCAGCCGGTGGCCGCAGGCGCGGCAGAGCGTCAGCGGCGCATAACCGCGCCGGTTGAGGAACAGCAACGCCTGCTCCTTGCGCTCCAGCGTCGCCTTCACCGCCTCGCGCAGCGGCGGCGACAGCCACGACTGCCGCGGCGGCGGCTCGCGCCGCAGGTCGATGAGCCGCACCTCCGGCAATTGCGCGGCGCCGTGGCGGTCCGGCAGATGCAGGAACCGATAGCGTCCGGTCTCCACGTTGTGCATGGTCTCGAGCGACGGCGTCGCCGACGTGAGGATCACCGGGATTTGCGCGAGGTGCCCGCGCACCACCGCCATGTCGCGCGCCTGATAGACAACGCCATCCTCCTGCTTGAACGCCTGCTCGTGTTCCTCGTCGACGATGATGAGGCCGAGATCGCGGAACGGCAGGAACAGGGCCGAGCGCGCGCCCACTACCACTTTCGCGTCGCCGCGCAGCACCGCGCGCCAGGTCAGGCGCCGCTCCAGCCCCGTGAGCTCCGAATGCCACTGGCCCGGCGGCGCACCGAAGCGTTCGGTGAATCGCTCCAGCCATTGCGTGGTGAGCGCGATCTCCGGCAGCAGCACCAACGCCTGCTTGCCGCGCTTGAGGCACGCCGCGATCGCTTCGAAATAGACCTCGGTCTTGCCCGAGCCCGTGACGCCGTCGAGCAGCGTGACGCCGGCATGCGCCTGGATCAGCTCGTCGGCGGCAGCACGCTGCGCCGGCGAGAGTTGCGGTCCGGGCATATCGGCATCGGCCTGGCCGAACGGCTTGGCGAGCGGCTGCGCGACCACGCGCAGTTGCCCCAGCTCCGCCATCTTGCTCAGCACGCCGCTGGTCACGCCGGCGGTGCGCGCCAGTTCTCCCGGCAGCATCGACGGCACGTCTGAAAGCGCATTCAGCACGCGCTGCCGCGCCGCCGTCACTTGCCCCGCCTCAGGATCGCCGACCGCGTAGGCCTTGAGGCTGCGCTCCGGCTTGAACGCGTCGCTGACGCTCATTGCCATCTTGAGCACCGCGCCGGGCGCGGACAGGCAATAGTTCGCGACCCAATCGATAAAGCGCCGCGAGATATCCGGCAGCGGCGCCATTTCAATTTTTGCTTCGATTTGTTTCAGCTTGTCGCGCGGCACGTCGTCCTTGGCCTCGCCCCAGACCACGCCCAGCACCGAGCGCGAGCCGAGCGGCACCTCGACGAAATCGCCGGCTGCAACGTCCATCCCCTCGGGCACCAGATAATCGTAGGCACCGCGGAGCGGCAGCGGCAAAAGCACACCCATCCGGCGATCCGTAGCCGGGGCCGTTTCAGGTGGTGTATCGCTGGCGAAGAGCGAAGCCATGGGCTAGACTCGGGGCACTTTTTCCGGGGATCGATTCGGACGCGGCATCGTACCGCTCTCCCGCATCCGCCGGAACCTGGATTTGTGACGATTTGATGCGAGTGAAACGGGCGCCATGAAGTTCTTTCTCGATACCGCTGAGATCAAGGAGATCCGCGAGCTGGCCGCGTCTGGCCTGGTCGACGGCATCACCACCAACCCATCGCTGGTGATGAAGTCGGGCCGGCAGTTCGTCGACGTGGTGCGGGAGATCTGCGAGATCATTCCCGGCCCGGTCAGCGCCGAAGTCATCGCAACCGAGCATGAGACCATGCTGGCCGAAGGGCGCAAGCTGGCGAAGATCGCCGGCAACGTCGTGGTGAAAGTGCCGCTGACGCCCGATGGCCTCAAGACCTGCTACCAGCTCTCGCAGGAAGGCACCAAGGTCAACGTCACGCTGTGCTTCTCGCCGGCGCAGGCTTTGCTCGCCGCAAAATCCGGCGCAACGTACATCTCGCCGTTCGTTGGGCGCCTCGACGACATCGGCACCGACGGCATGCAGCTGATCCGGGACATCGTGCAGATCTACCGCGCCTACGACAACCTCAAGACCGAGGTGTTGGTCGCCTCAGTACGCCATCCGATCCATGTCATCGAAGCCGCCAAGATGGGCGCCGATGTCGCGACCCTGCCGCCCAGCGTGCTGAAGCAGATGTTCAATCATCCGCTGACCGACAAGGGCCTCACCGCGTTCCTGGCCGATTGGGCCAAGACCGGGCAGAAGATTCTCTAGGGCACCGGCATGGCGGAGCGCAACGAGGAGCTGCAGAAAAAATCGCCGGCCCTGCCGAGCGCCGCGCAAGTGATCGCCTATCTGCGCCGGCATCCGGATTTCCTCTATCGCCATCCGGAGCTGCTGGATCAGCAGACTCCCCCCACCCGCCACAACGACGACGGAAGCGTGGTCGACCTGCAGCATTTCATGGTCGAGCGCCTGCGCGGCGACGTCGCCAAGCTGCGCGCCAACCAGGACGAGATCATCGCCAACAGCCGCGACAATCTCGGCACCCAGGAGCGCATCCACAAGGCGGTGCTGGCGCTGCTCGAGGCCGAGACCTTCGAGGAATTCATCGAGATCATCACCGGCGACCTGGTGCTGCTGCTCGAGGTCGACGTGGTGTGCCTGTGCATCGAGCGCACCGAGGGCTACAACCGCCGGCCCAAGCTCGACGGGCTCGAATTGCTGGAGCAGGGCGCGGTCGACCGCATCATGGGCGGCAAGGGCCGCCAGGTCCTGCTGCGCGACGACACCATCGGCGACCCGGAAGTGTTCGGCGGCGCCTCCGAGCTGGTGCGCTCCGACGCGCTGCTGCGTCTGAAGCCCAGCAAGGCCGCGCCCAACGCGGTGCTCGCCTTCGGCACGCGCCATCCCGGCTATTTCCATCCGGGCCAGGGCACCGAGCTGCTCAGCTTCCTCGGCCGGATCATCGAATTCGGCATCCGCTCGTGGCTGGATCTGCCGCGGCCCTGATCAATCCAAGCGCAAAACCAGTTCTCTTCCCCCCTTGTGGGGGAAGGATACGAAGGCTTGGCGAGCGAAGCGAGCCTAGCCGCAGTTGGATGGGGGGTGACGCCGCACAGCTGCGGGAGCAAATTCTCCTGCCGCAAGCGGCTCGGTCTTTCCCCATTTGGCTTCGTTCGTGCGGCGGCACCCCCCATCCCTACCTTCCCCCACAAGGGGGGAAGGGGCGCATCGCGCATGCTGGACCGGAGGTATCAGATTGCCTCGCATGATCGAGCAAGGAGCAGACGGTTTCCGTGCCGCGCCCGATTTGCAGAATGCGTTGGGCCAGTGGCTGTCGTGGCTAACGCATGAGCGCCGCGTCTCCGACCGCACGCGCGACGCCTACGGTCGCGACATCGGCCAGTTCCTCAGCTTCCTCGCCCGCCATCGCGGCGACCTGCCGCGCCTGTCCAGCCTTACCGATCTCAGCCGCGGCGATTTCCGCGCCTGGATGGCGTCACGCCAGGCGGAGGGCATCGAGGCGCGCTCCCTCGCGCGCGCACTCTCCGCGCTCAAGAACCTGTTCCGCTTCCTCAGCCGGCGCGGACTCGCCGCCAACGGCGCCATCGTCAGCCTGCGCGCGCCCAAGCTGCCGCGCGCGGTGCCGAAGCCGCTGACCGTCGGCGAGGCGATGGACGTGGTGGACGAGGTCGCCTCGCTGCAGGACGAGGACTGGATCGGCAAGCGCGACGCCGCGATCCTGATGCTGCTCTATGGCGCGGGCCTGCGCATCGGCGAGGCGGTGTCGCTGAGCCGCCGCGACCTGCCGGAGAAGGGCGAAGCGCGCACCCTCACCGTCACCGGCAAAGGGCGCAAAACCCGCGTGGTGCCGCTGCTGCCGGAGATTGTGACCGCAGTGCGCGCCTATCTCGCCGCCTGCCCGTGGGGCGGCACCGGCAGCGATCCGCTGTTCATGGGCGCCAAGGGCGGACGGCTCAGCCCGCGCCTGGTGCAGAAGGCGATGCAGACCCTGCGCCTCGCCCTCGGCCTGCCGGAGACCGCGACCCCGCACGCCCTGCGCCATTCCTTCGCCACCCACCTGCTCGGCGCCGGCGGCGACCTGCGCGCCATCCAGGAGTTGCTGGGCCATTCCTCGCTGTCGACCACCCAGCGCTACACCGACGTCGACGCCCAGCACCTGTTGCAGGTCTACCAGGCCGCCCACCCTCGCGCGCGGCGCTAACCATAACCGGCAGGCATTGGCGGAGCGGCCCGACCTGTGGCATGGATCGGCGCATGACCGTGACCGTCCGCCCCCTCATCCCCGCCGATGCCGACGCCGTCGTCGCCATGCACGACGCGTTCCTGGCGTATCTCGAATCCCTGGGCGACCCGGACGGCGCGATCAAGGTCTTCACCCGCGAGAAATACCTGGTGGACGGGTTCGGTCCGGACCCGGTTTTTTTCGGCTATCTCGCCGAGGACGGCGGAACAGCCTGCGGCTACCTGCTTTATTGCAAAGGGTATAATGTGGACCTCGCGTACCGGCTGTTCTTCATCTGCGACCTGTGGGTTCAGCCCGAGACGCGCGGCAAGGGCATCGGCCGCAAGCTGGTCACGGCTTGCGCAGCGGATTGCCGAAAATGGGGCGGGGAATGGCTGGAATGGTATGTATACCGGCCCAACAAAATGGCGTTCGATTTCTATCGCAAGCTTGGCGGCCTGGAGTTCGACGCGCTGACAGTCATGTCGATCAAGGCCGACGCGCTCTCGTCCGCCTAATAGTGGTCCTTGTCGGCCTGCTGCTGCCGGCATCGGCGCACGCGCTCACCGTCCAAGGCAACCAGTTCTTCGAAGGCGACCAGCCGGTCATCCTGCGCGGCATCGCCATGGGCGACGTCACCGACCTGCCCAGCGACGCCGACCCCTATCCGGAGATCGCCAAGGAGTGGCACGCCAACGTCGTGCGCCTCTCCATCCATCCCGGCACCTGGCGCGACAAGAAGGACCAGGCGCTGTCGACCCTGAAGCGGCATGTCGACCTGGCGCGCGCCGCCGGGCTCTACGTGATCATCGACTATCACGTCATCGGATTCCCCGACGGCTACGCGCTCGACTATTTCGACATCACCGATCCCACTACCCGGACCGACTACTACGATTCGCGCTTCACCCTGGCGATGGATTTCTGGATGACCGTCGCCTTCAACTACCAGGATCCCGCCATCCTGTTCGAGCTGTGGAACGAGCCCAGCAGTAACACCGAGGAAGAGGAAGGCGGCGACCTCGCCTACTGGAAGAAATACCGCCCCTATTGGCGGGTGCTGACCGACGCGATCCGCGCCAGCGGCAACAAGAACGTGGTGCTGGTGGCGCCGCCGCTGTGGGCGTTCAACCTGCGCGGCCTGCGCGAATCGCTGCTGCCGGACGAGCAGACCGGCTATGTCTGGCACGTCTACCCCGGCCATTACCCGGACGAGCTGGTCGACACGCTCGATGATCTCGACAAGGAGAAGCCGGTCATCGTCACCGAATGGGGCTTCGAGCCCGACGTCAAGCAGCATTGGTCCGGGGACGCTGCGGAATACGGCACGCCGTTCGCCGATTTCATGGACGCGCGCGGGCTGTCCTCGACCGCGTGGTGCTGGAACCCCGACTACGGCCCGAGCCTGCGCCACCAGAGCGGCAAGCTCACGGTATGGGGCCAGTTCGCGCAGGACTATCTGACGAAGCACGCGGTCGGGCAGTAGCACTTCACAACTGTCATCCCGGCCAAGCGAAGCGCGAGCCGGGACCTATGCAATCCATCAGCGCTGCATACGCTGGCTCCACTTCTCCGTCATGGTCGGACTTGGTCCGACCATCCACGAGTTTCTACGGGCGAGACCGGGTCGACGGAAGCAAACTCGTGGATGGTCGTGCCAAGCACGACCATGACGAATGAGGAGAGCGGCAAGTGAGGCGGAGCCATTCCTCAGCGATGCAGCGATGCCGCATAGGTCCCGGCTCGCGCTTCGCTTGGCCGGGATGACAGTAAGTGGCCTGCTACTCCTTGCGCGCGTAGGCGACGTCGTCGAGATAGAGTTCGTCCATCGCATGGGATGCATCGCAGCGGATGAACTCTTCCGCGATCCGGTGGGTCGCAAAGTCGGCAACGACCTCGGCGCCTACCGCGTGTAAATCGAGCCTGAAGTCGTCCGAGATCTCGCCATCGATGATCCAGCGCAACAGGATGGTCTGTTTATCGATCTGCGACGTCACGGCGCGAATGTTCGGCGTCACCTCACCCAGGAGCGCGCGCTGGATGGAAAGCAGCAGCCGAATACGCAGCTCCCACAAGTCATCCATTCGACGACCCTAGACGTGGATCGGCTTGCTGGCGATCGCCAGCGCCGCTTCCTTGATCGCCTCGTTCAACGTCGGGTGGCCGTGGAAGGCGCGCGCCACGTCCTCGGCCGAGCCGCCGAATTCCATCGCCATCGAGATTTCGTGGATCAAGGTGCCGGCTTCCGGGCCGAGCACGTGGGCGCCGAGCAGGCGGTCGGTGGTCGCGTCGGCCAGCAGCTTCACCATGCCGTCGGTGTCGGCGTTGGCCTTGGCTCTGGAGTTGGCGAGGAAGGGGAACTTGCCGACCCTGTACTGCACGCCGGCGGCCTTCAGCTCTTCCTCGGTCTTACCGACGCTGGCCAGCTCCGGCCATGTGTAGACGATGTTGGGGCAGGTCTCGTAGTTCACGTGGCCGGCCTGGCCCGCCAGCATCTCGGCCAAGGCGACGCCTTCCTCTTCCGCCTTGTGCGCCAGCATCGGGCCGTGGATCACGTCGCCGATGGCGTAGATGCCGGGCACGTTGGTCTGGAAATGCGCATCGACCGCGACGCGGCCCTTATCGTCCAGCTTCACGCCGGCGAATTCCAGCGCCAGCCCGTCGACGTAGGGGCGCCGGCCGATCGACACCAGCACAACATCGCCGGTCAGCTCCTCGGCTGCGCCGCCCTTCGCGGGCTCCAGGCTCAAGGTCACCTTGCTGCCGGCCTTCTTGGCGCTCGTCACCTTGGTGCCGAGCTTGAACTCGATTCCCTGCTTCTGGAGGATCTTCTGGTAAGCGACGCCGATCTCGGCGTCCATGGTGGCGACGATGCGGTCGAGGAACTCGACCACCGTCACCTTGGCGCCGAGGCGCCGCCAGACCGAGCCGAGCTCCAACCCGATCACGCCGCCGCCGATCACGATCAGATGCTCCGGCACCTTTTCCAGCGCCAGCGCGCCGGTCGAGGTCACGATCTGCTTCTCGTCGATCTCGACGCCCTTGAGCGGCGTCACGTCGGAGCCGGTGGCGATGATGATGGATTTGGCGCTGATCGTCTCGCCCTTGCCACCACCGGCAGGCTCTGGGAGCACTTCGACCTTGCCGTTGCCGAGCAGCCGGCCGAGGCCCTTCAGCCACGTCACCTTGTTCTTGCGGAACAGGAACTCGATGCCCTTGGTGAAGTCGGCGACCACCTTGTCCTTGCGGCCCATCAGGGTCGCGAAGTCGAGCTCGACCTTGCCGGCCTTCACGCCATGCTGCGCCAGCTCGTGGCCCGCCATGGCGTAGAGGTGCGAGGATTGCAGCAGCGCCTTGGACGGGATGCAGCCGACATTGAGGCAGGTGCCGCCGAGGGTGCCGCGTTTCTCGACGCAGGCGGTCTTGAGGCCGAGCTGCGCCGCCTTGATGGCGCAGACATAGCCGCCCGGGCCGCTGCCGATCACCACCACGTCGAAGCTCTGTTCCGCCATCTTCGTGCTCCGCTTGTTCAGCCGCGCCGGATCAGCACGGTCGCGCGTTCCTTGCGCTTCCCATAGCTCGTCATCGCCGGAAATTCCGACCGTGGCACCGCATAGTCGGTGACCGTCTTGGCCGTGTGACCCTTGTTGCGCGAGATCCAGGGATCGTTGACCGTGACATGCTCGTCGTCCACGCCGGTCACCACCACCCAGTGGGCGGTCGGGTCCTGGTGGATGTATTCCATGTTGACCAGCACGATCGGCATGGCGCCGTCGGCGATCGCCCGCTTCAGGTCGTCGATATCGAGCGCGCCGATCTTGTACGGAATGCCGAGGCGCTTCATCTCCTTGCGGTCGGCACGGTCCAGCTCCTCGATGACCTCGGTGCGCGCCCTTTCCTTGGGCCGCGTGCTGAGCAGCGCACCTTTGTGGCTGATCCACACCTCCGCCTGGAAACCACGGCGATGCGCGGCCAGCGCCAGGCCGGTGGCGCCGCAGCCGCCATGATGCGGCCCGCCCATGAAAATGGTCGTCGCCTCGCGCCAAAGCTGCAATTCGTGCGCGCGCGAGAAATCCGAAGCCGGGGCCAGCGCCTTCATCACCATCAGCAGCGACGAAGGCCCGCAGGTGAAGCCCGTGGTCTGGTTGTAGTGTGGAACCGTGCCGCGCCGGCCCGCTTTGACGGATGTCCTGGCTGCCGCCTTGCGTGCAGGCTTCCTCGCCGCCTTCTTCCCGGCGGTCGCCGTCTTCCCCGCCTTGCCCATCACAGTTCCAGGATCAGGCGCTGCGGATCTTCCAGGCATTCCTTGAGGCGCACCAGGAAGGTGACGGCCTCGCGCCCATCGATGATGCGGTGATCGTAGCTGAGCGCCAGGTACATCATCGGCCGGATCTCGATCTTGCCGTCCACCGCCATCGGACGCTGCTGGATCTTGTGCATGCCGAGGATGCCGGATTGCGGCGGGTTGAGGATCGGCGTCGACATCAGCGAGCCATAGACGCCGCCGTTGGAGATGGTGAAGGTGCCGCCCATCAGGTCCTCGACCGCCAGCTTGCCGTCGCGGGCGCGCTTGCCGAGCTCGCCGATCTTGGCCTCGATCTGCGGCAGGCTCAGCTTGTCGGCATCGCGTACCACCGGCACCACCAGGCCCTGCTCGGTGCCGACCGCGACACCGATGTCGTAGTGGTTCTTGTAGATGATGTCGTTGCCGTCGATCTCGCCATTGACCGCGGGAATCTCCTTGAGAGCCTGGATCGCCGCCTTCACGAAAAAGCCCATGAAGCCCAGCTTCACCTTGTGGCGCTTCTCGAAGCTCTCCTTGTACTGGTCGCGCAGCGCCATCACCGCGCCCATGTCCACCTCGTTGAAGGTGGTCAGCATGGCGGCTGTGTTCTGCGCCTGCTTCAGGCGCTCTGCGATACGCCGGCGCAGACGCGTCATCGGCACCCGCTCCTCGTTCGCCATCAGGGCGCGCGGCACATGCGGCACTTCCGGCTGCGGCGCGGGGCGCGCGGCCGGAGCCGCTGGAGCGGGAGAAATCTGCGGTGCCGCCGGCTTGGCCAGGTGCGCGGTCACGTCGCCCTTGGTCAGGCGACCATCCTTGCCGGTGCCGGCGACTTGCGAGGGATCGACATTGTTCTCCGCCACCATCTTGCGCACGGCG
>DATEOK010000200.1:0-3483 GCA_035274225.1 Dongiaceae bacterium
CATGCCTTCAACGACATGGCCGAATGCTGCAAAGCTCGCGTCGAACGACGGAATGTCGGTCGTCAGGATAAAGAAATCGGCCTTCGCGGTGCCGGGCGAGAAGGCGGCCATCGAGACGGTGCCGGCGACATGCTTGATGCCAGTCTTGCTGACCGGCTCATGCTCGATCGCCGGGTAGAGCTTGCGCGCATCGGTGGTGATGCCGCCCTGGATGATGCCGCCACCGTCGGTACCGACCTTCATCGCGCGGTAGAAGCCCTCGCCGTTGAAGCGGCCGGCATCCACATATTTGAGGAAGTTTGCGGTGGTGATCGGCGCATGGCCGCGATCGAGGGCGAGGACGATCCGGCCGGCACTGGTGTCGAGCGCCACCTTGACCAGGTCGTCGGCCGGCGCGGGCGGAGCCGCCGGGGTCTGCGCCGCCGCGGGCACGGCGAGCAAGAGGCTGAGCGCAAATGCGAATCGGATCATCATCCCCTCAAACTAGCGAGGGCAGCGAAGGCTTCCAGCCCGCGCTTCTCCCCTCTATAGCGCCGGGCGAGTCATGACCCCCTCCATCGCGCAACCTTCCCTGCCCGCCGATTGGCGCGATCTCGTCGCGCTGACCAAGCCCCGAGTCATGAGCCTGGTGGTGTTCACCGGGCTGTGCGGCCTGCTTGCAGCGCCGGTGCAGCTTCCGGCCGTCCTCGGCTTCACCGCTATCCTTTGCATTGCGCTGGGCGCCGGTGCCGCGGGCGCGCTCAACCAATGGTATGAGGCGGACCTCGACGCCAAGATGCGGCGAACGGCCAATCGCCCGCTGCCTGCGCGCCGGATGGAACGGCAGACGGCGCTTCACTTCGGCGTCGGGCTCGGAGCCTTTTCCGTCCTGCTGATGGGCCTTGCGACCAATTACCTCGCGGCGGGCCTGCTGGCTGTTTCGATCCTGTTCTACGTGCTGATCTACACCGTCTGGCTGAAGCGCCGCACGGCGCAGAACATCGTCATCGGCGGCGCGGCCGGCGCCTTCCCGCCGCTGATCGGATGGGTCGCCGCGACGGGCCGAGTCGACCTTCTGCCGGCCCTGCTGTTCGCGATCATCTTCCTGTGGACGCCGCCGCATTTCTGGGCGCTGTCGCTGTTCGTCCGATCCGATTACGCCAACGCCAACGTGCCGATGCTTCCCGTCGTGGCCGGCATCCAGAACACGCGGCTGCAGATCCTGCTCTACAGCGTGACGGTCGTTATCGCCGGCATCGCGCCCTATGCGCTCGGACTGACCGGTATCGTTTACGGCATCTCCGCAGCGGTGCTGAACACCATATTTCTGGTGCTCGCCGCTGCCGTCTTCGCCAATCGCGCCGAGGACCCGAGCGGCATGAAGCCGGAACGGCGCTTGTTCGCGTTCTCGATCCTCTATCTTTTCGCTCTTTTCAGCGCGGTCGTCGTCGACCGCTGGGTGACTGCATGACCGACCATCCCGAAGACGAAATCCTGAAGCGCCAGCGCGAACGGGCACGGCTGATGGCCTGGCTGCTCGGCGCGTTCGTCGTCCTCCTGTTCCTGATCACGGTCGCCAAGATCGGCCTCAACAAATGACGGCTACGGCGAGCCGCAATAGTCGCACAGCCATGCGAATGGCCCTGCTTGCGCTCGCCATGCTCGGGCTCGCCTTCGCGTCCGTGCCGCTCTACCGCGCCTTCTGCCAGTTGACCGGCTTCGACGGCACCCCACT
The DNA here is from genome assembly GCA_035274225.1 of Dongiaceae bacterium. GTDB lineage: Bacteria > Pseudomonadota > Alphaproteobacteria > Dongiales > Dongiaceae > Dongia_A. Next base: position 1,715 of record DATEOK010000200.1, read on the forward strand.
CCGCGCGGCGAAAGCTCCGGGCGCGGTCGCCGGCCAGATCGGCGTTCGCTTCGATGCGAACATCAACGCCGGCTTGCCGTGGAAATTCGAGCCGGAGCAGGAGACTGTCAGCATCGCACCCGGCGCGCGGACGCAGATCTTCTACAAGGCGACCAATCTCACCGCGCGGACCACGACCGGCCAGGCCGTGTTCAACGTCTCGCCGGAAATTGCCGGCCCCTATTTCTCGAAGATCGAATGCTTCTGCTTCACCGAGCAGACGCTGAAGCCCGGCCAGTCGGTCGATATGCCGGTCGTCTTTTTCGTCGATCCCAAGATCCGCGAGGACAAGGATACGAAGAACATCGACGAGATCACCTTGAGCTACACATTTTACCCGGTGGAAAAGCCGGAGACGTCCCGCTAGAGCCGCAAGCAAAGAACACGAGGGGAAGCCAGAGAATGGCCGCAGTTAAGAATCACGACTACCATCTGGTCGATCCCGATCCATGGCCGCTGATCGGCTCGTTCTCGGCGCTCGCTTTGTTCGGCGGCCTCGTCATGTGGCTTCACCAGAACCCCTACGGACCGTTCGTGTGCATCGCCGGCCTGATCGCCGTGCTGGTGACCATGGCCAATTGGTGGGCGAACACGATCAAGGAAGCTCATCAGGGCTACCACACGCCGGTCGTCCAGCTCCACCTGCGCTACGGCATGATCCTGTTCATCGCCTCCGAGGTGATGTTCTTCCTCGCCTGGTTCTGGGCCTATTTCGACGCATCGCTATTCCCGTCGATCGGTGAAGCCGTTGGCGGGACGTGGCCTCCGAAGGGCCTCGAAGTCCTCAACCCGTGGGGCTTCCCGCTTCTCAACACCTTGATCCTGCTGTGCTCGGGTACGACGGTGACCTGGGCTCACCACTCGCTGATCCACAACGATCGTGAGGGGCTGAAGCTCGGCTTGTTGCTGACCGTGCTGCTTGGCCTGCTGTTCACCAGCATCCAGGCCTACGAATATCTGCACGCGCCGTTCGCGTTCAAGCAGGCCAATGGCGGCAACATCTACGGGTCGACCTTCTTCATGGCGACCGGCTTCCACGGCTTCCACGTGATCGTCGGCACCATCTTCCTGACGGTCTGCCTCGTCCGCGCCTGGAAGGGCGACTTCACGGCCAAGCAGCATTTCGGCTTCGAAGCGGCCGCCTGGTATTGGCACTTCGTCGACGTCGTGTGGCTGTTCCTGTTCGTCTCGATCTACGTCTGGGGCGGCTGGGGCGCGCCGACCGCCGGCTAAAGCCGCGGTGGCGGATATCACGCCACTTGCTTCGGCAATGAAGGGTTCCTGTCCGCGATGCGGGCAGGGCCCTTTGTTTGTGGGGTGGGTCCGCTTCACCCCGCGCTGCTCGTCCTGCGGCCTCGATTTTTCTGATTTCAACGTGGGCGATGGTCCGGCCGCATTCCTGATCCTGATCGTTGGCGCGGTGCTCACCGTGCTCGCGATCGCGGTCGACCTCTCGTGGTCGCCGCCATGGTGGGTTCATATGATCTGGCTACCGGTCGGATTGGCCCTCACTGTCGGGGGGCTCCGCGCCGCCAAGGCGTGGCTGATCGCGCAGGAGTTTGCGCATCGGGCCCGGGAAGGCAAAATAGCGCCATGAACCGCAAGATCCCGATCATCGCCACCATCTTCGTCGCCTGCGCCGTCGCAGTCATGGTCGGCCTTGGCGTCTGGCAGCTGCAGCGGGCCAAGTGGAAAGAAGGCCTGCTCCAACAATATGCCGAGGCGGAGAA
>DATEOK010000201.1:0-7574 GCA_035274225.1 Dongiaceae bacterium
ATGTCCTGCAATCCCGCCATCGGCGGCCTCGCCAAGGGCCACCTGGTGCGGGAGATCGACGCCCTCGATGGCATCATGGCCCGGGCCATCGACCGCGGCGGGATCCAGTTCCGGATGCTGAATCAGTCCAAGGGCCCGGCCGTGCGCGGCCCTCGCGCCCAGGCGGACCGCAAGCTCTATCGCCAGGCAGTCCAGACCCTGCTCGGCGAGCAGCCGAACCTTAAGATCCTGGCGGCGGGAGTCGACGATATCGAAATCGACCGGGCCGGCCGGGTTGCCGCCATCGTCACCGACCAGGGCCAGCGCATCGCTTGCGGCGCCGTGGTCCTGACCACCGGCACCTTCCTGCGCGGCCTGATCCATTGCGGGGAGCAGAAGATCCCGGCCGGCCGGGTCGGCGAGGCGCCGGCGGTCAAACTGTCCGAGACCCTGATGCGCCTCGGCTTCCCGCTGGGCCGGCTGAAGACCGGGACGCCGCCGCGGCTGGACGGCCGGACCATCGACTGGGCCGGGCTGGACAGCCAGCCGGGCGACAATCCGCCGGCGCCGATGTCCTACCTGACCGCCAGGATCGAGACCCCGCAGATCGCCTGCGGTATCACCTATACCGGGGCGGCCGGGCATGCGGTGATCCGGGCCAATCTGCACCGCTCGCCGATGTATTCCGGCCAGATCGAGAGCACCGGGCCGCGCTATTGCCCCTCGATCGAGGACAAGGTGGTGCGCTTCTCGGACAAGGAGCGGCACCAGATTTTCCTTGAGCCAGAAGGACTTGACGACAATACGATCTATCCCAACGGGATCTCGACCTCGCTGCCGGAGGACGTCCAGCGGGCGCTCCTCAAGACCATTCCGGGCCTGGAAAAGGCCGAAATGCTCAGGCCGGGCTACGCGATCGAGTATGATTTCGTCGATCCGCGCTCCCTCAAGGCCACTTTGGAGACCCGGGCGGTCGCCGGGCTGTTCTTCGCCGGCCAGATCAACGGCACCACCGGCTATGAAGAGGCCGGCGCCCAGGGCCTGATGGCCGGGATCAATGCGGCCAGACTAGTGGGCGGGCAGGGCGAGGGTTTCATCCTCGACCGGGCCGAGGCCTATATCGGCGTCCTGATCGACGACCTGGTCAGCCGCGGGACCAACGAGCCCTACCGGATGTTCACCTCCCGCGCCGAGTACAGGCTGCACCTCCGCCAGGACAATGCCGACCAGCGCCTGACCGAGCGCGGCGCCGATGTCGGCGCGGTCGGGTCGGGGCGGCTCAGCGCCTTCCGGGCCAAGAAGGCGGACATCGACCAGGCCAGAACCTTGCTGCAGGGCCTGAGCGCGACGCCGAACGAACTGCGCGGGCAGGGGCTCAACATCAACCTCGACGGGGTCCGGCGCTCCGCTTTGGAACTGCTCGGCTATCCGGAGATCGACCTCGACCGGCTGGCGGCGATCTGGCCGCAGATCGGCGGGTTGTCGGCGACCGCCCGTGAGCAGATGGAGATCGAGGGCCAGTATGCGGGCTATCTGAAGCGCCAGGAGGCCGACATCCGGGCCTTCCGCCGGGACGAGGACCTGCGGCTTCCCCCTGATTTGGATTACGCCGCGATTCCCTCCCTGTCCGCCGAAGTCCGTCAGAAGCTCGCGGCCGCCAAGCCGGCGACGCTCGGCGCGGCCGGCCGGATCTCGGGCGTGACGCCGGCCGCCCTGACCATTCTCCTCAAGTATGTGAAGCGCCGCCCGGAACGGCTGAGCGCATAATGGCCTTCGGCCAGACGGAATTTGCCAGCGGACTCAAGGCGCTAGGCATCAATGTTTCACGTGAAACATTGCAGCGTCTGGCGACCTATGCGGCCTTGTTGGAGAAATGGCAGGCCAAGATCAACCTCGTCGGCCCGGCCACCCTGCCCGACCTCTGGCGCCGGCACTTCCTGGACAGCGCCCAGCTCCTGCCCCTGCTCCCGGTAGCCAGCGGCACCCTGGTGGACCTCGGCTCCGGCGCCGGCTTCCCCGGTCTGGTCCTGGCCGCGATGACCGACTGGCGGGTCCACCTCCTGGATTCGGACCAGCGCAAGTGCGCTTTCCTCCGCCAGGTCGCGGTCGACTGCGGGCTTGTGGATCGGGTTACCATCCACCCCGAGCGGATCGAGCAAGTCACTGGGATCGCGGCGGACGTGGTGACGGCCAGGGCCTGTGCGCCGCTGGTCGAGCTCCTGGAATTGGCCGAGCCGTTCATCGGCGAAAAGGGCACAGGTCTCTTTCTGAAGGGTGCGCAGGCGGAAGAGGAATTGACCCAGGCGCAGCGGCGCTGGACAATGCGACTCGACAGGCGGGAGAGCATTTCGGATCCCGCGGGGGTTATCCTGATCGTCACCCATCTGAAGCAAAAAGGCCAATGATGTCAGATAGTTACGCGAGGTCGAACGACCTGGGGCAGCCGCGTATCATCGCCGTGGCGAATCAAAAGGGCGGAGTCGGCAAGACCACCACCGCCATCAACCTCGCGACCGCCCTCGCCGCCTGCGGCAAGCGCGTGCTGGTCATCGATCTGGACCCGCAAGGCAACGCCTCGACCGGGCTCGGCGTCGAGCGTGGCGACCGCAAGACCGGCTCCTATGAGATGCTGATCGACAGCATTCCGATCGGCGAGGCCACCAAGCCGACCAACGTTCCGAACATGTGGATCGTGCCGACCACGCCGGACTTGGCAGGCGCCGAGATCGAGCTCATCGACCTGGAGCGGCGCGAGTTCCGCCTGCGCGACGCGCTGGCCAAGAAGCCGTTGTCTTATGATTTTATTCTTATCGACTGCCCGCCGTCTCTGACCCTGCTGACGCTGAACGCGATGGTCGCCGCCGACTGCGTGCTGGTGCCGCTGCAATGCGAGTTCTACGCGCTCGAAGGTTTGTCGCAGCTCATCAAGACCATCGAGCGGGTGAAGCAGAAGCTCAACCCCGTGCTGGAGATCCAGGGCGTGGTGCTCACCATGTTCGACAAGCGCTCCAGCCTCAACGAGCAGGTCGCCTCGGACGTGCGCCAGCATTTCGGCGACAAGGTCTACGACACCGCGATCCCGCGCAACGTGCGCATCGCCGAGGCGCCGAGCTATGGCATGCCGGCCCTGCTCTACGACATCCGCTGCGCCGGCAGTCAGGCGTACATCCTGCTGGCGAGCGAAGTGCTGAAGCGCGAGCAGGGCCGTACCGGCCGCTCGCTGCTGAACGCGGCGTAGTTTTGAGCGACGACGAACAAACCGGAAGGAGGCGCCAAGTGATGCAGAAGCGGCATCTGGGTCGCGGCCTCAGCGCGCTGCTCGGCGGCGGCAACGACGAAGTACCGGCGCAAGGGACCGCGCCGGTCGCGGCGACGAAGACGGCGCCGATCGAGTTCCTGCATCCGAGCTCGATGCAGCCGCGCACCTCGTTCGACGAGGAGAAGCTGGGCCAGCTCGCGCAATCCATCATGGAGCAGGGCGTGCTGCAGCCGATCCTGGTGCGCGAACACCGCACCAAGACCGGCGAGTGGGAGATCGTCGCCGGCGAGCGGCGCTGGCGCGCGGCGCAGAAGGCGCAGCTGCACGAAGTGCCGATCGTGGTGCGCGAACTGTCCGACCGCGACACGCTCGAGATCGCGCTGATCGAGAATGTCCAGCGCCAGGACCTCAACCCGATCGAAGAAGCGCGCGCCTATCGCCGCCTGATGCAGGAATTCGCTTACACGCAGGAGACGCTCAGCGACCACATCGGCAAGAGCCGCCCGCACATCGCGAACCTGTTGCGCCTGCTGGAAGCGCCGGAGGTCATTCGCGAGATGATCGCGGACGGACGCTTGAGCGCCAGCCACGCGCGCGCGATCCTGCATCTGCCGAACTGCATCGCGCTCGCGCAACAGATCGTCGCCAAGGGTTTGTCGGTGCGCGATGCCGAGCGCCTGGCGCAGCAGAAGAAGGCGAAGCGCTTCAAGCAGCCGAAAGCGCCGCGCGAGAAGGACGCCGACACCAAGGCGCTGGAGCGCGACCTCACCGCCAAGCTAGGCCTCAAGACCGAGATCGCCTTCGATGGCAAAGGCGGCGCGCTCACCATCCACTACCAGACGCTGGAACAGCTCGACGAAATCATCGCGAAGCTGGGGTAGTTGAGCAAAAGCGTCGATAGCAGGATCGACCGATCATGCGATGGTTTCGCGGATGCGATGAGCCTGGCGTCGAAGCTAGGTGCGGTCTCGTGGCGCGGGTACTTTTGCGATCAGGCGCCCTCTCTCCCAAATTTCTGCGGATGTCGCTCTCGACCGGGCGCGTAGCATTGCCTCTGCGCGGCGCACCGCCTCCGCTTCGTCTTGCGACTCGAGCGGCTCGAAGCTTTCGACCGTGTCCGTCTCGTCAATAAAGAAGCAGCGGAAATTCATCATCTCCGCCGATCTTCTCTGCCCGGACGCCGATCATCAGCACGCGAAGCCGCTTCCAGCGTCCGGGCGCGGACGCTGTTGCTTACGGCAAGCCGAAGATAGTTCAGTTTCCGATGGCGCGTTGGCGCCTCATAGGCCCTGGTCAGGAAAACGCGCGCCATCCGCCTATGTGTGGCTGAAGATGACATGCAGACCTCGCTGTTCTTTTGGATAACAAAGGACATTGCCCGCCGTTTCAGAATTAATTTTTGACACGCCAGGGCACGAGATTTCCGCTCGGGAGCGGTATTCAGCATAGTGCCCTTGACCTGGCTTCACCTTGGGCGCAACGATGCGCACGGGAGCCGATGTCGGGGCATCGGTGAGGCAATGGACAACCACTACATCGCAATACTCGTGCCGGAAGGCACTGGGGAATGGACCGTGCTCTTTCCGGATCTGCCGGACTGCACGACGCAGGGCGCAACCATCCTTGAAGCGCAATGGATGGCAACCGAAACTGCGGAGCTGCATCTCGAGACCTTGCGGTTCGACGGTCGAGAAATGCCGATTGCGCGCAGCCTGGAAGCCATCCGCGCCGACGAAGTCTGGGCGAGAGAATTTCAGATCGACTGGACCAAGGTGGTGATCAGCATGATCCGGCCACACCGACAGCTGGAAGGCGCGGTGCCGGGCGGAGGAGCGTGACGCCTGCGACCCAAGTCATTCCGCTCTTGTCAAAAGACAAGCGGCGCCGTCCCGACGGGATTCAGCGAAGATTCAGATTTGCGACGGCAAGATCGCCGCGTAGAACACGCGTAGTCCGGGCGAAGGAATGACATCCGATCAGAATCCCGCGGGCATCCACATCCGAATGATGGAACTCCGCATCGAGCAGCAGACGGCGTTGATCGCGCGCCTCAAGCAGTCCGGCGAAGATACGTCGGAAGCGGTTCGGCGGCTGTCTCTGCTGCAGCATGCGATCAATGAAATGCGCATCCAGCTCGGCCAGCTTTCGCCGACCGAGCGCGACAGCAAGAAGCCCGACGGCACGCGGTCCGCGCCCGCGCGAGAGCTTTGCTAAAGGACTGACCTCATCAGGGGATGAGCCGGCCGAGCATGACCAGCACGCCGACCAGGATCACGACGAGAACGATCGTCAGCAGCCAGAACTCCGGACCGTTCTTTCGCGCCATTGTGCGCTCCGCAGCAGCGGCGCGGTTGTCGCCGACGGCGCATGAACGGCTATGCCATTCGGCTGATTGGCGGGCGGCCAACAAAGGGCTAGATCAATCCGGCAACAGCTTCGCGCAAGAGGGTCCGCTCATGGCAACCACAACGTCGGATCGCCCGACGATCCAGCAGAACGCGATCAGCGCAACACTGCTTCTGATCATTCCCGCCGGTATCCTGGCGCTGTGGCTTCGGGATCGATGGGCCACGCTTACGGCGCGCTTCTAGCCTACGCGCGCCCAGGTGCCGGTCTCGGCGCGGCCGCCGCGCCGACAACATCGCCGATGACAGTTTCTACAGCGTCAAGGCCTCGAGATCCTTGATCGCCTTCTGGACTCGCCGGGCGCGGTCGGATTGCTGCTCGCCCCGCGTCAGCTCCGCGGTGGTGTCCGCCAGCTTGCCAGCCAGCCGGAACACGGTCTCGATGTGATCGTGGCCGCCCGGGCTCGCCTCCGCGATGCCGGTCAGATAGGCGACCAGCACGAGCTGGACCGCTTCGATCTCGGACGCCAGAGTCGCGAGCTGGATGTCGGCCTTCGATGCCATCGGCCGCTCCTCATTGAGGATGAGGCCGGCCCGGCCGCCGCGGCATCAGGGCGTCGGTCAGCTGCGCGATGACCTCGATCAGATTGGACATCTCCGTCTGCAGCGTGAAAAGCATCTGCCGTTCGCCAGCCGGCGTTGCCACCGGATCAATCGGCGCCATGCGAAACGCGCAATCGTCCAACTCGACGAGCGCTGCAATCAGCCTGCGGCGCCAACGGAGCGTGTCGGCAAGCAGCACCACGGGGTCATCGACCTCCCGCTTCTGGGCGGCCGTCACGGCGGATTCCACCAGCGGCCGCACGCGCGCGATCAGTGCGCTCGATTGCTTGATCCGGTGCGCAAGCACGGATGCGAATTTGGTCATGATGGTCCTGTCTGATGGGCGGTCGGGGCGGTCTCGGTCACCCGGCCGTGCAAATGATGCTGGAGGGACAGCCGCTCCGGTCCATCCCCAGGCCGTCACTCACCCGGATCCGGACCTCACGGCCGCCCTCGCAGGCCCGCTTATGGCGCGCGGCTTGATACGCCCCGCGCTGCGGGCTCTCCCAGAACGAGCGATGTTCCTCGCTCTGCCCCCGACTCGTTGCCGGCACGCTGCCGACGAATCTGATGGCGGCGAAGCCGATGACGGCCGGGACGCGCTGCGACGCACCGGTCGTGGCCTCTGCTGTGGGGGCAGCCGAGCTGCGGAACATCCTCTTCTCCATGGATCGGTCGTCCGGCGACTTGATGCGGGGCAACTGGGCGCGGGCGACTCGCCCCGGCATGCGGGGCGACCTGCAACCAACCTGGGTGGCTTTGGGCGCTGGAGGGAGTAGCGTACGGTATCGTACCCCGTTCTAGAGCGCTGATTTAATAAGGAATTAACCGGGCGGACCCGTTCTGTTCGCGAGTGGCGGCGGCCAGCCGTCATTTCACGCGTGGGACCCGGCACCGACCGTGCTACGCTTGATCGGCGTATTTCCCGCTTTGCAGCGCGACCCCCGGTTTGACCCCATGACGATGTCGAACCTTGACGCGGGTATCCACGAACAGGTCCGGAACGCTCTGGCACGAATCCTGTCGAGCGACGGGTTCTCCGCATCGGCGCGCAACCGCCGGCTGCTGGAATATGTGGTCGACGAGACGCTGGCCGGGCGGGCCGACCGGATCAAGGCCTATACCCTGGCAACGGTGGTGTTCGAACGCGGGCCGGACTTCGACCCGCAGCTCGACCCGGTGGTCCGCCTGGAGGCGAGCCGCCTGCGCCGGGCGCTCGAGCACTATTATCTGACCGCGGGCAAGGACGATCCGATCCGGATCGACATTCCCAAGGGCTCCTATGTTCCAACCTTCGAGACGGCGGGGCCGGCGCCGGTACCCGAGATGCCGCGCGCGCGCCGTCCCTGGGGCTGGCGGTCATCGAGCCGGGCGCCGGCGATGGCGGC
>DATEOK010000202.1:0-26886 GCA_035274225.1 Dongiaceae bacterium
GGCGGCCGGCGGGGCGCCGGTCATGCGGGTTTCAGCGTAACGCGGGGACATCATGGCGACCACCTCCACCACCTCGACCGCCACCAACGCCAGCGCCGAGCTTGCGCGCATCGAGCGCGAGGTGAAGCGCATCCAGCAGCAGCTGGCGCAGAAGAACAGCGGCATATCGGTGCAGGAGTTCCAGAAGGATACGCGCGACGTCAAGTTCGAGAACAACGGGACCGCGCGCAACATCGGCGTGCTCAAGAAGGATCAGACCCGGCTCAACGTGTTCAGCTCGCTGAGCTCGGGCGATGCCGTCGACGGCTTCCAGTTCCGCGTCACCAGCAAGACCGCCACGACCTTCTCGGTCCTCAACGCCAGCAAGGAGGACGAGGATCAGCTGCGTTTCCAGGTCTATTACAAGTCGAGCGGCCGCCTGCTGGCGGATTCCGACGCGAAGGCCGGCCCGGCGAATACCGTGTATCAGGCGATGCGCGACGGCATCTTCGAGATGGAGACCGGCGACTATGTCCTGCGCGTCTCGCGCGCGCACGGCGCCGGCAACGACGGTAAGAAAGAGTACAGCTACGCGGTCCAGCTGAGCCAGGGGCTCTACAAGCAGGACTACGACACCATCGAGCGTGCCGCCCGTTCCACCGACGACCCCTACGGTGTCGCCAACGTAAGCGAGGCGACCACCAACCTCACTAGCTCGATCGCCAGCAGTGTCAGCTTCATCCAGAGTCTGCCCAAGATCGGCACCTCTGCGACCGACAAGCTGATGGGCCTGATCATCAACTCGCTCTCCTGAGCGCGTATAAGACCGCTCAACTTTACCTTCGATTAACTATGTTTGCGCTAGGTTCCTGCGGGGCATCAGGAGTCCGCGTTTAATGGCGACCGCGCAATCGAACCAACCTCTCCGTATTTTCATCGGCTACGACCACCGCCAGGCGGTGGCGTATAACGTCTTGCAGTTCAGCTTGTATCGCCGCGCGACCAAGCCGCTGGCGATCTCGCCGCTGGTGCTGCCGACGCTGCCGCTGAAGCGCCAGGGCCTGACCCCCTTCACCTTCAGCCGGTTCCTGGTGCCGTGGCTGTGCGACTACCAGGGCTGGGCCCTGTTCCTGGACATCGACTTCCTGGCGCTCGGCGACGTGGCGCCGCTGTTCGCCCTCGGCGAGGAACGCTATGCCGCGATGGTCAGCAAGAATCCGAAGAAGTTCGAGTGGGCCTCGATGATCCTGTTCAATTGCGGTCATCCCGCGAACAAGGTCCTGACCCCGGACTATGTCGAGGATCCGAAGCGCTGCGTCGCGCCGCACACCATGGACTGGCTCGCCCCGGACCTGGTCGGCGCCGTTCCCGGCCATTGGAACCACCTGGTCGGCTACGATGCGCCGCGCAAGGACGCGCAGCTAGTCCATTTCACCCAAGGCATGCCGATCTACGAGGAGACCGCCGGCAGCGAATACCGCGAGGAGTGGATGGCAGAGCACAAGGCCTGCAATGCCACGTCGCCCTGGCAGCAGCTGATGGCGCGCTCGGTCCATGCCGGCCGCACCGCGGACGGCCGCGTCGTTGCCAAGCTGCATCCGCAGGCGGTGGCACAGTAATGAGCAAGCCCGCCCCGGCCCAGCCCGTGCAGCAGTTGCCGACCACCATCATGCCGCACATGGCATTGATGAACCACGAATACAAGAATCCGCCCTTCACCGATCCCAATGCCGGGGTGGCGTTCCAGTCGGCGCTGAAGATCCTGATGCAGATCCTGGGGGTCAACGTGCCGGGCGGCCACGCCCATGGCGGCGACGACCTCATCACCTGGTTCCGCCATCTCGGCTTTACGTCCGACCCGGAGTTCGTCGCCGCGTTCGAGCGCTATCGCGAGGATGGCGTGCTGCGGGCGCGGCTGTGGCGCATCTACACCTTGTGCTGGGCGGCCCGCACCTGCCTCGACATCGAGGGCGACTTCGTCGACATCGGTGTCTATGACGGCAAGACCGTCGACATCGTGCGCCGCTATTGCAACTTTGCCGCCACGCAGAAGAAGTGGTGGCTGTACGATCTGTTCGACTACCACCCGACCGAGCCGTCGAAGCAGAACCATGGGCCCCAGCTCGCCGATCAGGTTCGCCAGCTGTTCGCCGACGACCCGAAGATCAGGATCGTCAAGGGCATGCTGCCGGAGACCCTGCTTCAGCAGATGCCGGACAAGATCGCTTTTGCGCAGATCGATCTGAACGCCGCACAGGTCGAGCTGGATTGCCTGCAGGCGATCTACGACCGCATCGCCGTCGGCGGCATGATCGTGCTCGACGACTACGGCTTCTATCGCTACCGCAGCTCCTACCAGGCGCAGAAGCCGTTCTTTGAGTCCCGCGGTGCCTTTGCCTACGAATGCCCGACCGGTCAGGGCATCGTGATCAAGCGGCGCTGAGCGATGTGCGGACTGGTCGGACTGCTCAATTTCGATCGCCGGTTCGAGGCGCCGCAGGCGCAGCAGATCGTGCGCGGCATGGCGGAGGCGATGAACTACCGCGGCCCCGACATGGACGGCTACTGGGCCAGCGGCGACAACCTCTGCCACCTCGGCCACAAGCGGCTCAGCATCATCGATCTCAGCGAAGGCGGCCGCCAGCCGATGCTGGACGAGAGCGGCCGCTTCGTCATCGTGTTCAACGGCGAGATCTATAACTTCCACGACCTGCGCGACAAGCTGGCCGACGCCGGCGTCAATTTCCGCAGCAAGTCGGATACCGAGGTGCTGCTGAAGGGCTACATCAAGTTCGGCACCGCCCTGTTCGCGCAGCTCGACGGCATGTTCGCGCTCGCGATCTACGACACGCAGCAGAAGACCATGGTGCTGGCGCGCGACCGCGCCGGCGAGAAGCCGCTCTACTACCGCAGCGAGCCCGGCCTGTTCATTTTCGGCTCCGAGCTGCACACGCTGACCAAGGTTCCCGGTCTCGACTGGAGCATGTCCGCCGGCGCGGTCGCGCTCTACATGCTCTACCGCTACGTCCCGGCGCCGCAATCGATCCTGGAAGGCGTGCGCAAGCTGAAGCCCGGCTGCATGCTGACCATCGACGCCAAGGGCAAGACCTTCGAGCGCCGCTACTACACCTTCGAGGTGGACCCCGACGCCGAGGTGAGCCAGGACGGCTTCCTGCAGACCTGCGACCGGGTCGAGGCGGCGATGATCGAATCGCTGCGCCGGCGCCTGATCAGCGACGTGCCGCTCGGCATGTTCCTGTCCAGCGGCATCGACTCCTCGCTGGTATGCGCGCTGGCCGCCAAGCGCCTGGGGATCGTGCCGCGCACCTTCACCATCGGCTTCGAGGGCGACGACGGCAGCGAGCACAACGTGGCGCGCAACATCGCCCATCACCTCGGCACCCAGCATTCCGAGCACGTGTTCGGCGCCAGCGACTTCGACAACATCGGTCGCTCGATCGGCAGCCTGCTCGACGAGCCCAACGGCGACCGCTCCTGCGTTCCGACCTACCTGTTGTGCAAGTTCGCGCGCGAGCAGGTGACGGTGGCGCTGTCCGGCGACGGCGGCGACGAGCTGTTCGGCGGCTATGGCCGCTACGACGCCATGAGCAAGCGGTTCGGCGCCAGCACCCAGGACAATCCGCGCGCCGCGGTCAACGGCTATTACGGCGGGGCGCTGTCCGTGTTCGGTATCGAGCCGATCGTGCAGGCATTGCCCGAGAGCCGCGAGGCGCTCGAGAGCGAGCTCGACACGCCGGTGCCGCTGTTCCAGCATCCGGGCCGCGACGTCATCCATGGCCTGCGCCAGCTCGACTTCGCCTACTACCTGCCCGGCGCGGTGCTGGCCAAGGTCGACCGCATGAGCATGCGCAGCAGCCTGGAGACCCGCACGCCGTTCTTCCATCATACGGTGCTGGGCGAGGCCCAGGTGCTGCCGACGCAATATTGCCTCAACTCCAAGATGGCGAAGCTGGTGCTGCGCGAGATCGCCGGCCGCTACCTGCCGCGCGAGGTCGCGCTGCTGCCCAAGAAGGGTTTCGGCATGCCGCCCAGCGTCTTCCTGAACAACGTGAAGGCGGTGCACGCCGAGATGACCAAGGCGTTCGAGACCCTGAAGGCCACGCGTTTCTTCAGCGGCCGCACCAAGGCGCTCAACGTCATGTCGAAGGTCGACAACATCAACGCAACCTGGGCCTTCATCGTGCTCGGCCAGTGGGCGCGCTCCTTCCCGGTGAGGCTCTAGATGCACGACGGGGGCACCCTCGACCTCGACAGCCTGATCGCCATCGCGCGCTCGGAGCGCAGCGGCGAGATCGCGCCGGCGACCGCGTCGCGCCTGGCGCAGTTCCAGGCCGCGTTCGATGCCGCCGCCGCGCCGGTCGCCGCACCGACGGCGATATGCTTCGCGTTCCATGCGTCGGTGCCGCAAGCCGACGCCGCGGTGAAATACCGCGACATCGCGATCGACCACAGCAAGTTCGACTACGACCGGATCGTGCGGCATTGCATCGCCGCGGCTGTGGCGGCGCAGCCGGGCGCGCGCTTCGTCCTCGCCACCGACGGCCAGTTCCTGAGCGACATCGAGCACCCGTCCCTGACCATCGTGCGCCTGCCGCTGGACCAGGCCAGCCCGATGTACGAGCGCGTGATCGCGATGTGCGCCTTCGTGCGCTCGCGGCAATTCACCGCGCCGACCGCGTTCCTCGACAGCGACGCGTTCCTGAACGCGCCGATCGCCAACCTGTTCCAGGGCCATTTCGACATCGGCGCGACCTACCGCCCCGACCCGGGCCTGATGCCGATCAACGAGGGCGTGATCTTCGCCGGCAGCCGCAACAAGGACGCGGTGCGCGCCTTCTTTGCCGGCTATCTCGGCACCTATGACCGGCTGTGCAGCAACGCGGCGGTGACCGGATATTACGGCAACATCAAGCGCTGGCGCGGCGGGCAGCTCTCGCTCAATGCCCTGACCTGCCCGCAAGGCGTGCCGAGCGCGCTCGACAGCGCCAAGGCGTTCGGCGCTCGCATCCGCTACTATCCGTGCTCGACCTTCAATTTCTCGATCGACATGGACCGCCCCTATTCGCCCCGGCAGCTGGACAGCCGCGCGGTGCTGCACCTGAAGGGCCCGCGCAAGGCGGTTCTGGATCCGATCATCGCCTACCAGACCCAGCGCTGGCCGCAGATCGCGCAGCCCTTCGCCGCGCCCAAGCCGGTCGAACCGCCGAAAGCAGCCGAACCGCCCAAGCCGGTCGAACAAGCCAAGCCGGTCGAGCAACCCAAGGCCGCCGAGCAGCCCGCGCCAGCGCCGACCGCGGCCGCTCCCAAGGCACCCCAACCAGCCCCCGCCGCGGCAAAGAAGCCCGCTCCGCCCGCCCTTCCCTCGCTGGCGGAGATCGCTGCGCAACTGCAGCTCGACCAGGCATCGAGCCGTGCGCGCAGCCTGCCGATCTACGAGCGCTATTTCGAGCCGTTGCGCGGCCGTGCCGGCCTCCAGCTGCTGGAGATCGGAGCCGACGACGGCGTGTCGCTCGATATCTGGTCGCGCTACTTCAAGGACGCGCGCGCGGTCGGCGCCGAATCCGAGACCGAGCCGGCCGAGGGCAGCTTCGACATCGTCATCGAGGACGGCTCCGACAGCCACATCGTCGCTTCCTTCCGGCAGAACTGGCCCAACCTGAAACCTGACGGGTTGTTCGTGGTCGCCAGCCTCGAGCGCACGCGGGATTCGCACCAGGCGCGCCGCTCCCTGCTGACCTTGATCGAAAGCAATCTCAAGGACATGGACGAAGGCGAGATCGACTTCATCCACGTCTATCGCGATATCGCCGTCATCAAGAAGTCGGCCTGAGGCCGCACGCCGGGCTCAGCCGGCTGCGTTGTTCTTGAGTGTGGGATTCTGCAGGTATTTCGACTGCATGGGCCAGATCGGTGCGCTGTCGTTCTGCTTGCGCACCACCGACAGTACCATGGCGGAGTCCGTCACGCGTTGCCGCCGGGTGTGGTCGACCTTCTGATAGCTGACCTTGATGCCGTTGGCCGAGAGACCGCAGATCGGCGCGATCAGCTGATGGCCGTTCTGGCCGTAGAAATCGTGATAGAAGGTCGGCGAGAAGTTGAAAAAGCCGTGATTGATCATGGTCATCGGGTTCATATGGATGACGAACCCACCGACCTTGGCCATCGCCAGGATGTTGCGCACCGCCTGCCCGACATTGAAGCAATGCTCCATCGTGCCGGCATCGAGCACGATGTCGAAGGCGTCCACCAGGTCGGAGGGCAGCGGCTCGTTGAGGTCGACGATGCGCTCGCCGCCCCGCGAGGCTACCAGGTCCACCACCGTCAACCGCATGCCCATGACGTCGAATAAGGACTGCGCGTCGATCACGCGGTCGAGGTGCGCCTCCAAGGCGTGCCAGGCAATGATGGAAGCGGAGTCTGGACGATAGGCCAGTCGCGCGGCCAACTCCGCGCCCAAGTACTGCTGCGCCTGCTCGGCGGAGACCAGCACGTCCGGGTACCCCAGGCAGCAGATCCTGGGCTCAGCAGGCAGATGCGGGCGAACCTGCTTGAGAACATTGAGGACGAGCGTGTTGATGGCCATGGCCGCAGTGATATCGCGGTATGGTTAACCAGGTATGAAGCACGGTCCGCGGCGTGCCCGAACGGCGTGTTTCCGGCCCCGGCAAAATTTGACGGGCGGCCAGCAGGACTAGCCATGCGTGGCTTCGGCGCCCCTTCCTCGACGCACCGATCGCGACCGGCAACATATTGGTCGATAAAGACAATCTCGCAGAGCATGGCTTGGCCCGAGGCTTGCATCAAGACCGCTACCTGGGACTATCCCTATGTAGAAGAGGCCACAAATGAGCATTCTTGGCGCGATGTTTACGGCGGTCAGCGGTGTCAACGCACAGTCGCGGTCGCTCGGACACATCTCCGATAACATCGCGAACTCGCAGACCACCGGCTACAAGCGAGTTGAAACCCGCTTCGAGACCCTGATCACGGTTTCGAACCAGAACCTGCATTCACCCGGCGGCGTGATCGCCTCGCCGTTCTTCGCCAACGGCGTGCAAGGCAACATCACGCAGACCCAGAACAACACCAACCTGGCCGTCACCGGCAATGGCTTCTTCGTGGTGAGCCGCGCCAGCAACCAGACCGCGACCCAGACGACGTTCGATGCGCTGCGCTATTACACGCGCGCCGGCGACTTCGAGGTGAACCGCGACGGTTACCTGGTCAACAACGGCAACTACTACCTGAACGGCTGGGAAGTCGATCCCGAGACCGGCATTCCCAACACCTCGGTCGTGGCGCCGATCCAGATCAACCAGGTGATCGACGAGCCGACGCCGACCGAAGAGATCGAGTTCGTCGGCAACCTGCCGGCCAACGCGCCCGTCAACCCGACCGACCCGCTGCCGCCGACCAGCGTCCAGGTGTTCGACGCCCTGGGCAACGCGCACAATGTGTCGCTGGTGTGGACCAAGCGCGCGGATAACCTTTGGATGCTGGACATCCAGGCCGACGACAGCACGCTCGATCCGGTCTCCGGCAATATCAGCGGCGTCAACGACCAGACCGCGGCGACCGCCAACCTGCAGCCCAACGTGGCGCCGGTCGCTCAGGTGAATACCATCACGCTGCCCGCTGGCGGCATCGCGCCGGGCCGCACGATCAGCGTCACGATCGGCGCCAACAGCGTTTCCGTGACCGCGCCTGCGACCGGCTACACCGCCACCCAGGCGGCGTCGGCCATCGTCGCCGCCATCAACGGCAACGCCGGCATGAGTTCTCTCGTCACCGGCAGCAACGTCGTCGGCAATACCTTCCAGATCGTCGCCGATCAGGCCGGCACGCCGTTCACCGCCAATATCGCCGGCACCGGTGCAGGCCCGACGCAGTCCTTCCAGGCCGCCGCCCTGGCCGGTGGGGACACCGCAACGATCACCATCAACGGCACGCTGGTCTCGGTGAGCGGCCCGACGGCCGACGGCGCAGCGACGGCGGTGCTCCTGATGAATGCCATCAACGCCAATGCGACCTTGGCGCCGCTCTTCACCGCGGTTCAGGATCCGAACAACCTGGATACCATCATCGTCCAGACTGACTCGGTGGGTGGCACGTTCGCACCGGCTCCGGTGGTCGGCGGAACCGTTGCTCCGACCGCCCTGGGCGGCAACGCCGCCACGACTGGCGCGACTACGACGAACAACATTCCGCCGGTGGCGCAGACCGACACGCTGACGCTGGGCGGCACGGTGGGCCCTGGCGAAATCGGTGACACCTACACGGTGACCATCGGCTCGCAGTCGATCGCCTACGTCGCTGACGGCACCGAGACCAGCCTGAGCGACCTGGCGAACCGCTTCGCCGCGCAGATCAACGCCAACCCCGGCCTCGGCGTGTCTGCGACTGCCGCCGGCGGCGTCATCTCCTTGACCGCGATCAATGCGGGCGTGCCGTTCACCTCCTCCGCGACCGCGACCAACGGCTCGGTGCCCGGCTTCATCGACGTGCAGTTCGGCCAGACTCCGGACACGGCGGGCACGGTGGTCGGCGTCTCCAACCAGTTCAATCCGTCGGGCAATGCCTCGGTGCCGACGCTGCAGACCGCGGGTCAGGACATCAACGTCCAGTTCACCGTGGACTACGGTCTTGGCGCGCAGGTGATCGACCTCAACCTCGGCCAATTCCAGACCACCCAGGGCATCACCCAGTTCGCCGGCGACAACATCGACATATCGCGCCTAACCCAGGACGGCCTGCCGCAGGGCTTGCTGAACGACGTGCGCATCCGCGACAACGGCGACGTCGAGCTGCAGTACGACAACGGCCGCAGCCGCATCTTCTTCCGCGTGCCGCTCGCCCAGTTCAACGATCCGAGCGCGTTGCAGCGCGAAGTGGCCCAGGGCTTCACCGAGACCTTCGACAGCGGTGCGGTGCGGATCGGCAATGCCGGCGACAACGGCGCAGGCACGATGCGCGGCAGTGCCGTCGAAGGCTCCAACGTGGACATCGCGGAGGAGTTCTCCAAGATGATCGTCACGCAGCGCGCCTTCTCGGCCAACACCCGCGTGATCACCACCGCCGACGAGATGCTGGCCGACATCATCAACATCAAGCGGTAGTCGGAATAATCCGGGACGGGTGACGACATGTCCTTGAACGCAGCTCTCAACGCCGCGATCTCTGGGCTTCGGGTCAATCAGGCGCATGTGCAGTTGGTCTCGGCCAACGTCGCACATGCGAATGACCCCGGATACACCAAGAAGACGCTGGTCCGCGAAGCTGCCAACCTCGGCGAAGGCCAGGTCGGCGGCGTGCAGGTCGCCGGCTATCAGGCCGCGATCAGCGCTTCCCTGCGCCGGCAGTACGAAAGCTTCACCTCGGCAAGCGGCCTCACCGGCACCCAGCAGGATTATCTGAGCCGCATCCAGACCCTGCTCGGTTCGAGCTCCGACACGGCTGCGCTGCCGGACCTGTTCAACAAGTTCACCGCTGCCTGGCAGAGCCTCCAGTCCCAGCCAGAGAGCGCGGCGGCCCAGCACCAGGTGATCGCACTCGGCGACCAGTTGGCGGCCGAAGTCCGCCGCCTCAGCGCCGGCATCGACGACATCGATGGCCAGATCCGCAAGGATCTCGGCGACAGCACCGAGGCGCTCAACGACAAGCTCGCCTCGGTATTCGAGCTCAACCTGCGCATCAAGGCATCGGATCCGAACGGCGCCGAGCGGCTGGAGCTGATCGACCAGCGCGACACGATCGTGCGCGAGCTCGCCAACCTGGTGGACGTGCGCTCGGTCGAGCGCGAGAACGGCGCGATCGCGCTGTTCACGCCGGCCGGCCTGTCGCTGCTCGACGGCGCGCCGGCACGCTTCTCCTTCGATGGAACCAATGTGATCTCGGTCGACAGCGGCCAGCCGGTCAACAACCTGCTGCGCGAGGGCAAGATCAAGGCGCTGCTGAACCTGCGCTACGACGGCACCGCCGCCGGTCAGCCGGCCAGCGCCGACCCGGCCTCGGAAGTCATCCGCAAGATGCGCTCGCAGCTCGACATGGTGGTCAGCGCCTTTACCGCCACGACCGGCAACCCGCCGACCTTCGCGGCGGCCTACAACAATTCGTCTGGCTCGCTGCGCGTCAGCGCCTCGCACCTGGTGACGGTGCAGCCTGGTCCGACCACCCCGCAGATGGGCACGCTCACCTTCAGCGGCAGCCTGGCCGAGGGCGACGTGTTCGAGGTCACGATCCAGGGCAAGACCTACAGTTACACGGCGACCCAGAACGACACCAACATGGACCAGATCGCCCAGAAGCTGGCGGCGGTCATCAATGCCGACACGACGTTGAATGTCACGGCGATCAACGGCGTCGCCTCGCTGCAGCTGGTGGGCGACAGCAACGACACGCCCTTCACGGTGGTGAGCTCGGTCAACGGCCAGCTGCCGGAGCTGACCCAGGGCTTCTTCACCAACACCGACCGCTACACCTTCGCGGTCAACGGCGAGCTGCTGGCCGGCACGCAGCAGCTCAAAAAGAACTCGGCGGCCGGCGTGGTGACCGCCCTCAGCAGCAACGACCGCAACTTCATCGCGGTCGGCCTCAGCCTGACCAACGTCTCCTACAAGGGACTGATGTCGGGCATCATCGGCACTGCCAGCAGCAACGCCAAGATCGTCAGCGACAGCGCCAAGCTGAATGCCGACACGCTGTCAATGACCGAGCAGCGCTATCAGCAGGAGACCGGCGTCAACCTGGACGAGGAGCTGGCGAATCTGCAGTTGCTGCAGAACGCCTATGCTGCCTCGGCCCGGCTGATGACCGTGATCCAGACTCTGTTCGATACGCTGCAGGCCGCAGTGTCGCGGTAAGGACAAGCCATCATGCCAGTCAGTGGATATTCGACCTACGCCGCCTACCTCTCGAACGTCAACGGCTTCCAGCGCCTGCAGACGTCGCTGGCGACCCTCACCCAGCAGCTCAACAGCGGCAAGAAGTCGAGCGACCTCACGACGTATGGCGTCGAGACGCAGCGCCTGGTCGACTTGCGCGCCGAGATCGCGCGCCGCCAGGGCTACATGGAAGCGATCAAGAGTGCGTCCACCGACGTCAAGGCCTACGACCGCGTCATGGGCAGCATCGAGGACATCAACGCCACGATGCTGCAGGCCTTCACCGCGCCCAACACCGAGCCGCCGACCAAGCAGCAGCACACGGTCACCTTCAGCGGCGACCTGGGCGATACCGGCGACGTCTACAAGCTGGTGGTCGACGGCGTGCTGTTCAGCTACGTCACCAACGGCACCGAGGGCAGCTACGAGGAGATCGCCGGCAATCTCGCCGCTCAGGTCAACAATTCCACCGCCGGTGCGCGCGCGACCGCGCAAGTGGTCGGCGAGCGCCTGGTGATCACCGGCACCGAGCCCGGGCCGCTGTTCAACGTCACCGCCATGACCACCAACGTCCTCGGCGGCGAAGAGAACACCATCGAATCGTCCCTGAGCCGCGCCGGCAAGATCTCGCCCATCATCAAGCAGGTCGAGACCGCGCTGATCGAGCTCAACGCCCTGCTGAACGAGCAGGTGAACGACCGTTACCTGTTCGGCGGCATCAATGCCAACGAGGCGCCGCCAGTGGTCGACCTGCGGCGCCTGCCCGATCCCAGCGGCTCGGATAACACGGCAGCCAGCAACACGACGTCCCAGCTCGCCGGCGGCACCATACGCCAGGTCGTGCGCATCGCCACCGACCAGCTGGGCACCGGCCAGACCGAGACGCTCACGGTCAACGGCACCCCCCTCGTCTTCAACGGCCCGCTGAGCCAGCAGGAGCTGGCGGCGGCGATGGCAGCCGCGGTCGGCCCGCTGGCCGCTGTGTCGGTCCAGGACATCGACGCGCACGGCTTCACCATCACCGCGGACACCGCGGGCACCGCCTTCACGGTTACGGTGACCGGCAACGATCCGACGCCGTCCACCATCGAGACGGTGCAGGCCAATGTGCCGATCAGCGCCGACCAGGTGGATGTCATCACCCTCGACGGCCCGATCGGCGTCATCGGCGAAGTGTTCAGCGTCACCATCACCGATCCGCCGGCTCACGCGTCGCCGGTCACCATCAGCTATCGCACCACCGGCGACGAGCCCGACCTCAATACCATCGTCGACAAGCTGATGGCGAAGATCGCGAACTATCAGCCGCCCTTCGCCGTGACCCCGACCAACCTCGGCAATGGCCAGCTGGAGCTGCGCGCGAACACGGCCTTCACCTCGCACGCCGCCGTGCAAAACACGCCGGTGATAGAGACGACACAGCGCACGGTCGTGCCGGTCGCGCAGCGTGACGAGATCGGATTTGCCGGTCCGTTCGATGCCGGCGACCAATATACCGTCACCTTCACGGCGCCGGTTGGCGGCCCCTTCACGGTGAACACCACCGCGACCGACGACGAAACCTCGATCGCGGCCAAGTTCGTGTCCGCCATCAATGCCGCCGGTATCGGCGTGACGGCCTCGGTCCGCAACGGCCGGCTCTCGATCGTGTCTGACACGCCTGGCACGGCGATGACCTACACCGCCACCTTGTCGACCGATGTGGGCGCCGTCTCGGCCAACCCGACCACCTCGAACGTCGTTGCCAACATTCCGGCCGGCCCGCTGCCGCAGATCGACACCGTGCAGCTGAGCGGCCCGGTCGGGCGCAAGGGCGACATCTACGAAGTCACGGTCAACGGCCGGACCGTGCGCTATACGACGACCGGCACCGAAGCCGACATGGATGCCATCGCCATCAACCTGACGGCACTGATCAATGCCCAGGTTCCGCCCTTCCCCGCTTCGGCGGTGCCGGGCACGCCCGGCAGCGGGCAGCTGATCCTGACCGGAGCCACGGTAGGCGTCGAGCTGGCGACCGAGGCCAAGGTGCAGCAGCCGCCTGCGGTGCCGGACCCGACGCCGACGCAATACAACGTGCACCAAGAACCGACCGATTCAGCCCTGGCCTGGCAGCGTTCCTCGATCGTGATCGCAGACAAGCTGTCGGTGAAATACACCTTCAGCGCCAACGAGGTGGCGTTCCAGAAGCTGACCCTGGCCTTGCGCTACGCCCAGTCTGCCGTGCAGGACCCGGACACCTACGCGGACAAGATGACCATCGCCAAGCAGCTGGCGACCGAATCCCTCGCCGGGGTGCGGGCGCTGCAGGGCGACAATGCGGTCAACGACGCCTTGTTCGCCGCCACCACCTTGTCGCACCAGACGACCATCAACGCCAACGTCTCCGACAGCGACAAGATCGAGGCGATCGACCCCAACGAAGTGGCCGCGAAATTGCAAGCGGTCGAACTGCAGCTGCAAGCGAGCTTCGGCGCCTATTCGCAGGTTTCGCGGCTGTCGCTGGTCAATTTCATCGCCTGACAGGACAAGCATGAGCACCGTTCTCTTCGACCCGAAGATCACGCCGGAATTCCAGATCGACTGGCGCCGCCCGTCGAGCCACGGCGCCGACCGGTTCGGCGACCTGCTGAAGCGGCATGCCGAGATCGACCAGCGCCCTTGCGCGCCGAAGCTGCGCGACGGAGCCGCGGCCGACCCGCTTTCCGGCCGTCCGCCGCGCGTCGTCGTCGCTCACGCCAAGACCTTGCGTGGCGAGGCAAAGCGGGTCGAGGACGCCGATCGCCGCTTGCCCGACCAGAGCAGCCAGCCCAACGCCGAAACCTGCGCCAAGGACGACGACACCGTTCCGCTGGAGGATCGCGCCACGACCGACGCGGACACCTCGGAACACGAAGCTGCCGAGGTCGCCAGCGAAACCGAAGCAGCAGCCGAACAGCCCGCAGCGGTCGAAAGCGAAGCCGAAGTCACTGAGCCCGTGGCCCCGGTCGTGGTTTCCGTGCAGTCCACGGACGAGACCGGCGCAGGTGGCGAAGTCGCCGTGGCAGCAACGCCGATTATCGAGCCGACCGAAGACAGCATACTTCCCGAACAGGCGGAGCAGGCGTCGAATACCTCGTCCGACGGCGCCGCAGCCGATCCTGAGGCGACGGCCGAGGAGCAAGCCGTCGCTGCGATGGCTGAAGCCAGTCTGACCGAAGGCGCTGCCGCGTTGTTGACGGATCAGGCGACGCCGACCGAGGGCACGACCCCGGCCACGCCTGCGGTCGCCGCGACGCCTGCGCTGCCGGCCACACCGGCCACGCCGGCGAACCCGCACCTGCAGACGGAACAGGCTCCGCTGCCCGTGGTCGAGCCGGCAATCATTACGCCGGCGCGGCCGGAACGCTCGTCCATGGACATCAAGCTGCGCGCGAGTGCGCCGTCGCGCGCGACACCCGCCACCCCGGCGACACCGGCAACGCCGGCCACACCGGCGCAGCCGCTTGCGGCGACCCAGCCACAGCCGGCGACCATCGGCAGCGAGTTCGACAGCACGGGCGAGCCATTCGACCCGGCGCTGTCCGATGGCGGCACCGGTCAGGGCTGGGCCCTGCACCTGGCCCAGGGCGCGGCCGGCAAGCGCCCGGATTTCGTCGCGCAGCTCCGCCAGCACCTGCAGAATTTGCCGGCCCACGAGCAGGTCGCCATCCATCTCCAGCGCGCGGTGCGCGAGGGGACCAACAGGTTCTCGATCCAGCTCTCCCCGGCCGAGCTCGGCAACATCCACGTAAAGCTCGAGATTGACGAGGAAAAGCGGGTCACCGCGGCCGTGACGGTAGAGCGCCCCAGCACCCTGGAGCTGCTGCAGCGCGACACCAAGGGGTTGGAACGGGCCTTGCATAATGCCGGTCTGAACATGGAGGGCGGCGATCTGTCCTTCAGCCTGGGTCGTGGCGATCAGGAATTCGCCCAGGATCTTCGCCAGTCGGGGGCTTCGGCCAACGGCGGGTCGGTCCTGGACGCCGAATCCGATGGCGATCAGCCGGAAATCCCGGTTGCTCAGGTGATGGATACCGCCGCCGGGGTTGTGAATCTGCAGGTCTGAGGAAGACCGGGAGCAAGGACGATGAACGTATCGGATCTCTTGGCGTCGAGCGCCAGTCAATCGAGCGCCAGCAACAGCGCCACGTCGAAGACCGACGCGGCGATCGACAGCCTCAACGACACCTACAACAATTTCCTGCTGCTGCTGACCAAGCAGCTGCAAAACCAGGATCCGCTCAACCCGATGGATACCGCCCAGTTCACCCAGCAGCTGGTCGGGTTCAGCCAGGTCGAGCAGCAGATCTCCTCCAACAAGAGCCTGGAGCGCCTGATCAGCCTGCAATCCTCGACCAACGCCTTCAACGCGGTCAGCTTCCTCGGCAACGAGGTGGCGGTCGACAGCGACCACGTCAGTCTCAAGGACGGCAAGGCCAAGTTCCAGTACGAGATCGAGCACAGCGCCGGCCAGGCCGTACTGTCGGTCTACGATTCGCGCGGCCAGGTCGTCCTGGTCCAGGAAGCCAACAAGGGCGTCGGCACCTATAACGTCGACTGGAACGGCAAGGACGCCTTCGGCAACCAGCTGCCGGACGGCGAATATCGGGTGGCGGTTTCTTACGCCGACGAGCAGGGCAAGACGTATTCGTCGAAAATCACCAGCTTCGGCGTGGTGGACTCGACCGAGATCGCCGACGGCGAGGTCAAATTGTTTGTCGGTCCGGTCGGTTTCTCCGTCGACAAAGTCCTGAAGGTCACCAAACCCGCCACCCCCGACAGCAGCGATACTTGAGAATACTTCGGCACTTGCCGCGAATACTGGATAGCTAAAATTTTATCGAAAAACCGCGGCAATCTTGAGTTCGACTGTTGTCCTGATTTAGCGATTCCTTAAGTCGTCAGGCATAGGCTCGGTAAACATCGGATTGCACCGAGGAAGGAGTCGATGGACGCCGAGCTCGAAGGCAACAGAAGCGTGGTGGTCCTCGGGATTGACGGGCGCCGCTTGCGCCTCGAAGACTTGCCTCCCCCCGGCACCAGGCGCTGGGTCATCCGCCGCAAGGCGGAGGTGGTCGCCGGCGTGCGCGCCGGTCTGATCAGCCTAGAGGAAGCCTGTGCCCGCTATACGCTGTCTGTCGAGGAGTTCCTCTCCTGGCAGCGCTCGATCGATCGTCACGGGATGCGAGGTCTCCGGACCACGCGCCTGCAGGACTATCGCGCGGCCGCCCGCCGCAGCGGAGCCATGCGCACCGCTGAGTAGGCGGGCGCGACCCAAGTTCTTCTCCCCTTCTGTCCGCGAAACTTCGCCACACCCGGCAGGTTTTTCCCAGCTCTAGGCAATTTTTGCCGTGACTTAAGGGCTTGTTAAGTCCTGAAGCCTATCGTCGAACCGTCGTCAGGCGGTACTGCGCGCAAATCCACATGATTTGCGGAAAATTTTAGGCGAACCCTCGCAATCACCGACCGACGGATGGGCCACATATTCGAACACCGGTGACGCTCGTGAATGGACTGATGCAAACGCTGCGCAATCTGGGGGCGACCCGCCTCGTGGCATTGGCAGCCGTCGGCTTTGCCCTGATCGCCTTCTTCGTCTTCATCGTGACGCGCCTTGCCACTCCCGGCATGACGCTGCTCTACAGCGGCCTCGACCCCAGCGACAGCGGCCAGATCGTCCAGCGCATGGATGCCCAGGGCATCGCCTACGAATTGCGCGGCGACGGCTCGCAGATCTACGTGCCGCAGGACCAGGTGGCGCGGCTGCGCCTCTCCCTCGCCTCCGAAGGCATCCCCTCCGGCGGCTCGATCGGTTACGAGATCTTCGACCGTGCCGATGCGCTCGGCACCACCAACTTCGTGCAGCAGATCAACCAGATCCGCGCCCTCGAGGGCGAGCTGTCGCGCACCATCCGCTCGATCAACCAGGTCCGGTCGGCCCGCGTGCATCTGGTGATGCCGAAGCGCGAGATCTTCTCGCGCGACCGCGCCGAGCCGACCGCCTCGGTCGTGCTGGCGCTGCAGGGCAGCTTGGACAAGGGCCAGGTCTCCGCCATCCAGCACCTCGTCTCCTCTGCCGTGCCCGGCATGAAGTCCAAGAACGTCTCGGTGATCGACAGCAGCGGCGAATTGCTGGCGCGCGGCGCCGACGACGATGCGCTCGACACCGCCAATTCCGAGGAGATGCGCCGCTCCTACGAAGCACGCCTCAGCCAGTCGGTCGAGCAATTGCTGGCGCAGACGCTCGGCGCCGGCAAGGTGCGCGCCGAAGTGACCGCCGATCTCGACTTCAATCAAGTCACCACCAACAAGGAAGACTTCAATCCGGACGGCCAGGTCGTCCGTTCCACCAACTCGATCGAAGAGACCGGCACCACCCAGGAGCGCCAGGGCGCCAACAACGTCAGCGTCGCCAACAACACGCCCAACCCTCCGGGCCAGGACGCCAACGGCACCAACGGCTCCAGCTCGCAGAACGGCCGCACCGAGGAAATCACCAACTACGAGATTTCGAAGACCGTCCGCACCGAAGTGAAGGCCGGCGGCGAAGTGAAGCGCATCTCGGCCGCCGTGCTGGTCGACGGCGTCACCACCGTCGCGGAGGACGGCACCAAGACCTATGCGGCGCGGACGCCGGAGGAGCTGGCGCAGATCGATGCGCTGGTGAAGTCGGCCATCGGCTTCAACGAGACGCGTGGCGACGTGGTGACCGTCACCAACATGAAATTCGCCGAGCCGGAGATCGTCGAGGAAGCCGGCATGCTGCTCGGCTTCGACAAGACCGACCTGATGCGCCTCGCCGAGCTGGTTGTGCTGGCGGTCGTCGCGCTGCTCGTGCTGCTGCTGGTGGTGCGCCCGCTGCTGGGCCGCATCCTGTCGATGCCGGCGATCGCGCCCGCCAATATTGCGCTGGCCGGCCCGGGCGAGCAGTACGCACTGCCGCCGGGCGCCGCCGCAGCCTTGGCGATCCCGGGACCGGCGCAGACGCAGCTGCCGAGCATACCGTCGGCGAGCGACGCGGAGCAGATCGCGGCGGAGATCGACCAGATGATCGACCTCAACCAGGTCGAGGGCCGCGTGCGCGCCTCCTCGATCCGCAAGATCTCCGACCTGGTGGACCAGCATCCGGAGCAGGCCGTCAACCTGATCCGCCAGTGGGTCTACCAGGAACAGTGACAGGCATTAGGCAGGACGCAATACGATCATGATGCGCGCAAAAGACGACTATCGCTCCTTGAACGGCCTGCAGAAGGCCGCCTTGCTGGTCATGTCGGTCGGAGAAGACACCGCGGCCAAGCTGTTCCAGTTGATGCACGACGACGAGATCCGCGAAATCTCGCAGACCATGGCCCACCTTGGCACCGTGAACGCGACAGTGATCGAGCGCCTGTTCGTCGAATTCGCCGATCAGATCTCCTCGACCGGCACCATGACCGGCACCTACGAATCGACCGAGCGGTTGCTGATGAAGGTGCTCGACCGGAGCAAGGTCGACACGATCATGGAAGAGATCCGCGGCCCGGCCGGCCGCACCATGTGGGACAAGCTGGGCAACGTCCACGAATCGGTGCTCGCCAACTTCCTGAAGAACGAGTATCCGCAGACCGTCGCCGTCGTGCTGTCCAAGGTGAAGCCCGACCATGGCGCGCGCGTGCTCTCGATGCTGCCGGAAGCCTTTGCGATGGAAGTCATCATGCGCATGCTGCGCATGGAATCGGTGCAAAAGGACATCCTGGACGACGTCGAGCGCGTGCTGCGCAACGAGTTCATGAGCAACCTCGCCCGCACCT
The DNA here is from genome assembly GCA_035274225.1 of Dongiaceae bacterium. Taxonomy (GTDB): domain Bacteria; phylum Pseudomonadota; class Alphaproteobacteria; order Dongiales; family Dongiaceae; genus Dongia_A. The sequence goes on from DATEOK010000202.1 coordinate 18,692, forward strand.
CGCGCCGCGACGCGCACGAGATGATCGCCGAGATCTTCAATAACCTCGACCGCGCGTCGGAATCCCGCTTCCTGACCGCGCTGGAGGAGCGCAACCGCGACTCCGCCGAGAAGGTCCGCTCCCTCATGTTCACCTTCGAGGACCTGGGCAAGCTGGATCCGGGCGGCGTGCAGACGCTGCTGCGCAACGTCGAGAAGGACAAGCTGCCGCTCTGCCTCAAGGGTGCGTCGGAGGCGCTGCGCGACCTGTTCCTGTCCAACATGTCGGAGCGCGCGTCCAAGATGCTCAAGGAAGACATGGCCGCGATGGGCCCGGTCCGCCTGCGCGACGTGGAAGAGGCGCAGCTGGCGATGGTGACGATCGCCAAGGATCTCGCCGGCAAGGGCGAGATCATGCTGACCGACAAGAAAGGCGAAGACGAGCTGATCTACTAGGGCTCTGGCACGAGAGATGGCAGTGGTACGAAAGTTCCTCTTCGACAACGATTTTGGTGAAGCGCCGCAGAGTAACGTCGGCGGCGCCCAGGCCAAGGGTGGTGCATCGGCCGGTGCCAAGAGCGCGCCGGTCGCACCGCCGGCCCCGCCCCCGCCGATGTTCACCGAGGCGGAGATGCAGGGCGCCTGCGACATCGCCCGGCGCAAGGGCGAGGAAGCCGGCGTGACGCGCGGCCGCACCGAGGCGGTCACGGCGTTCGACAAGCAGGTGGCGGCGACGCTGAGCACGATTGCGCAGCAGACCGCCGCCATCGGCAAGAGCATCGCCGCCGAGGCGCAAGCCGCCGGCAAGTCGGTCGACCTGGCAATGGCGATCGTGCGGAAGCTGCACCCGGCGCTGGTGGAGCGGCAAGGCCTGGCGGAGATCGAATCGGTCCTCGCCCAGTGCCTGGAATCGCTGAAGCAGGAGCCGCGCCTGGTCGCTTATGTGCACAGCGCCCGGCTCGATGCGTTGCAGGAGCGCCTGACGCAGCTGTCGGCCTCCAGCGGGTTCGATGGCCGCGTCGTCCTGATCGGGGACGATGCGATGGGTGAAAGCGATTGCCGCGTCGAATGGGCCGACGGCGGCGTGGAACGCGAGGCCGGCCGGATCTGGCGGGCGGTCGAGGAAGCCCTGGCACGATACATCGCGGTCGAAGACCGCGATCCGAAGTGAGTGAAAGGAGAGAGTGATGGGTGACGAGGAGAATCTGGAGCTCACCGAGTTCCAAGGCGCGGAGGGACAGCCGCCCGATGCCGGTGGGGACGCGTCGCGTCCCGGCAACGCCAAGGACCTGGATGCCGTCTACGACATCCCGGTGCAGGTCTCGGCCGTGCTCGGCCGCACCTCGATGCAGGTGAGCCAGCTGCTGAAGCTGGGCCGCGGCGCCGTGGTGGAGCTCGACCGCAAGGTCGGCGAGGCGGTCGACATCTATGTCAACAACCGCCTGGTCGCGCGCGGCGAGGTGGTGGTGGTCGAGGATCGTCTCGGCGTCACCATGACGGAAATCATCAAGGCCGATCGGGCTTAATCGAATGCGCCGGTGCGAGCGCAAGGCAGGATGACAATGGCCGATACAACGCCAAACGACGTGCGACCGATGTCCGATGCGCCGCTGCGCTTCGAAGCGGCGCCGCGCAAGATGGACCTCGCCACCCTGTTCGGCCTGATCGCCGCGCTGGCTCTGATCGCGATCGCCATCGTGCTCAACGGATCGCCGCTCGCCTTCATCGACGTGCCGGCGATCCTGATGGTGGTGCTGGGAACCTTCGCCGTCACCGCGATCTCCTACACCGGCGAAGAGCTGCGCGAGGCGCAACCCTCGTTCCGCCAGGCGATGTTCCGCACCGAGATCGACCCCAGGGTCGCCGCCCGCCGCGTCCTCACCCTCGCCGACAAGGCGCGCAAGCGCGGCATGCTGTCCCTGCAGGGCGACCTCTACGGCGTGCGCGACGCACCCTTCCTGCAGCGCTCTCTCAGCATGCTGGTGGACGGCCTGCAGGTCGACGAGATCGAGCGCAACATGACCCTGGAAGCGCACGCCCTCGCGCAAGGGCGGCATCGCGCCGCCGCCATCCTGCGCCGCGCCGCCGAGGTATCGCCCGCCATGGGCCTGATCGGCACGCTGGTCGGCCTGGTGCAGATGCTGGGCAACCTGGATTCGCCCGAGCGCATCGGCCCCGCGATGAGCGTCGCGCTGCTGACCACGCTCTACGGCGCGCTGATGGCCAACGTCGTGTTCCTGCCGCTCGCCAGCAAGCTGGAGCGCAACGCGACGGTCGAGCAGCTGGTCAGCCAGATCTACACCATGGGCGTCGCCTCGATGGGCCGGCAGGAGAATCCGCGCCGCCTCGAGATGCTGCTCAACACCGTGCTGCCGGCCGGGCAGCAGATCCGCTACTTCGATTGATCCTTTAAGCGCGGCTGAAAACCGCAAGAGCACCAGGAGCAAACCATGCGTCTTCTCATCGTTGGATCCCTTGACGGGCACATCACCGCGGCCGGCAAGATTGCCCTTAGCCGCGGGGCCAAGGTGGCCCACGTCGACGATGTCGACCAGGCGATGCATGCCTTGCGCAACGGCCAGGGCGCGGACCTCATCATGTTCGACGTGGCGCTCGATACCCAGCGCATGATCGAAAGCCTGCGCAATGAACGAATCAACATCCCAGTGGTGGCCTGCGGCATCGGCACCAGTGCCGAAACAGCCGTCAAGGCGATCAAGGCAGGCGCCAAGGAATACGTGCCCCTGCCGCCCGATGCCGAGCTGATCGCCGCCGTCCTCGCCGCGGTCGCCGAGGAAAGCTCCGCGCTCATCTACCGCGACCCGGCCATGAAGGCGGTGCTGAAGCTGGCCGACCAGGTCGCGCCGTCCGACGCCAGCATCATGATCACCGGCGAGTCCGGCACCGGCAAGGAAGTGATGGCGCGCTACATCCACGCGCATTCCAAGAGGGCGAACAAACCGTTCATCTCGGTCAATTGCGCGGCGATCCCGGAGAACCTGCTCGAATCCGAGCTGTTCGGCCACGAGAAGGGCTCCTTCACCGGCGCGATCGCGCGCCGCATCGGCAAGTTCGAGGAAGCCAACGGCGGCACCCTGCTGCTGGACGAAATCAGCGAAATGCATCCGCGCCTGCAGGCCAAGCTGCTGCGTGCGATCCAAGAGCGCGTGATCGACCGCGTCGGCGGCACCACGCCGGTGAAGGTCGACATCCGCCTGCTCGCCACCTCCAACCGCGACCTGCAGGACGAAGTGCGCAAGGGCAATTTCCGCGACGACCTGTTCTTCCGCCTCAACGTGATGGCGCTGGAGCTGCCGGCGCTGCGGCACCGGCCGGCGGACATCGCAGCCTTGGCCGAGCATTTCACCAAGAAGTACGCGGAGGCCAACGGCATCCGGATCACCGGTATCGCACCGGAAGTCATGGATACGCTGCGCGCCCACGAATGGCGCGGCAACGTGCGCGAACTGGAGAACACCATGCATCGCGCCGTGCTGCTGGCGCAGGATTCGGTGATCGAGCCCGGTGCCATCATGCTGACCGGCGGTCGCGGTATCCCGGTCTCTGCGCTGCAGGCCCAGGCCGCTACGTCGTCCGCTCCGGCCAGCGCCAAGGCCGCTGCCGCTGCCAACGGCGTCACCAGCGCCCTGGTCGGCCGCACAGTAGCGGCGGTCGAGCGCGACCTCATCATCGATACGCTGCAGCATTGCCTCGGCAACCGGACCCATGCCGCCAACATCCTCGGCATCTCGATCCGCACCCTGCGCAACAAGCTGAAGCTGTACAGCGAGGAAGGCGTCCCCGTCCCCGGCACGCACGGCGAGAGCGACCACTTCTCGGCCGCTTGATCGCGTGGTGCAGTCAGTAGGGATCGGATCAGATGGCGGATACCGGCAATAGCACTCCAGGCGCCGGCGCTGGCGCGCCGGCCTGGGTCGGCCAGATATCGAAGACGCTGCGCCGTGGCGAGATCCTGCTCGCCACCGGCCTCATTTGCATCCTCACCGTCCTCATCCTGCCGATGCCGGCGTGGCTGCTGGACGTGAGCCTTGCCTTCTCCATCACCATCTCGGTCCTCATCCTGATGGTGGTGCTGTTCATCCAGAAGCCGCTGGATTTCAGCACCTTCCCCACCATCCTGCTGATCGTCACGATGACCAGGCTGTCGCTCAACCTGGCCTCGACCCGCCTCATCCTGACCAACGGCCACGAGGGCACCGACGCCGCCGGTCACGTGATCGAAGCCTTCGGCGGCTTCATCATGGGCGGCAACTACGTCATCGGCCTGATCGTGTTCGCCATCCTGGTGCTGGTGAACTTCATCGTCATCACCAAGGGTTCGGGCCGCATCGCCGAAGTTTCGGCGCGCTTCAGCCTGGACGCCATGCCCGGCAAGCAGATGGCGATCGACGCCGACCTGTCGGCCGGCCTGATCGACGAGAAGGAAGCGCGCACCCGCCGCAAGGCGCTGGAGGACGAGAGCAACTTCTTCGGCTCGATGGACGGCGCCGCCAAGTTCGTGCGCGGCGACGCCATCGCCGGTCTCATCATCACCTTCATCAACATCGTCGGCGGCATCATCATCGGCGTCGCGCAGCAGGACCTCTCGATGGGAGAGGCCGCGAAGTCCTACACGCTGCTGACGGTCGGCGACGGCCTGGTGACCCAGATCCCGGCGCTGATCGTCTCGACCGCGGCCGGCATGCTCGTCACCAAGGCGGGCGTCGACGGCTCGACCGACAAGGCGCTGTTCTCGCAATTGTCCGGCTATCCCGCCGCGCTCGGCATGTCGTCGTTCCTGATGGCGACCATGGCGGTGTTGCCCGGAATTCCGGCCCTGCCCTTCCTGCTGCTAGCCGGCGTGACCGGCGGCGGCGCCTACTGGCTGTCGCGCAAGCAGCGCCAGGCGGCGACGCAAGCGGTGACCGAGCAGGCCCAGCAGATCGCCGCAGCGCCGGTGATGGAAGAGCCGATTTCGACCGCGCTCTCGATCGACGCGGTGCGCATCGAGCTCGGCTACGGCCTGCTCGGCCTCATCAATGCCGAGCAGGGCCATCGCCTGACCGACCAGATCAAGGCGCTGCGCCGGCAGCTGGCGAGCGAGATGGGCTTCATCCTGCCGGCGGTCCGCATCCAGGACAACCTGCAGATCAACGCCAACTCCTACGTCGTGCGGGTGAAGGAGATCGAGGCCGGCCGCGGCGACCTGCGCCCCAATATGCTGCTGGTCATGGATCCGCGCGGCGACAAGATCAACCTCGCCGGCGAAGAGACGGTCGAGCCGACCTTCGGCCTGCCCGCGATGTGGGTCGACCCGACCCTGCGCGAGGAAGCCCTGTTCCGCGGCTATACCGTGGTCGATCCGTCCACCGTCATCACCACGCACCTGACCGAGCTCATCAAAGACAACATGTCCGAGCTGCTGTCGCATGCCGAGACCCAGAAGCTGCTCGACGAGCTGCCCAAGGAGCATCAGAAGCTGGTCGCCGACCTCATCCCCGGCCAGATCTCGGTCAGCGGCGTGCAGCGCGTGCTGCAGTCACTGCTCGGCGAGCGGGTCTCGATCCGCGACCTGCCGAACGTGTTGGAAGGCGTCTCCGAAGCCTGCGGCTATTCGCGCAACGTCACCATGATTACCGAGCATGTGCGCGCGCGCCTCGCCCGCCAGATCAGCGACAACTCGACCGACCAGACCGGCGTGATCCCGATCCTGACGCTGTCGCCGGAATGGGAGCACGCCTTCACCGAGGCGCTGCACGGCGACGGCGAGGAGAAGCAGCTGGTGATGGCGCCGACCACGCTGCAGCAATTCATCCAGCTGGTGCGCCAGGCGTTCGAGCGCCATACCATTATGGGCGAGAGCCCGGTGCTGCTGACCAGCCCGGCGATCCGGCCCTACGTGCGCTCGATCATCGAGCGGTTCCGCCCCATCACCACCGTGATGTCGCAGAACGAGATCCACGCCCGCGCGCGCATCCGCACGCTAGGCCAGATCTGAGGCTGATCGATGCGCCTTCGCACCTTCACCGCAGCATCGATGGGCGAGGCCATGCGCCAAGTGCGCACGGCCCTCGGCGAGGATGCCGTCATCCTGTCGACCGAGCAGGAGGGCAAGCAGGTCAAGGTGACCGCCGCGGCCGAAACCGCGACGTCGCCGGCCGCGACGACGCTAGTCGCGGCAGAAGCCTCCGACGAACTCGAAGCCGCGTTGCGCTATCACGGCGTGCCGCAGCCGCTGGTCGGTCGTTTGCTGGCAACCGCCGCTGATCTCGAAGGCAGCAGCCCGCAACAGGCGTTGACCGCTGCCCTGCGCGCGCAGTTTGGGTTCCAGCCCTTGACTGACCGCAAGCCGGCTAAGCCGATCCTGCTGGTAGGCCTGCCCGGCGCGGGCAAGTCTTCGACCCTCGCCAAGCTCGCGGCGCGGGCCAAGGTCAATGGCCTCCCCGCCACCGCCATCACCTGCGACCTCGCCAAGGCCGGCGCGATCGAGCAGCTCGCGACTTACGCCAAGGCGCTGGAGATGCCAGCCTATCGCGCCAAGGATGCCGCGACCCTGCGCAAGGCCGTCGCCAAGGCCGACGCGGATGGCGTCATCCTCATCGACACCCTCGGCACCAATCCTCTGAAAGCCGCCGATCTCGCGCAGCTGCGCGAACTGGCGCAGGCGGCCGGCGCCGAGATCGTGCTGGTCATGGCCGCCGGTGGGGATGCGATCGAAAGCGCGGAGCTCGCCGCCGGCTACGCCGAAACCGGCGCGACCCGACTCGTCGCCACCAAGGTCGACGTGGCACGGCGCTATGGCGGCCTGCTGGCAGCAGCTGAGGCTGGGCGACTCGCGTTCGCCGGAGTCGGCACCTCGCCGGAGATCGCATCCGGCCTCGGAACGTTGCGCGCCGACCAGCTCTGCCGTCTAATTCTGCCTGCGAGTCGCGCCGAATCGCGCGCGCCCGGTAGTGCCGATAGCAAATCGGCCAGCAGCAAATCGCCCAACAACAAACCGATGTCCGGTATCGCATGATGGTCCAGGAAACCCGCCGCACCGCACCGACGGCAGCAGCCGCGCCGATCGCCAATGCCATTGCGGTGGCATCGGGCAAAGGCGGCGTCGGCAAGACCTGGCTCTCCGTCACGCTCGCCCACGCGCTCTCCAATCTCGGCCGCCGCACGGTGCTGATCGACGGCGACCTCGGTCTCGCCAACGTCGACATCCAGCTCGGCCTCTCGCCCGAGCTCGACCTCGCCGACGTGCTCGACAACAACGTGCCGCTGGCGGAGGCGGCCCAGCGCCACGAGGCGACCGGCCTCGACATCGTCGCCGGCCGTTCCGGCGTGGCGAGCCTTGCGACCCTTTCCAGCGCGCGCCTTGCCACCTTCGGCCGTGGCATCGCCGACCTCAGCAGCCGCTACGATCGCGTGCTGATCGATCTCGGTGCCGGCGTCGAGCGTCCGGTGCGCTATCTCGCGGCCAGCGCACAACGTACGTTGGTCGTCACCAACGACGAGCCGACCTCCCTCACCGACGCCTATGCATTGATCAAGCTGCTGATGCAGGACGGCGCCAAGACCAAGATCGCGGTGGTGGTGAACGCCGCCGCCAGCAAGGCGGAGGGCGAGCGCACCTACAAGACTCTGGCCAAGGCGTGCGACACCTTCCTCAAGATGACCCCGCCGCTGCTCGGCGTGGTGCGGCGCGACACCAAGGTGCGCGAAGCGATCCGGGCGCAGACCCCGCTGCTGACGCGCCATCCCGGCAGCGATGCCGCGCGCGACGTCGAGGCGATCGCCCAGCAGCTGGCGCAGGCCAGCTAGATGAGCCGGCGGCGATGAGCGAATTCTCGATCAATCTGCCGCCTCGGCTGCCGAATGCCGGACCCGCGCCGAACATCCTGACCGCGGTCATTCCCGATCCGCCGCGCCAGCTGGCGGGGCTCGACAACGGCACCATCATCAAGGGCACGGTGCAGGGGCGCGATCCCGACGGCCTGCTGGTGGTGGTGACCGACAAGGGCGCGCTGAAATTGTCCACGCCCGCCAACATTCCGCCAGGGGCACAAGTAACCCTCGAAGTCCGTACTGCCGGAGACCGTTTGCAGGTGATTGTTCTGAACATCGAGACCCAGGTGCCGAGCGGCGCCAGCAGCCAAGGGCCTCGCACCGGCGGCGCACAGGCGCCGACGACCTCCACCAATCCGCAGGCCCAGGCACCGGCTCCGACCA
>DATEOK010000203.1:0-7535 GCA_035274225.1 Dongiaceae bacterium
TTTTCGGGGAAGAAGTCCGGTGTCCAAGCCGCAATGCTTTCAGGAACTGATCCTGACCCTCCAGCACTACTGGGCGGGGCAAGGTTGCGTGATCCTTCAGCCTTACGACATGGAGATGGGCGCCGGCACCTTCCACTGGGCGACCACCCTGCGCGCGCTCGGCCCGAAGCCGTGGCGCGCCGCCTACGTCCAGCCTTGCCGCCGACCCAAGGACGGCCGCTACGGCGAGAACCCGAACCGGCTCCAGCACTACTACCAGTTCCAGGTCATCCTGAAGCCCTCGCCGGCCGACAGCCAGGACCTCTATCTCGGTAGCTTGAAGGCGCTGGGCATCGACCCGATGAACCACGACATCCGCTTCGTCGAGGACGATTGGGAGAGCCCGACCCTTGGTGCCTGGGGCCTTGGCTGGGAGGTCTGGCTCGACGGCATGGAGGTCTCGCAGTTCACCTACTTCCAGCAGGTCGGCGGCCTCGAATGCAACCCCGTCTCGACCGAGCTCACCTACGGCCTTGAGCGCCTGATGATGTACGTGCAAGGGGTCGAGAACATCTTCGATCTCGACTTCAACGGCGTCGCGGGTCCTGGGGGCATGACCTACGGCGACGTGTACCTGCAGGCCGAGCGGGAATTCTCAGAATATAATTTCGAGAATTCGGACAGTGCTTTGTTATTGCAGCATTTCAAGGATGCCGAGCAGGAGTGCAATGCGCTGCTCAATACCGCGCAAGCGCTGCCGCTTCCGGCCTATGACCAGTGCCTCAAAGCGAGCCATATCTTCAATCTACTGGACGCCCGCGGCGTCATCTCGGTGACCGAGCGCCAGGCCTATATCGGCCGCGTGCGCGCGCTGGCGAAGGGCTGCTGCGAAGCCTGGGAAGCGACCCAGAGAGTCGGGAAAGCCTGAGCCATGTCCGAACTGTTGCTCGAGCTGTTCTCCGAAGAAATTCCCGCCCGCATGCAGGCTCGTGCCGCCGAAGACCTGCAGCGCCTGATGACCGACAAGCTGCACGCGGCCGGTCTCCATTTCACCCTGGCGCGCACCTATGTGACGCCGCGCCGTCTGACCCTGGTGATCGAAGAGCTGCCCGCCGCCCAGCCCGACGTGCGCGAGGAGCGCAAGGGTCCACGCGTCGGCTCGCCGCAAGCCGCGATCGACGGCTTCCTGAAATCGGCGGGCCTCAAGTCGGTAAAGGAGTGCGAAGAGCGCGACACCGGTAAGGGCGTGTTCTATTTCGCCACCATCGAGAAGAAGGGGCAGCCGACCGGTCAGGTCCTTCCGGCGATCGTGACCGCGTGCGTCCAGGAAATGCCCTGGCCCAAGAGCATGCGCTTCGCCGACCTGACCCAGCGCTGGGTGCGGCCGCTGCATCATGTGCTGGCGGTGTTCGACGGCGCGGCGCTTGAGGGCGCGGTGCCGATGGGCGGCAACACCAAGCTTGCTTTCACCTCGCGCACCCGCGGCCACCGCTTCCTCAGTCCAGCCGAGATAAGTGTCGCAAATTCAAGCGACTATCTGATCAAGCTGAAGTCGGCCAAGATCATCCCGGACCCCAAGGAGCGGCGCACCCTGATCTGGGCGCAATGCCGCGACCGCGCCCTCAAGGAAGGGCTGACGGTGAAGCCGGACGAGGGGCTGCTGGACGAGGTGACCGGTCTGGTGGAATGGCCGGTCGTGCTGATGGGCCGGATCGATCAGCAGTTCATGACCGTGCCGCCGGAGGTGCTGACCACCTCCATGCGCACGCACCAGAAATACTTCGCGCTCCAGGACAAGACCGGCAAGCTGGCCGCTCGCTTCCTGGTGGTCGCCAACATGGATACGCCCGACAAGGGTGCCCAGATCATCGCTGGCAACGAGCGCGTGCTGCGGGCTCGCCTGAGCGACGCCATGTTCTTCTGGGAGCAGGACCAGAAGGTGAAGCTGGCCGGCCGTCTGCCGGCCCTCGACAGCATCATCTTCCACGCCAAGCTCGGCACCGTCGGCCAGAAGGTGAAGCGCATCGAGGCGCTGGCCCGTCACCTGGCCGGGCTCATCCCGGGCTGCAACGCCGATCAGGCGGCCCAGGCCGCGCGCCTCGCCAAGGCCGATCTGACCTCCGGAATGGTGGGCGAGTTCCCGGAACTCCAGGGCATCATGGGGCGTTACTACGCCGGGATCGAGGGGTATGCCCCAGAGATTACCGATGCGATTGCCGATCACTACAGGCCCCTCGGTCCCACCGATCAGTGTCCTTCGGCGCCGGCCAGCGTTGCGGTCGCCCTGGCGGACAAGATCGACAGCCTGGTGGGTTTCTTCGCCATCGACGAGAAGCCGACCGGTTCCAAGGACCCCTTCGCGCTGCGACGTGCTGCGTTGGGCGTCATCCGTCTGATCCTGGAAAACGGCTTGAGGTTGAAACTGCGGGACGTGTTCGGATTCGCTTACAGCGGCTTTTACGACCAGGGCGGGTTCGAGCAGAACCAGCCCAAGGCCGTGGTCGGCCAGCTGCTCGACTTCTTCGCCGACCGCCTGAAGGTCGCGCTGAAGGAGCAGGGCGTCCGCCACGACCTGATCGCGGCCGTGTTCGCGCTCGGCGACGAGGACGACCTGGTCCGCCTGGTGGCGCGGGTGAAGGCGCTGCAGGATCTCGTCGACAGCGATGCCGGCGCCAACCTGCTGGCCGCCTATCGCCGCGCCAGCAACATCGTGCGCATCGAGGAGAAGAAGGACGGCGCCAGCCATGACGGTGCCGCCGATCCGGCCAAGTTCGCCCAGGACGAGGAGAAGAAGCTGTTCGCCGCCCTGGACAAGGAATCGCAGGCCGCGCGCAAGCGCATCGGCAACGAGGAGTTCGTGGCCGCCATGGGCTCGCTCTCCAACCTGCGCGCGCCGATCGATGATTTCTTCGACCGCGTGACGGTCAACGATCCGGACCCGGCGCAGCGCTCCAACCGCCTGCGCCTGCTCTCCACCATCCGCGCGACCCTGAATGCAGTCGCCGATTTCTCGAAGATCGAAGCCAAGGCCGAAGCGTAGCGGCCAGCCAAAAGCGCAACGACCAACAGGAAGGTGATGATGGCGAAGTGGGTGTATCGGTTCGGGGGTGGCTCGGCCGAGGGCCGCGCGGACATGCGCAACCTGCTGGGCGGCAAGGGCGCCAATCTCGCCGAGATGAGCGCGCTCGGCCTGCCGGTGCCGCCTGGATTCACCATCACCACCGACGTCTGCACCTATTTCTACGCCAACGCCAAGAGCTATCCGCCCGAGCTGAAAGCCGAGGTGGAAGCGTCGCTGCACCAGATCGAGGAGATCGTCGGCGCCAAGTTCGGCGACCCGAAGAAGCCGCTGCTGGTCTCCGTCCGCTCCGGCGCGCGTGTCTCGATGCCGGGCATGATGGACACCGTCCTCAACCTCGGCCTCAATGACGTGACCGCCGCCGGCCTCGCCAAGCAGGCGGGCGACGAGCGCTTCGCCTACGATTCTTACCGCCGCTTCATCCAGATGTACGGCAACGTCGTCTTGGGCGTGGAGCATCACAGCTTCGAGGAGATCCTCGAGCTGCACAAATCCGACCTCAACCTGGAATCCGACACCGAGCTCAAGGCCGAGCACTGGAAGAAGGTCATCGAGGACTACAAGGCGAAGGTCGAGGAGGAGATCGGTAAGCCGTTCCCGCAGGACCCCAAGGAGCAGCTGTGGGGCGCGATCGGCGCCGTGTTCGGCTCCTGGAACATCCAGCGGGCCGTCACCTACCGCAAGATCAACAACATCCCCGAGGATTGGGGAACCGCCGTCAACGTCCAGGCCATGGTGTTCGGCAACATGGGCGAGGATTGCGCCACCGGCGTCGCCTTCACCCGCAACCCCTCGACCGGAGCCAAGGAATTCTACGGCGAGTATCTCGTGAACGCGCAGGGCGAGGACGTGGTCGCCGGCATCCGCACGCCGCAGCAGGTCACCATCGCCGGCAAGAAGGCGAACAACTCCACGCTGCCCGCGATGGAAGAGGTGATGCCGACGGTCTTCAAGCAACTGGACGAGGTGCGCCAGCAGCTGGAGAAGCACTACAAGGACATGCAGGACATCGAGTTCACGGTCCAGCAGGGCAAGCTCTATATGCTGCAGACCCGCAACGGCAAGCGCACCGCCGCGGCGGCGCTCAAGATCGCCGTCGATCTCTGCAGCGAGGGCCTGATCGACCAGGCGACCGCGGTCGCGCGCATCGATCCCGCCTCGCTCGACCAGCTGCTGCACCCGACCCTCGATCCCAAGGCCAAGAAGGACGTGGTCGCGCGCGGCCTGCCGGCGAGCCCCGGCGCCGCTTCCGGCCAGGTCGTGTTCACCGCCGACGAGGCGGAGGACCGCGCCACCAAGGGCGCCGAGGTCATCCTGGTCCGGGTCGAGACCAGCCCCGAGGACATCCACGGCATGCACGCCGCGGTCGGCATCCTCACCACCCGCGGCGGCATGACCAGCCACGCCGCGGTGGTGGCGCGCGGCATGGGTCGCCCCTGCGTCTCCGGCGCCGGCGAGATCCGCGTCGAGGCCGACAAGAAGACCATGACCGTCAAGGGCCAGAAGGTCGGCGAAGGCGACATCATCACCATCGACGGCGGCACCGGCGAGGTGATGATCGGCAAGGTTCCCACGATCCAGCCGCAGCTGTCCGGCGACTTCGCCAAGCTGATGTCCTGGGCCGACAAGACGCGCAAGCTCAAGGTGCGCACCAACGCCGAGACGCCGCTCGACGCCCGCACCGCGCGCGAGTTCGGCGCCGAAGGCATCGGCCTCTGCCGCACCGAGCACATGTTCTTCGACGGCGAGCGCATCGTCGCGATGCGCGAGATGATCATGGCCGACACCGTCGAGGGCCGGAAGAAGGCGTTGGCCAAGATCCTGCCCATGCAGCGCCAGGATTTCGTCGAGCTGTTCAAGATCATGCGCGGCCTGCCGGTGACCATCCGCCTGCTCGACCCGCCGCTGCACGAGTTCCTGCCCAATACGCGGGAGGATGTGGCCGAGGTCGCTGCCGCCACCGGCGTTCCGGCCGATGCGGTCGCGGCCCGCGCCGCGCAGCTTCACGAAACCAACCCGATGCTGGGCCATCGCGGCTGCCGTCTCGGCATCACCTATCCCGAGATATACGAAATGCAGGCGCGCGCGATCTTCGAAGCCGCGGCCGCCGTGTACAAGGAGATCGGCGAAACGGTCGAAGCGGAGATCATGATTCCGCTGGTCAGCGTCCCCAAGGAGTTCGCCTTGATGAAGGCGGCGGTCGAGCGGGTCGCCGCCGAGGTCGAGAAGGCGACCGGCTTCAAGGCGCCGTATCTCATCGGCACCATGATCGAGCTGCCGCGCGCCTGTCTGCTCGCGGACGAGATCGCGAAGGACGCGCAGTTCTTCTCCTTCGGCACCAACGACCTGACGCAGACCACCTATGGCCTCAGCCGCGACGATGCCGCGCGCTTCATCGCCTCCTACGAGCGCCAAGGCATCATCAAGCAAGACCCCTTCATCAGCCTCGACCCCGAGGGCGTCGGCGAGCTGGTGCAGATCGCCACCGACCGTGGCCGCAAGACCCGCGGCAACCTCAAGCTCGGCATCTGTGGCGAACATGGCGGCGATCCCGCCTCGATCCACTTCTGCGCCAAGGTGGGATTGGACTACGTATCCTGCTCGCCGTACCGCGTTCCAATCGCCAAGCTGGCGGCGGCCCAGGCGGCGCTCTCCGGCACCGACGGGCGCAAGGGCGAGGGCTGAGGAGTCCACGATGAAAGCCTATTGCATCGTCTACGAGCGGCGGCTGACCGACCCGAAGATGTTCGACGAGTATCGCAAGCAGGTGATGCCGACCATCGAGGCCTATGGCGGCAAGTTCCTGGTGCGCGGCGGCAAGTTCACCGCCCTCGAGGGCGAGATGCCGTTCGACCGCATCGCCATGCTGGAGTTCCCTTCGCGCAAGGCGGCGGAGGACTGGTACAATTCGCCTGCCTATCAGAAGATCCTGCCGCTCCGGCTCAATGCCATGGAAGCACAGTTCATCGTCGTGGACGGCGTCGACTAGCATTCATTTCCCAGGCATAGTGCTTCCGCTCACTGGCCAGGACGCTCGCGCTTTGCTAGCAAGTAGCCTTAAGAGTTGAGCAGATCGTCGACGCCTTGCTTACGGGGACGGGGGCGAGAGTCTGGCATGGCACAGAGGGTGATCATGCGCGCACTTGCGACCCCGCGCAGAGGAGCGGCCGTCTAATGGATTGGCACGTCCCCCTGCTGGTCATCACAGCCGCTTTCGCGGCTCTTGCAGCGCTCGCCCTGGTGCGTGTTCGCGGCGCGCAACGTGTCGTCGAGCACCGCGTCGCCATCGTCGGTGCGCGCGAGGCGGCCTTCATCGGAATCCTGCAGCGCCTGTCGGCCGCGCGCAAGCTGGAGGACATCCTGCTCGAGACCGCGCACGCGATCGAGCGCATCATCCCCGACTGCATCGGCACCATCCAGCTGATCGAGAACGGCAAGATCCGCAACGGCGCGGCGCCGGGCCTGCCTAAGTTCTACAACGACGTGGTCGAGGGACTCGCCATCGGCGAGGGGGTCGGCTCGTGCGGATCCGCCGCCGCCCTGCGCAAGCCGGTGATCGTCGAGGACGTGTTCGATCATCCATATTGGGCGCCGTATGCGGACATTGCGCGCGCAGCGGGCTTCGCCGCCTGCTGGTCGCATCCGGTGATCCAGGCCGACGGCACCGTCATCGCCACCTTCGCCACCTACTACCGGACCAAGCGCGCGCCGAGCGAGGATGAACTCTCCACCATCCGCGCCTTCGCTGAGATTCTGCGCCTCGCGATCGAGCAGTTCCGCAACCGGGTCGCCCTGATGGACGCCAAGAATGCGGCGCAGGATGCCAGCCGCGCCAAGAGCCGGTTCCTTTCCATGATGAGCCACGAGCTGCGCACGCCGCTCAACGCCATCATCGGCTTCTCCGACGTGCTGCGGCTGGAGCTGTACGGCCCACGCGATCTGCCGATCTACCAGGACTATGCCGACAACATCCACCGCTCTGGGCGGCATCTGCTGGAGCTGGTGAACCAGATCCTCGACGTCTCGCGCGTCGAAGCGGGCAAGCTCGATCTCAAGATGGAGAACCTGCCGCTGCCGACCGCGCTCACCGACGTGCTGCAGATCGAAGGCGGCGCCATCCTGAAAAAGGCCCTGCAGGTTCACGTCGCGGACGGCCAAGATCTCTCGGTGCGCGCCGACGGCCAGTCGCTGCGCCAGCTGCTGCTCAACGTCGTCGATAATGCCATCAAGTATTCGCCGGCCGGCGGCACCATCGAGATCGGCGCCACGCAGACCAAGGGCCGCGTCACCGTCTCGGTGGTGGACGAAGGGCCGGGCGTCCCGCCGGACAAGTTGGATCAGCTCGGCCTGCCGTTCGTCAGCTTCGCCGATCCCGAGATGGTGGATTCGAAACAGAGCATCGGCCTCGGCCTCTCCATCTCCCGCGCCCTCGCCGAAGCGATGGACGGCGAGATCCGCTTCGACAACCGCCCGGACC